>CAZIXF010000013.1:0-97805 GCA_964543195.1 uncultured Roseivirgaceae bacterium
GTTGCCATTTTCTTATTACAAAAGCCCTGCAGCGTTTTCGTTGCAGGGCTTTTTTTGTGACAAAACAAATGATATTATCTTTTACCAGACTCCCACTCAGCCGCGTCAGCAGAAGCAGCGACAGTTGGAAGGGCCGATATCCTGATCCGGGCTGCCCCCATGGGGACCAGGGTTACGGTTTCCAGCGCTTCATTGGTTTTGGCAGGACTATACTGGACCTCCTGAACAAGGCCCCGGTCATCCAGTTTCCATTGAGGTATCTTCCTGGCCCCAGCCCTTAATTCAATGGGCGTGTTATCCAGTGTAAAAGGCATATCCGATTCGGGCCATTCTTTTCTGATTACCTCGAAAGAAGACAGCGGATCATTACTATCAAGTTCCAACCCGTAATTCCAGTCTGAGGCAGGAAAGATCTGCCAGGCCGGCCATTTATCCGTGCCCCCTGTCCGAATATAATTTTCTTCGATCCTGAGAGAGAAGGTCAATGGCCCGTAATGGACCGATACACTGTTTTTGTTTTCCTCCCATTTTGTCAGATTCAGTTCCATAGGTAGATTGAGGGTGATCAGATCACCATCCTGAAAGGTCCTTGAAATTTTTATGTAGGATAATGGTGTGGCGGATACATTAACTTTTTGTCCATTAATGGAAAGTTCCGGATTTTCACACCAGCCGGGTATACGAAGGTACAAAGGAAACTCCACCGGTCCCGGACTGGAGATCACCAGTTCCACCTGCTCTTCGAAAGGATATGTGGTGTTCCCGGTTATGGTGATTTCATCCCCTTTCCCGACTAATCCCGTAACCGTACTGGCCGAATAAAACACTGCCGCCAACCCGTTATCAGGTGTGGCATGCCAGAGATTCTGGGCATAATAAGGCCATCCATGTCCCGTATTGTGCTGACAGCAACGATGCCTGTGAGGATTCATCCATAACATGGGCCCTCCGTTCTGAAGGCCGGGACTTTTTGATGCCGAATCCGACCGGGGCATGTTGGGAGCCGTAAGATAACGAAGAGCCTTCATATCTGCCGTGAATGCGGCCGGCAATGAATTAAAGGCTACATTCTCGCATCGGTCCGCCCATTTCAGATCTCCGGTGGTCCGGAGCAGGATCTCATCACTAAGCATTTCTTCCACCATGCCGCAGGTCTCAATCGCCTGCCGGGGTCCATCATAACCAAGACGGCAATTTTCATCACTGCCAAACATGCCGCCGGGAACCTGTCCGAACATTCCCCTGACCTCCTGCCAGTTTCGTTCCGCAGCCTCCAGATCCCATGGTTTCCCTGATTGCATCCAATATATGGCCGGCTGTCCGAAAGCCTGGGCAATATTTACGTTATGCCAACTGGCCACTTTTTGATCCCAGGGAGCCGTGTTGCGATTTACCTTTTCAGCAAAATCAAGTAGCCATTCTTCCCCGGTACGGTTGTAGAGCCAGTATACGGTGTAAAGCATATCACCCGCACGCATCCGGGGCCAGAAACCTACCAGGAATTCATCATCAGGATATGATTGAAGATAGTTGAAATATGTCAGCATCAGGTCAATAACCCGTTGATCTCCTGAATATTCATGATAATTCTGTAAATTAAAAAGCATGATCATATTCGGCCATAGATCGGCACGGCCCTGGAGACGTGTCGCTGCCCCCGTCCGGTCGTGTCCCGGCCCGAACCAGCCATCCTCCTGCTGGCTATTGATCGTTGCATTTAACCAGTGCATCGACTCTTCGATCATAGTCTCATTATTCAAGACATAAGCGCAATTACTGAATCCCTTTAGCCAGTAAGGTGCCTCTTCCCAGCCATGTTCTCCCCTCCCTTCCGGGTCGAGCCAGGCATTGTTATCCTTTTTCAGGAAACGGCTGATCTCCAAAAGATGACCATGATAGCCATTAGCCTGAAGTTCAAGCTGCTTTCTTAGCCAGCCCCGAGGTTTGATGCTCCCGATGGGTAGCTTGATCAGTGGACTGGGCTGAAGGGGAGGCCGGTTACCGATGTAAAAGTCATTAATGGAATCGGTGACCGGCCTGTCAACCACCGTAACCTGTTCGGCGTCAGTACACGAAAGAACAAACAAGGTGATAATGAGTAAAAAAAGTTGAGTGTTGCGATACATGGTAGTTCCTCCTTAAAAATTATTTCGTTATATAATTATCCCATTCCCGGATACTTACCTTATCCGGACCGGGAAAATCATCGGGGACTTCCTGGGTCACTTTTCCCGTGGCGGCCCATTCGGCCCCCCGCTGGAAAGTAGTCATGAACCCCACGCATTCCATGGAGTACCCCATATGGCCTAGGCCGGTATGGAATACCCTCCCCTTGCCATAATCAATAGTGAATATAAGGGGTTCGTGCATGCCGGTGGCTTTCATATCCTTATTCCACGGCGGGGCATTCTTTTCTTTATCCGAGTATCCCGTATAAAGGATCGTCATATTTTCAGCCGGGCCACAAAGCCGCTCATAAAGTTCGTCCTTGGCATGTTTCCACCGAAGAGGCAATCCGTTCGTGACCGGATGACCGGGAGCCCGGTTTTCGAGTACATATTCGTATTGCGGACCATGCGATCCGCATTCCCCTTCAGGCCTGTCAAGTTGTAATTCTCCTTTTTCATCCAGGTGGGCATAGGTGCCACTTTCTGCATTACGTCCTCCCCAGCCACCAAGACCGATCATTTTATTGTATTCGTCCCAGTCGCCCCAGGAGTTATTGGCCGCATGGACCACCACCATGCCACCCCCTTGAGCCATGTATTTCTCGAATTTTTTTATTGTCTCTTCCGGCCAGTCGGCAGCTTTCCAGCCAAAGTTGTTTATGATCACATCGTATTTCTCAAAATCGGGACTGAAATTTGAATCAGGTCTGGGCTCTTCTACCACCATATTATCCTGTTCACTTTTGACCGGATACATGGTAAGAAGATCGGTAATATCATCCAGACCGATGCTTTTATCGTAATGCGGGCCAAGCCATAAATATTGTGTCCGTTCAATATACACTTCGAATAAACCGGTCTGCTCAAGAAAATCCTTCATCATGATGGTAGTCTTGGGCCAGACGCCGTGGTTATTCTGCCCGTCGATGATCAGGGCTTTCAGTTTGGTATTGCTGTCCTGTGCAATCAGTTTTTGTGGGAATACTACTGCCAGGATTATTGTGTATAAAAAAAGTATGGCGATTGAATTTTTCATCGGTTTTTATTTATAGCACCAAGATATTAACAAATCTGCTTATTAGAAATCATATCTGATCTTAATTGCTTTCCATTATTGTGTCGTGAACATCATCAGTTAAATGAACTGATCACACCTGAAGCCCACGGCAAAATCGCACCAGTTCAGTGTCAATCCTTTTTGAAATCCTTGCTCATCCTAATTTGACAGATGATTTAATGACAGGCAGGAGTTTCCATATGTGCTTTATCCTCCAGTTGCGGGCTTATATAAGGTATTCCAAGATTAAGTCCGCGCAGGATAAAGAGCACCCCCAACACAAAAATAAAGGCGGGGATCAATTTTGTGAATTTTCTGCGGGCATTGACCCCGATAAACTGCCCGGCAAGTGAAAACACAAACATCAAAGGAAGCGTGCCGAGCCCGAAGAAAACCATATAAAGCATGCCCTGATAAGTGGAACCGGTAGCCAGTGCTCCGGCCAGGGCCACATAAACCAGTCCGCATGGAAGAAAACCGTTGATCAGGCCGATCATAAATACGGAAGATACGGATTTTTTACCCAGCAGACTTCCAAACCGTTTTTTTATCCATCCGGTAAAATGAACTGCCGGTTTCAACAGCGTAAACCGGGAAGCCACAGAAGATGGAAGAAATACGATTAGAATTAACAAAGCACCTGCAATAATGGATAGCCATTGTTGTGTTCCGGCCACGGAAAGCCCTTTGCCCACCAGGCCGATAAAAGCCCCCAATCCGGCATAGGTAATGGTTCTGCCGATATTATACAAAAATCGAGAGGTCAATAATTTTGACCGGTCGCCCTCAAAGACCGGCAGGGCCAGCGCAATGGGGCCACACATCCCGATACAGTGCAGGCTACCGAATAAGCCGACTATGAATGCTGTCCAGAGTATCATTATTATTGTATAATTATATTTTTTTCCTCCTGAAATTCCTGTCTTCCGTAACGCCAGCTTATCTTGACCTGCCACAGGCCTTTTTCAAAATTTTTTACATCGACCTTCTGCAGACCTGTATCATCAGGATCCGCTTCAAATTCGCGGTCAAGGGAAGAGTCGGAAGGCCGGAAAAAGTATACGATGCCCTCCACATGTCTTTTTTGATTATCCGGGAAGGCAATATACACCATGTTTTCACCGGCCCGGTAATTAATGGCTATCGGTTGAGTAAGAGACCGGGCATTATTTATCTTATCGATCTCTTCCTGGTATTTCACTTCTCTTTCATAATAATTCTCCGCTACCAGGTGGAACTCTTCTTTCATGGCCCTGGATACCATAAAAAGTACCAGGGTAATGAAAGCTCCAAGCAATATGATTATGCGTATTCCCCAGTTCATGACTTTTTCCATTCTAAGGGCCCCAGGAAATTAGTCTTAACCCGGTCGATCACCTCATTGTTTTCATTCAGTATTTCGATAGTTACCGTGGTTTTTACCTCCCGGATCTGATCCCGGGGCATTTCAATAAAGAAAACCCCTTCCAGGCTTTCATTAGCGGGGATCTCAAGGCTTTCACCACCTACTCGTTCGATGGTTCCCTCATTGACATCCCTCAGGTTCAGCCTGATATTTCTCTTGTCAAAAGTTTTGTTGACAAACCGGATATTATACAGGTTACTTATCCGGTTATTTTCTTTTTCCTGGTACAGCATGCCCGGCACCCTCACTACCGTAGTTTCCACGGGGATCCGGGTTGTCAGCAGGAAAACCTGCAGCCCTACCAGTAAAACCAGGATTACACTGTATCCCATCACGCGGCTGTTGATCAGGTTCTTATAGCCTTTTAAGATGCTGTTGTAGGAAGCAAGCCGGATAAGTCCCCTGGGCCGGTCGATTTTATCCATTACATAATCACAGGCATCCATGCAGGCGGTACAGTTTACACATTCCATCTGAGTGCCGTTACGGATATCGATTCCTGTAGGACAAACGTGCACACAGCGGTGGCAATCGATACAGTCACCATGTTTTTCATCGGGAGATCCCCGGTTTTTACGGAGTTTTCCACGGGGCTCACCTCTTTTCCAATCATACATTACAGCCATTGAATTTTCACCGAGGAACACTCCCTGTAACCTCCCGTAGGGACAAATACCTATACAGACCTGTTCACGGAGAAAAGCAAAAACAAGATAAAAAAGAAAGGTAAAGAACATCAATCCGATAAACCCTCCCAGGTTATTGAGAGGCGACTGGGTGATCAGTTCCCTGACCTGGCCGATACCGATTAGATAAGCCATCACCAGATGGGAAATTACCAGCGATATGCCTGCAAACACAAGATGCTTGCCACCCTTTTTAAAAACTTTTTGCCTTGTCCATGGCGCTTTATTCAATCTTCGCTGCTGGTTGGCATCCCCTTCGATCCAGTATTCGATCTTGCGGAATATCATTTCCATAAAGATCGTCTGAGGACAGGCCCAGCCACACCAGACCCGTCCAAAAACCACAGTAAAAAGCACAATGAAGACGACAAATGAAATAAAGGCCAGTGCAAATAAATGAAAATCCTGGGGCCAGAAAGGGGTGCCGAAAATGATGAACTTCCTCTCGAAAACATTCAGCAACATAAAAGGCTGCCCGTCTATCCTGATAAAGGGCCCTGCAAACAAGATCGACAGAAGTATTATGGCTACGATTACCCTGAGCTGGTGAAATTTACCCGCCGGTTTTTTCGGATAAACCCATACTCTTTTTCCCTTTTCATCTACTGTCGATAAATGATCCCTGTACTCCTCATCAACCTTGTATAGATCTTCCATTCTGCAAATATAACACTACTTTGCGGCATCCCGGGTTGTATCTGTTGAAGTATCTTCCTGTTCCTGTTGTTCTTCTTGTTCCTGTTGTTCTTCCTGCGCCGGTTCATACAATTCTCCCTGCGGCTCCTTGGGGTTGGGTGGATTTGTGCCCACCAGTTCCGCTTTAATGTAGCTGGCTACATTACGCATCTGGGAGGGTGAAAGCTGCGATTCCCAGGATATCATTCCCTGTTGAGGCACACCGTTCTTAATGACCGCATAGATGTTTTGAATGCTCCCTCCATGGACCCAGTAATTATCGGTAAGGTTGGGCCCCACACTGCCTCCGCCGTCCTGACGATGACATACGGCACATTGCCGGTTGAAAATGGTTTCTCCTTCTTCGAGATTGGCTGCATCCGTGGTCAGGGTGACATTGGCTTCGGTGAAGGTCTCTTCCGGAGCCTCAGCCATTCGCAATTCCTTTTCAGCTTCAGCCTTTGCCAGGGAGGCCTCGAACTGTTCACCGGATAGGGGAAGCACGTTGAAAACATGGTATACCAGTAAATAGATCACCGACCAGAAAATGGTGATGTAGAAAAGCCATTTCCACCAGGGAGGGAGGTGGTTATCCAGCTCTCTTATTCCATCATAACTATGATCGAGCAGGATCTCATCTTCCTGTTCAACCGGTTGGGCTCTTGTGAGTGATTTGGAGATCTTTGTCCAGAGACTTTTGCTTTCTTCGATTTCTATTTCTTCTTCTTCAATTTCCTTGGTTTCCTTTTCTTTCTCATCTTTTTTCAGGATCGTCCTGACTACGTACAGGGTGTAAATTGAGACCAGCAATACGAGGATAGAAATTAACAATACCAGTCCCACGATCACATAGATGAGGGTTTCAGCACTGGATGATTGTGTGGTGGTTTCCTGTGCCTGTGCAAAAAGCGTTGAGGGAAAAAGCGAAATAAAAAAAGTGGATAATATCTTATTTATCATGATCGGTCATGTGTTTTTTCCGGTTCTCTCTCTTTGTTTTTTTCTTTATCTGCCGCAGTGCCATCATCCAGGGGCATTTCTTTCATTTTTTTTATAAACTCTCTATCACTGCGTATTACATAAATCAACACTCCGATAAATAACAGAAAAAATATGATCAGGGAGATGGATGGCCAGATCTCAACATTTTCTATCGATCGAAGTACCTCTTTATACATAAGACAAATTTATTGTTATTCTGTTGTCGTGCTCTGGGCTTTAATATCGGTGCCAAGCCTTTGCAGATAAGCGATCAATGCCACGATCTCCGTTTCCGGATGCACATCGATACCGTCATCGCTCAGATTTTTCACGATTTCATCGGCCTGCAGATAGATCTCATCTATGGCGTCGGACTCATAATTTTCTTTATAGGGCACACCCAGTGTTCTCAGGGCTTTTATCTTGGATCCAGTGGATCCGATATCAATATAATGATCAAAAAGCCAGGGATATGGGGGCATGATCGAATTGGGAGACATGGATGTGGGATCGAGCATATGATGATAATGCCATGAATCCGGATATTTGCCGCCTATTCGATGGAGATCGGGCCCGGTGCGTTTGGAACCCCATAGGAAAGGGTGGTCATATATGAACTCACCGGCTTTGGAATATTCCATATTATTCGGATCGTAACGCACAACCTCATCCCTGAAGGGCCGTATCATCTGGGAGTGACAATTGTTACAGCCCTCGCGGATATAAATATCGCGGCCATGTAACTCAAGGGCTGTGTACGGTTTTATATTTTCAATGGTCGGCACATTCGATTTGATCAGGAAGGTTGGCACAAATTCAATGATGCCTCCTATCAATACCGCAATCAGGGCCAGCACAGTGAAAAGTACAGGTTTTGATTCAAGTGCCCTGTGCCAGTATTTTTCTTCTCTTACATCTTCTTCCCTGGGTGGCGCTTCAGCATCCTCGTCCGGAATGAATTTACCTTGGTTGGCCGTTTTTACCAGGTTGTAGCACATCACGATTACCCCGGTAAAATATAATAGGCCACCTGTTGCCCGGAGGATATACATCGGTATGATCTGTGTAACGGTTTCCAGGAAATTGGGATACATGAGCACACCCTGATCCGTGAATTGTTTCCACATCAGGCTTTGTGTAAATCCGGAAAAATACATGGGAAGGGCATAAAAAATGATCCCCAGCGTACCGATCCAGAAATGGAAATTAGCCAGTTTGGTTGAAAACAGTTTTGTCCCCCACATTCTGGGTATCAGCCAGTACAACATACCGAAGGTGAGAAATCCATTCCAGCCAAGCCCTCCAATATGTACGTGGGCAATGATCCAGTCGGTATAATGTGCGATAGCATTCACATTTTTCAGAGAAAGCATCGGTCCCTCAAAGGTGGCCATACCATAAGCAGTAACAGCTACCACCATGAATTTAAGTACGGGATCTATCCGCACCTTGTCCCATGCCCCCCTCAGGGTCAGCAGGCCATTGAGCATGCCCCCCCAGCTGGGAGCTATGAGCATGATGGAAAATACGGTTCCCAGCGACTGTGCCCAGTCAGGAAGGGCTGTATATAATAAATGATGCGGTCCCGCCCAGATATAGATAAAGATGAGGGACCAGAAATGAATGATCGAAAGTTTGTAGGAATAGACAGGCCGGTTGGCAGCTTTGGGCAGATAATAGTACATAAGCCCCAGGTAAGGGGTCGTAAGGAAGAAAGCCACCGCGTTATGACCATACCACCATTGCACCAGCGCATCCTGGACGCCGGCATACCAGGAGTAACTTTTGAAAAAGCTTACGGGGTACTCAAATGAATTGACCACATGCAATACGGCAACCGCGACAAACGTAGCGATGTAAAACCAGATAGCCACATACATATGCTTTTCCCTTCTCTTAAGGATGGTGCCCAGCATGTTGATCCCGAAAACGACCCAGATCACGGTGATCGCTATATCGATCGGCCACTCGAGTTCGGCATATTCTTTGGAGGTAGTAATACCAAGAGGCAGGGTGATCGCCGCGGCAAGGATAATGGCCTGCCAGCCCCAGAAATTGATCCAGCTTAACAGGTCGCTGTACATCCGGGTCTTCAATAAGCGTTGCAGGGAATAATATACGCCGGCAAAGATGGCATTTCCTACAAAGGCAAAAATCACCGCATTGGTATGAAGCGGCCTGATCCGGCCGAATGTGGTGAAGGGCAGATTGAGATTGGCATCGGGATAAAAAAGTTGAGTGGCAAGGGTGAGCCCAACCAGCATGCCCACTAATCCGAAGACCACAGAAGCAATAATGAAAGCCTTAACAATTTTATTGTCGTACTGAAACTTTTCAAGACTCATATATGATCGCAGGTTTTATTTTTTCGAAATCGGCGCAAAATAGAAAGATCAAAAATTTTATTATATGACTTTGATCATATTTAAAAATGAAAAATCATTTTTCGGAAGGTAAAGATATAAAAAAACCCGAAATACATATTTTTAAATCGGAATTTGATCCATTAAAGCCGGAGTAAAGATCAGCGGGATTCCAAGGTTGTTTGTTTACCTGTCATTTTCAGAATTTCAGCATTGAGAATTTCAGGGTGAGTCCAGGGTATCAAATGACCTTTTTTTTCATGGATCACCATGCTTACCCGGGTATCGGATAACATCCGCTCTGCAAACCGGGCATTTTCAAAGGGCACTATAAAATCATCACGGCTGTGAATTATCGTAACCGGGATATTTATTTTCTCCCAGATCCATTGCATTTTTTCCAGTTCCTTCTTATGAGATAGTTTTTCTTCGTTCGTAACCCTCAGGGAAGGAGGGATCAGAAGATCAAACCCGGGTATTTTTAAAAGGTATGATACCCAGAAAATCTTTTCATGACCGGGATCCACAGCTGCACTGACCAGTATCAGGCCACCTACTTTTTCAGGATATTCCGCTGCGAGTTGAAGCGCTATCGTGCCACCGTACGAATGACCTGCAAGAATGATTTTACTCTCCTGTTTGATATGTGTTAATAAAGGGGCTATATGATTTGCCTGTTCTTTTATGGAGATTAATGCTTTTCCCAAACCCGAATATCCGTGGCCCGGCCGGTCCATGGCGACCATTCTGGCCGATTGCCTTAATGATGGGTCATTGAATTGTTCCAGAAAGGCGTCTAATGACCCCGGGGCACCATGAATTAATATTATGGGGGGCTTTTGCCTGGAGCCGATATCAATATATCGTATCCTGTATTTCCCATAATGATAATGAGCAATATCCACCGGATCATGATAAGATTTGATCCTTTGCATCAATTTATGACCGGAAGTTCTGAAATTGAAAAGATCAATCAAAATTAGAAAAATTAATATAATGTAAATAATACAATATTTCACGGGTCATATCACAATAATTGTATCTTTTTTTAAGGGGAGTGGGATATAGAGGAAAAATTCTGGAGGAAAGCGGGCACTTTTTTAATCCGGCATTTGTTCCATTTATAAACACTAAAACCTATGGACTTTGCTCAACAAATTAAATCGTTGCGCCATTTTACGGATAAACATCATCCCTTATGGCTGGATATCGTACGTATTTTTCTGGGAATTGCAATTTTTATTCGGGGTATCTATTTCATCCATAACCCCGAAGCGTTGTTACAGATCATTCAGAATTCCAGTATCGGAGGCTGGGCCTTTATTGTAGAGCATCACGTGGCCTTTACTTATCTGGTGGGAGGCATTCTGATAGGAATGGGCCTGCTCACCAGGATCGCCATAATTTTTGAGCTTCCCGTATTTTTCGGAGCCATATATTGTAAAATTGTGAATGCCGGGTTTTTCAGTGTGTTTTCAGACCTGGTGTTTTCAATAATTGTTTTTGTATTATTGATCTTTTTTCTGATATGGGGCCCGGGAAGATTTTCAGCGGATTCCTATATGAAATCCCATAACCCGGATGAAGAATAATCACAAATGAAAAGCAATCAGCCCGGGTGGCACATTTTCATGTGGATTCTGAATATGCTTCATTCCGGAAATGATGTGCCTGCCTGCCCGGCGGGAATATCCTTATTCTTCCAGTTCGTATAGGTCGTAATCTTTTCCTTTACCATATTCTATCAATTTCCGTAAGCTAAGAACCTCCCTGCTGTTGAGGTCTTTGATGATATATTCATCCTCGTTCCGGATAGCTACCAGTTCGAATTCATTTTCTTCTCCGTAGTTGATAAGTTTATAGGCGTGCCCGACCCGCAGGGTATCAAATGACTGTGGCATAATTTATTGTTAATCCTCCCTTTATTAATGATTCTTTTGTTTTTTTGGCTCTCTGGTTTAAGAATACAAAATTAAGCATTTTTGAAAAAAAGTTTCTGGCTCAAGCTGACCCTTCTGGCGGCATCCAGCCTTACCGTGATGGCTGGAGCCACCATTTCACCATCTTTGCCCCAGATCCAGCAACATTTTATCGAATCACCGAATGCGGAATTTCTTTCCAAATTTATTCTTACCATACCCGGTTTGTTTATAGCCGTCAGCGCTCCATTTTCAGGACTGATCATTGATTATTTCGGGCGGAAAAAGGTATTGTTGTTTTCATTGGTCCTCTACGGAATATCGGGGTTTGCCGGATTTTTCATGGATGACCTCATGATCCTGCTGATAAGCCGGGCGGTACTTGGCCTGGCTGTGGCCGGCACGATGACATCCACTACCACCCTGATAGGAGATTATTTCCGTTCGATGGAAAGGCAGGAATTTATTGGCTATCAGGGATCATTTATGGCATTGGGTGGCGTGATTTTTATTCTGCTTGGTGGTTTGCTGGCCGATATGGACTGGAGATACCCATTCATTATTTACACCTTTTCGTTCCTTCTCCTGCCTTTAACGATCTGGATCATATATGAACCCGAAATGACCCGGTCAGAAAGCGTGCTTTTCAGCAGCCGGGATTTTTCAAAAAAATGGGTGCTGGCCAATTATTTCATCGCACTGGTGAGTATGATGATATTTTATATGGTACCTGTATATATACCCTTTCTGTTGCAGAAATTCGAGGGTATATCCAATTTTCAGATCGGATTATCCATTTCAACTTCTACTTTTTCAGGTGCGGTTACCAGCTATTTTTTCAAGGACCTGAAAAAGCGTTTAAATTATTTTCAGGTCTATGGATTAATATTTGGATTGATGGGAGCAGGATTTTTGATCATTGCCAATTCGGAATCGTATGCCGCGGTTTTATCCGGCCTTGCGCTGAATGGCATGGGATTCGGTGTGCTCATGCCGAATAATAACCTCATTCTCCTGAACCTGGCGCCCCGGGATTTTCGGGGCAGGATACTGGGTGGAGTCAGCACCTTTACTTTTACCGGCCAGTTTCTTACTCCGGTCCTGTTTGAGCCCCTGCGCAGGATGTATGAGAGTATCCCGGATGTTTTTCAACTGGCAGGGTTTGTTCTCCTGGTGTTTTTCATTATAATGATGGGCCTTAATAAGTTTCTGGAAAGCAGGCTGGTCCGGAATTTTATAGATCAGTAGGGTCTCGTTGAGCTTTTTTGATCAGCCGGAGGATTCCTGACCTTCACAAATTAATCCTTCCTGCATGTATGCAATTGCGGCTTCTAGGATTATCAGATACTTGCTCTACCTGGTATATTGAACGCTGTGGTGCCAGGGATCATTCATCCTTTTTATGCGCAGGATCATTTTTTGATTTGTGTTTTTCATCGAATAATATCCGCACAGCCGGGGAATCGGTATCGTCATATTGTCCCGATCTGACAGCCCAGATAAAGGCTATTAAAAATATCAAGGCTATGATAATACTGAAAATGATCAATAAGAGAATTACGGACATCAGGTTAATTTTTTCAGTCTGGCCATTATGTTAACGGTAAAGGTAGTGAAAAAAACCACACTTAGGCTGCTGGCAGGCATAAGGATGGCTGCTATTATGGGCGTAAGGATGCCAAGGAGAGCAAAACCCATCCCGGCAATATTATAGAGGAAGGATAAAGCAAAACTAGCCATGATGATTTTTTTCGCTGTGTGCGAAAAATCAAACAGTTTATTCATTCGTGATAATGCACCGGCATCAATAATGGCATCACTGGCCGGTGTAAAGGAAGTGATATCTTCTGTAACCGCAATCCCCAGGTCACTTTTCATCAATGCACCGGCATCGTTCAGGCCGTCACCCAGCATGGCTACTTTTTTTCCCTGTTGTTGCAATTCATGAATGTATTTTAATTTCTGTTCCGGTTTCTGGTTGAACCGCATTTCAGTGGAAGGTGGAAAAACAGACTGCAATCTGGTTTTTTCTTTTTCATTATCTCCTGAAAGGATGCTTAATTGAAATTTTTTTCCCAGTGACCCGATCACTTCTTCAACACCGACACGGTACTCATTCTGTATATGAAAAGATCCTTTAAGTTGATCATCAATGGACAAATAAACCCTCGTAAATAGTTCCTTCCTGCTCTCTTCACCGGTTCCATTTCCCATCAACTCGCCATTCATCAATTCAGCCGAACCCACTTTAATAAGATGACCATCAACCATACCGAGGACACCTTTTCCTCTGATCTCCCTGTAATCTTTAACCGGTATGGCCTCTGTGCCGTATTCACGAGTCATGCTTTGAAGTAATTTGCGGCTTAATGGATGCGTTGAATTGGAAACGAGCGAAACGGTCATCTGCTTTTCTTTTTCAGTCAAAGGGTCGCCGCTATAGATCATGGCCCCTTTTTTCGTTTCGGTCAGGGTACCGGTCTTGTCGAATACGATATGATCGATTGCGGTCATTCTTTCCACCACCGAATTGTTTTTCAGATAGAAACGGTTTTTTCCGAAAATATTCATTGTGTTCCCAAGAGTGAAAGGCGTGGATAAAGCCAGGGCACATGGGCAGGCTATTATCAATACTGCGGTGAAAACAAACCAGGCTTTTTGAGTGTCGATAAAAAACCAGGTGATCAGACCGGACAGCGCAATGAGTAATACGACAGCCGTGAAGTATTTGCTGATCCGGTTGACCATTGTCTGAAGATGGCTCTTATCCTGGTTACCGAAGGCACTGTTGTTCCAGAGTTGGGTCAGGTAACTCTGCGAAACCGGTTTTAGCACATTCAGTCGTATAGCCGGGCCGGTTTGTCTGCCTCCCGCAAAGATCAGCTCATTCTTTTTCTTATGAACGGGATCTGATTCGCCGGTTACAAAACTATAATCAATAAATGCCTCTTCGCTCAGCAGTATACTGTCAGCAGGAATAATTTCATCATTCCTGATCTGGATCTCATCCGATTCCCTGAGGCCCTGAACCGGTACGGGTTCCGTCTTTCCTTCCCTGATCCGGGTTACCGCAAGGGGGAAATAAGATCGATAATCCCTTTCAAATGAAAGGCCTTCATAGGTTTTGTTCTGAACATACCGTCCGATCAGTAAAAAGAATATCAACCCGGACAACGAATCGAGATAGCCGGGACCGAGATGAAAAATAATATGAACCAGGCTGACTACGAAAAGGGTGATTATGCCCAAAGAAATAGGGACATCGATATTTATGTATTTTTGTTTTAATCCGGCCCAGGCGGACTTGAAATAATAGGTACTGCAGTAAAAAACCACGGGTATGGCCAGTGCTATATTGAGCCAGGAGATGGACCGCTGAATGAGGACATCATCAATCCCTTCAAATCCGAAATATTCAGGAAAACTGAGCAGCATGATATTGCCGAAACTGAAACCTGCCACACCGATCTTGATCAACAGCTCCTTATTGTAGGACTTGAATTTTTTCCTCGATCCCTGTTCGAGACTGATATAAGGTTCATAACCGATCGTGGTTAACAGTCCGACCAGTTCCTTCAATGATATTTCTCCGGGATCAAAATTTATATTCGTCTCTTTCCTTGCAAAATTGACCCTCGAATACCGTATACCTTCCTTTAGTTTATATAAGTTTTCCAAAAGCCAGATGCAGGATGAACAGTGGATGGCCGGTATCTCAAAACTGACCCTGGCAGTATGACCCTCCCTGAAGTCAAGGATCTCGTTCTGGATCTCCTCGTTTTCAAGATAATTGAATTTGTCACCAAAATCGCGGCTTTTCAGATTTATACCGGGATTCTGTTGCAAAGTATAGTAATCACAGAGGTCGTTTTCTTTAAGGATCTCATATACTGTTTTACATCCATTACAGCAGAAATCCTTATCGTCATGAACGATATGGTCTTCCCTGCAGAGATCGCCGCAATGGTAACAGATTATTTTTATATCCTGTTTATTCAATGAATTCTGATCCTTCATATGCCGAAACGAAAGGTAAAAGTAAAATAAAATCCATGTATGGAGAATGATTTTACTCATTTTATAAGAAAGGGCCTGAATGCCCGACACAAATTCGGTCGATCTGGATCGCGGCGAGGGTACCCGGATGCAGGGCTTCAGGGTATATCTCTTAATTCCCGTGGATGAAGAAGGTCCCACCATTGAAAAGATCGGTGCCTGGATAGTGGGGGGATCTTTGTTTTTTGTTCTAAAATAATATGTTATTTTAAGTTCTTATGTAACAGAACCAAAAGAACAACGTATATATAAACAGAATTATGGCAAAGACCAAAGAAATACCGGAATTTGAAAGAAAACAGGAATTCGTTGAACGGGCGGGTGTACAAATGGAGCGCATGCTCGGATTTTCACCCATTATCGGGCGTGTGGTAGCCTATCTTTTTGTAGCCGAGCCTCCTGAACAAACATTTTTTGAGATTAAAGATTTTGTGAATGCAAGCAAAAGTGCAATTAGTAACGCGATTAATCATCTGCTTCGCGGGGGGAGTATCGAAGAAATTACAAAGCCCGGTGACAGGAAACGGTATTTCAGGCTCAGCATGGGGAAAGAAAATTTTCCCGCCATTACACAGGACAGGGTTAAACTTTTTGAAGCGCTCGAAAAAATGGCCGCAGAGGCAATAGAGATCCGCTCTGATAAGGATTCGCGTTTTACGGAGAACCTGAAAGATTTGATCGAGCTTTATAAGATCTTTCAGGAGGAATTTCCGAAGATAATCGAGAAATGGAAGGCCAGAAAGTAATGGATTGATAAAAAACGGTTGGTACTGTAAAATACAGACAGGGAAAGCGAAGGAAATTGAGAAGGATCCTGGAACCTTTCCTGATCTCTTTTCTTATGGTGATTTTTATTGCCGTTATACGGGGATTATGATCCACATTTCGTAAATATCCTTCATACTATTCTATTTACTGTTATTAACCCCGATTATTCATAAACCATTCTCAAAATAAACCGTTTTTACTATTTAAAATATTTATTATCCGGTAGTTACAAAAAGGGATTAACCCCTGATAAGCGCAATTCAGTAGCCTATTTCTGGGCTATTTGATTAAGTATAAGAATTTCAAAACCCTATATAATTCTTTGATTATCAAGAAATTGCGCTTAATCGGCCCTTCGGGCGAAAAATTTATGAATTTTTCGGGTTAAGGAGTAATTGACCAGGATAATTTTTATAATTTAGGATCATGGATAACAGGGAAACCTCAATTGAACTCATTACCAGTACCCGTAATCCGCGGATAAAAAACTTCGCTCATTTAAAAAAAACCCGGGAGCGTAAAAAACAGGATCGATTTATTATAGAGGGCAATAAGGAGATTGAAAGGGCATTGGAGTCGCCATATATCCTTACCGATGTGTTCTATTGCCCTGAAATTTTAGATCCCAATAATAAAAAACGGCTTTTTGACAGGATCGCTAAAGAAACCCATATTTTTGAGGTTAGCAGGGAGGTTTACAACCATATTGCGTACAGGCAGGATGTGGAAGGTGTATTAGGCTGGGGGATACCGGGAGAACATTCCCTGGAAAGTTTACAGGTGGGAAGTAATCCCCTGATCCTTGTGCTGGAAAGTGTGGAAAAACCGGGTAACCTCGGCGCCATACTCAGGACAGCGGATGCTGCCGGCCTTGACGCCGTAATCATTACGGATCCACGAACGGATATCTATAATCCAAATGTGGTCAGGTCGAGTGTAGGTGCATTATTTTCTGTACCTCTAGCCATCACCCGAACAGAAAAATTGATAAGTTGGCTAAAAAAAAGAAAGATAAATATTTACTGTGCTGCTTTATCTGCTTCGACTTCCTATTTGAACATTGACTTCAGCAGACCTGCAGCCCTGGTTATGGGAACTGAATCGGAAGGGCTATCCGATGAATGGCTCAAAAATTCGGATCAGAATATATTAATACCGATGTATGGGAAGGTGGATTCGATGAACGTATCGGTCAGTGCGGCCATCCTGATTTTTGAAGCGGTACGACAGCGGAAGATCTGAAGCCCTGACGGGCAATCAAACGAATTCAATCATTCAGACCAGTTGATTTTCTATCATGCCTTTAAATTCTTTACAACAAGCCTGTATTTTGTAATCGATCAGGTCAGACTCATAAACAAAAAACTCGATAATTGTATTTTTTTTGCATTTTTTACACTTAAGGCCGTTCAGGACTGGTTCAAGAAGATCTTTCTGAATAAAATAAGCGCCCATGTTCAGATCTTCAGAGCCAAGCTGTTTTTTATACATAATCATCTCTACGGATTAAAAAATGTTACGGTCTGAATAAAAATACTATAACCTCATCCCGGATTACTTAACAGGGTGTTGTGAATTCAGGATTTTTCAATAAATATCCGGCTTCTGAAAAATGTAACCTGCAGGATTCAGTTATTCAGGATAATGCTTTTGGAGAAAATTCTATAATAGCACGTTATGTTACCTGTTATTGATCCAGTCCGCTTTGCAGCAACTCAAGCATCTCACGGTCAAGTGATTTTCCTCTATAGGATTCATAGTCCACATCATCCCGCCCGCTGTTGAGAATACCAAGACTGCCGTTCAGGTTCCAGAGTGCATACCCCGTATTATGATCATTAAAAATAGATATTACATCGGAAAGATAATCGATCGTTACGGGGTGAGGCGTTTCATTATGCACACCAAATTCCTGGACCATCATGGGGATGTTTTCTTTTTCGGCAATCTCGAACTTTTCTTTCAGATCAAGAAGCACAAGATGATTGCCTTCGGCATCGGTAATTTCACCATTCGGTGTGATCCTGTAATTTTCCTGTATCGATCCCCAGCTGTTATCACCCGGGATGATGATTATTTCCTGGTCCGGCATGCTAATAGTGATCTTGTTATAGGTCATCCAGTCGCCTTCGATATTTGAAAAACTGAGCTCCGATCCTGAGGCAGGAAGTACCACAGCATAATCCTTATTGGAAATGTTCTGATATCCCCACTGTGTTTCTATTATTTCGGTCCAGTCTTCACCTTTTTCTGGACCGCAAATAAATTCCTTGGTGTATACCGCCACATCATCGAGGCTGATCTCAAGTGTAGATTCGATAGAGACCTGTTTAACATTGATGGTCACTTCCGTATTTTCAGGGAAACTGCCTTCAAGCACCAGTGATGACTGGAATTCCTGCTTCCAGGGGCCGTAAAGATAATTCGAGACATCGATCATTGGCCATACGGGTACGGGCCAGTTATTGGAACCATCAACCCAGCTTGCCTTGTAGTGTGTAAGCGTAAAGGGCTCATATACATGGATGGCCTGAATTATATTCGTTTTGTTTCTCAGCGACATGATCAGGTCGTTGCCCCAATTCAGCCCATCCACAAAGATCACCCGGTTGGGATTAACCGCATGTATTTTATCGATTGCACTTTGCATTATACTCACATAGGTAAGTTCTTCCACATCACTGGGTTCGTTGATCAGGTTGAAGCTTAATTCATTATTTGGAATATCCTTATATCTTCTGGCAAAATATTCCCAGTGATTTAAGAACGCCTCCTGAGCAGCAGGATTTGTCCACAAGTCAAGCTGCTGGTTCTGGGGGGTTGCCGAGGTGTTAACACTGTACCCCGGCGCGCGGTGAAGATTAAGGCAGATATGAACCCCATATTGCCTGCCACATTCAATGGCCTGATCGATCTCGGCTACCTCGTTTTCAATAAATTCATTCCAGTTACCCCATTCGGTATAGGTCAGATAATCGAGGGGAAGACGGGCGAAATTAAATCCGAGGTCGGAAATGATTATGAAGTTTTCTTCCGAAAAACCGGCATTCGACCAGTTCACATCGAATTTTCCCTGCAGGTTAAATCCTCTCAGGCTTGAAGCAAACTCATGAAGATCAATGGGCTCATATTCGGGGGCAGGTTCAACTTTTTCTTCTTCCCGGCAACCGGAAAATGCTATAATCGACAGTACAGCCAGATATATTGCTCTTTTGATCATGATCCCTCCATAAAAATCCAGAAAAAATTACGTGTAATAAAGATTCTGTTTATACAGAACATTTTAATACGAATATACAAAAAGCATCGTTCTGATGAGATCCCACACTATCGTATCGAGCCGACCGTAAACACATCATAGCCATTTTCCACACCCATGCGCATGGCCGGCTGAATTTCCATTATGGCACCACCCCAATAATTAAAGTCGAAGTTATGCGGCGTCTCATACCAGCTTTCAATATTCATTATGATCTCTATCTCTTTTTCTGATCCCGGCTCGAGTGTGAAAGATGATTCCGGTAATTTCACGGTAAAATAGTTCTGAACAAAAGCATATATGGAATCATAATTGATTTCATCACCTTTATACAACTGCCCGATGCCCAGATGGAAATTATATAATTGTTCTTCCTGGTCTTCATCCAGCCATTTGCCATTGATCATCAGATAATGATATCCGCCTCCAAGGATATCAGGCCACATCATTTTATCCTCCGGGGCGTTTACAAACCGGAACGATGTATTTTTTTCTTCAGGGATGCCAAAAACAAAGGTTATCGAATCGTAGTTGCCGGCGGGTATATCATCAAATACTTCCCAGGTATGCGTGGACGGGATTTCATATTCCACATAGTGAATGTCTTTCCAGTCTTCAATCATTTTTTCGGAACCATCGGATCCATGCAGGGTGACATCCGAAATGAAATACATCACTTCATTGACTTCATAAGGGTTTCCTGCGGCATTAACGTACATCATGGAATCTATAACCAAAGGCTTACCATCCACATAATGGTCGAATTTCAAAATAATATGACCCGATTCCTCTTCAGGTTCTATTTCATCCTCCTTGTTATTGCAGGAAAACAGGATCCCGGCCAGTAATAAAATATTTATGAATAGGTTATTTCTCTTTATCATAAATCAAGAGTTTAAATATTGAAATACACGGTTGCAAAAAACACTCTCCCTGGTTCATAGAGATTATTCATTGTACCTATTATTCTCCGGTTCAGATGTTCATAATAAGTGCGGTTGAAAATATTGGTCACACCCGCATTGAGTTCAGTATTTTTATTGATCTTGTATCTCGTCGAAAAATTAAATACACTGAAACCCGGTGTGGTTTCTTCATAAAAAGATTCTGACACATGGCGTTGATCGGCTACCACCCTGACTGTAAACCGTGGAATAAGATCTCCTTCCAACAGCTTATAATGTACATTAAGTGTGGCTTCAAAGGGTGGTATCTCAGGCAAGGCATCATTTCTAAGTTCAACCGCATCAACCACCTCACCTTCCCGGATTATATATTTTGTAACTCCCGGAATGACCCCATGGGTATATGCAGCGACCAGTTCGGTAACAAACTTGTGCCTGTCCGGTGATTTATATCCGAATTCAAAACCTTTTGAGATGATATAATCGGCATTATAAAACTGCTTTACTCCCAGTACACCCTGACTTTGAGGCGTAATCACCGAACTGGGCAGCAGGTTGGCCGCTATATAATCCTGAACATAGGAATAAAAGAAATTCAAATACGTGCTTCCGAAATCATCCTCATTGATCTGAACGGTCAGGTCTATTTCATTATTGGTTTCCGGTTTTAATTGCGGGTTACCAAGATAATCATACCGGTCATAGCCCACGGCCAGCAATTTTATGAACCGTTCAAGCATATTCGGGCTTCTTGTTCCCCTTCCCAAGGCCAGGGAGACATCCATCCACCTGTTGATCCTTTTCGTCAGGCCGATGCTTGCACTCAGGTTGAAATGTTCGGATCCCATCTCATTAAAATAATCGATGTCATTCCTTATTATCTTTAATGTATCTCCGGAAGTTGCCCTGTTATAATCACCCCGCAGACCGGCATTCAGTTCAAACGATGAAAAGTAGGTTTTGTATTCGGCAAATAACCCGGTATTCTGTATCAATGCTTCTTTCCATAAATTTTTAACGTTTGTGGAGGTCGTTCCCATCATGGACATGGTGCCAACCCGTTTGCCGTCCTTTTCGATATGTTCATAATCCATGCCCGCCAGGAGGTTGTGCTTACCGAATTTCATGTCAAATGCGGCTCTTCCACCCGTATTGATTGCATCCACGTCGGCCACCATCTGCATGAAATCATAATTAGACCGGTTACGGTTATCCATAACATGATCTACAATCGAACGGTAAACTTTCACCTCGAGGGATTTCAGGAAGGGACTCAGGTTTCTGGCATTGTAATCAATCGCCAAGAGCTGAGTGTCATCCGATTTTTCATCCATGGGAAGCGCAGGATACATAACGTCCCTGCCCTTGACGCCATCGTAGGAAAGAAGTAAACTATGATTCCGGTTGAAAGAAAAACCAAGTTTTGCCAAATAATTGTATTTTGTGAAAGAGGACAGATACGTGGTGTCATTTCCTTCCCGGCCCCCGCTGTTGTAATTGCCAAAATTTTTATATCCTCCAGAAACAAGAAAATATACATTTTTATTGCCGCCTGTAATCGACCCATGTAATTTTTTCCCGTTCCAGTTGCTTTCCATCCCATAAATTGCATCGGCATGTATTTCGAATTTCTCATAAGGACGGGGTACTTCCGAAACCAGATTAATTACACCGCCAAATGCAGGGCCGTATTTAAGTGAGTAAGGACCTTTTATTATTTCAATGTTTGCTATATCCTCGGCTTCGATGTGGGAAGAAACGGGATCCATGCGGTTCGGGCAACCATTTTCTATTTTAACTCCGTTATTCAGAATAACATTCAACTGACTGTATTTATAACCGCGGACAACCGGATCGATGGCTGCGCCTCCTTTACGGATCCCCGATACATTGGGGATACTTCTCAGGTATTCTCCTACATCCCTGATGTTGGTGCTTTTTAATTCTGCTTTTTCAATATACGTGGCAGGGATGTAGGAAACCTCATCGATAACCTGGTCACTGATGGTCACCGATTCAAGCATAACTGTATCTTCGTCTGATTCTTCCTGGCCAAACAAAGGCATAAAAGAAATGAGTAACACCAGGGTTGTAATACAGATTTTATTAAGTATCCTTTTACACGATAACTTTCCGGAGTCAACACTATTCGATTTCATGATTAAAAAAATTTTCCTCGCAGATATTAAAAATATTTTACTTTATAACGATCCGTCTTCTCAACTGTTGTTTATCATTTTTTTGTTTCCCTCGGTCAATGCTTCTTCCTCACAACAGCATTTCCCATGACCGAATCCTCGTGCAAGATTCAAGAGATCGGTTGAAGTGCACTCAGGGCATTCACTGTACGGATCACCAATCTGGATTTTAAACATATAACCACAAGCCAGGCAACGGATAATATTGTTTTTAAAATGAATGTTACCTCCCTCGATATCAAGGCATTTGCCATTCACTATGAAATCGGCAATTTTTTTCCTGGCTTTTTCAATTAGCCTGGTGAAAGTAGACCGGGATATTCCCATTTCCACAGAAGCCTCTTCATGCTTCAATCCCATAAAATCAGCTAACCGGATGGCTTCATATTCATCCAGGGTAAGTGACACAGGTTCCAATGATCTCATAGGGATCCGGGCGGGTTTGAACCTTTCAAATAAAGGAGGTTCAAAAACAAATCTATTGTTTTCGGGTCTTGGCATTTACATTGTATTTATATACTAAGATAATGAACATACGTGCATAATACAATCAGGCATTGATATTTATTACCATTTAAACAGGGTGTAGAATCAGTGTAATGAAATAATTGAGTTTATTTGAATTCCCTGATGTGATTTTCCGGGTTTATTCGATCGCGGTCTCAATTGAGGGTTGTGGGCTATCCCGAATAACCCATGGTCAGTGCAGAATGATCGTATTCCCGCGCACCAATTCAAACCATCCTGCAACCAAAGAGGATACAACAGGATTTAAAAATAAATTCAATTATCTGCCAGGCCCTCTGCAATCCGGTTCCCGGCCAGAGTTGAAACCGGAAAAATCCGGTTCGCGGCAGACCTGGAACCAAAAAAACCTGTTGTACAATTCAAAAGGCCGCCTCTTAATTATCAGCCAATTCCGCCAGTAACCAGAGGGTATAGGCGACCATCGGGGTCCAGTATTCCGAGATCTGCCAAATTCCGGTTCCGATCACCGGCATATCATTTCTGTCGCCGCCCAGCCCGTTCATTACGGCTCCCTGAATTACCGGGGTTGTCGGTATGAAGGTGCTTCCGGGGAAATGTTCCGGATGATTATAACCCACTCCGATCAATGTGGAGCTGTTGAAGGGGTTCACTCCGATGATCCAGTCAAGCTGCCGCTGGGCCCTGGCCAGTAATTCCGGTTCATCCAGGATTGCGGCAGCCTTAACAAGACCCACACCGGCAGAAGCAATATTGGCATTAATACCCACCCACCAGTCCAGTTCCGGTTGCATGAAATAACGGTACCAGTATTGACCGGTCTTCCTGTTGCCACCCGGGGCTTCGGTAAACAGTCCGAACGGCACAATCCCGAAATTATTTTTAGCCGACATAAACACCAGATACTGGTTGGCGTAGATAGAAATCATTTCTTTCCACGATTCCACATCATTATGAGCCGGGAAGGTTTGGATCAGGTCGCTGACCGCGATAAACTCCCAGCAACCCCGTGAAATGTTTTTATAGGGCTCCCGACCGGAAGACTGACGATAGAAAAATCCGTTAATGTCGCCCCTGCTGTCTGTTTCCTGAAGTTGTTTCAATTCAGAAGCCAGTTTTGCCGCGTGGTCCTGGTATTGGGTTTGATGGGTAGTCTTGTATAATTCAATGGATGCCTGAATGGCGGCACCCATTACGCCTGCATCCATATCCTCATCCTGGTCCATGCTCCAGTCGAAACACTTTATGGCCGCCTTCTCACACTGTACCGCATAGGAAGGGTCTTCTTTTTTAAATATCCTGGCCAGCATGGCTTCACCGATCACAAAGTTATACTGTCCCATCAGGCCGGCTGGGTCCGTTCTGATCACACGGTCGTCATTCGCATCAAATATGAGCATATCGGCTGTGCTTTCGCCTGCATTCGGCTTGACAAAATGGAGTTCACCTCCTTCTTCTCCCACCTCATTATCGGTCCAGCGGTTACTGTCAGAATGTTTTCTGACATCACCTCCCACGTAGTTCATCACATAACCCTGGGGTTCCTGCATTTTCAGAAAATACTGGTTGCCCCACCGGAGCTCCTCCATCACTTTTTTCCGGAATGCCGGCGAATCATTCAATTCATAGGCTTTGGCCAGCCCCACCACCCCGTAAATAGTGGCCCCGACCCATTGCCTGAGGTCGCTGGCATCATGCCAGCCTCCGGTCACATCCTGATGTTTGCCGTTATCCATCCGGATCCCGTCATCGACGTGGCAGGGTGATAAATACCCCGTTTTGCTGGCCCCGCACCTTTGTTTGGAAAAGTAATGCACGATCAGGCTCATGGGTGAATCGTATACTGTGGATGAAATTTCAAAGGGGTAAGAGCGCAGGGTATCGGATTTCACATAGTATACACCCGGCTGAGAGAGGGTACTGAAATCTCCTGTCAGATAGGTCCCAAAATCACCCTTTTTAGGTGTGAGGGTGCCGGAATAGGCCACCTTCATGGTTTCAATATTAATCACATCGAAGTCTATTTCTTTCTCACCCTTTGTTACTGCTTTCTTTGCTGAATAAGGCAAATAACCTGCCTGGTTAATCAGCAGGTCCACATTCTTATCGCGGGAAAGACGTTGTGCGTTCAACGGGAAATGGATCCCACTCAGCAGGAATATAAGAATGAAAATGAGAATACAGTTCGTGTTTTTTAATAAATGCACGGTCATTGGATCATAAAAAATTTTAGTTGACATCCTGAATCGGTTTAAGTTATGGTAATAAACAAAAATGACTTTGTTTCAACAGACAAAAAGGGGAAATTCTCCCCATCGAATAAAAATAATAAAATGCCGGCAAAATCGAAATGAGGTAATAAAAAAGCAGTAAGGATGTTCAATCGGATCATCCTGGCAAAAGTGATGGCAAGTAATGGTTAGTGACTGGTTTCAAGATATTTCAGCACTCATACTACCACTTTAAAATCAGGTTTCCTGAACACCATTTCCTTCATATTCAATTTTTAGGCAATATGATATTCATACCTGCGGATAGTGGTAGTATGAGTTCAACTGTTTTATACCCATTAAATCACACCAGGGGCAACTGATAATCTTCCCTGTAATGCCTGTGGTAATAAAGTTCAGCCTGAGGATCATTCACAAAAACCTCCTTCTGGGGATCCCAGTTTACCGGTCTTCCCAGGTCATCGGCAATATTGCCCAGGTTACATACCGTACAGGTCCTGTGACCGATCTCAACGGTAGCCACAGGATCTTTGCGGTTCCGCAAGGCCCAGATGAAGTTTTCCTGGTGCGGTATCCTGGTCTCATACGGCCCTGTTTCATCATCGGCCGTTTTCGGCGCAAATGATTTTTCGGATCCTACAAAATATCCACGTGCCACTTCGATCCATCCGTCCTTGCCGACAAATTTTACACCCTTGGTATTTTCCTTGTTAAAAGGTTCCTGTGTCATGGGCACACCGTTGGGATACTTCCATGTCATCACCTCATTTTCTTCATAACCCGCGGGGATTACTTCTACGGGGCCACTCTCATCCATTCCAAGTCCCCATTGTGCAATATCGAACATATGAGCACCCCAGTCGGTGGTGAAGCCGCCACCGGTTTCCTTATACCATCTCCAGGCACCCCATAATTGTTCGTCCTGCGGGGGATCCAGGCTGATGGGTGGATTCAACTCATGATTATAATGAACGTATTTATTGGGCCCGAGCCAGAGATCCCAGTTCAGATCCACCGGCATGATCTCCCTTGGTAAATTATATGGGGTAGGCGGAGCTCCTACATGGGCATAGACATGAGTTATCTCTCCCAGTTTACCTTCCTGTACAAGGTTTACAGCATGCTGAAAATTGGGATCGGAACGCTGTTGACTGCCAACGGCAAGTATTCTGCCGTGTTTGCGGACAGCCTTCCTAAGCAATTCCCCTTCCTTTATAGTGAAAGTCAGTGGTTTTTCAAGATATACATCCTTGCCGGCTTTTACGGCATCTATGGCTATAAGTGCATGCCAGTGGTCCGGAGTGGCGATCACCACGGCGTCTATATCTTTTCTTGCCAGTATATCCTGGTATCTTTCATACGTTTCAACCTGGGCATTCATTCCATACTTTTCTTTTACCCGTTGGGCAAACCGTCGACGCTTGATGCCGTACACATCGCATCCGGCCAGTACCTTAACACCTTCAAGGCTCATGAAACCATTCAGAAGGAACATGGCCTGCCGGCCTAGACCGATGAATCCCAGGTTAATAGTATCATTGGGACTGAAATTTTTGAAACCAGGCAAGATCATCATTCCCGCAGCACCCAGTGCCGAATTTCGGAGAAATGTTCGCCTGGATAAATTATTGATTGTTTTATCAGACATAGTGAAGTTATTTTTTGATTAAACCATAAAAATTTACATGCAATTAATGTACCATCGGAAGCACCGGATTTACCGTCCAGATTTCTGCATTCAATCCAGGGATAGTTCACTTTGGTTTCTCAAAAATGTAAAAAAAATTCCAATTGAGGGTACTCTACACGGGTAAATTAGCTGTTTGAACAAGATAAACCGCTGGAAATAAAATAATAAAAAAAGTAAAAGTATAAAAAATTAGTCCTGATTCTAAAATAAGTAAAAAAGTCAATCAGTAGTTATATATACGGGAATGAGAATAAAATGATACGTAAAATGTGCATTAAAGATGATTTTACAGGGAATTAATGGGTAGGGTAAGGGGTATATATTACATACTTATCCTATATACCTTCCCGGGTAACCCGGTTTAGCGGAATCATATCGTTTGCCCCCATATGATCAGTGAATTTAAATATACACCGGCATAGGGCCTGCACCCTGCTGTTTCCCTCTTATAACCCCATCCCTTAATCCTCCGCTTTCAACACATCAACCGGACAGATTTTTCCATCAGCCGGGCTCATTTTTCAATAAAATCACCACCTATTGCCCTTATTGCTGTCTTTGTTCCATTTCATTGAGAACTGACTCGAATCTTTCCTTCAGTTTTTGCTCGTCAGGAGAAAGGTTTTCTGTGTTGAGCGGATCTTTTTCAAGCCGGTCGGCAGCTATACGGTAGAACTCACCGTTTTTATATAATTTATACTCATGGTTCCAGACATATTCCGCAGAATCAAATCTGCCCCAACGGGGATAATAATATTCATAGAGATAATCTTTGGGCTGATAAGTCCCGTCAACCAGTAAGGGCAGGAAACTTTTACCATCCGTATGAAATCCCTCGAGACTGATCCCCGCCATATCGGTCAGGGTGGGCAGTATATCATCGAAACTTATCAGGTGATCGATTTCCCTGCCTTGCGAAATGCGGTCTTTCCAGTAAGCGACGGCCGGCACGCGGATACCTGTTTCGACCGTGCGTCCTTTACCCCCCCGGATAGTGGTCCCATCCACCATATCCGAATAGATCGTGGGATGAGTTCCATTATCAGCGGTAAAAAGTACAAACGTATTATCGGCAATACCCAGTTCTTCTGTCTTCTGCACGATCTGGCCCAAGATCTTATCTGTGTAGGCCATCATATCGGCGTAAAAGGAGGTGTCGTTTTCATATCTCAGACCGGGATCCGCCCATTCTTCGGAATCCGGTGTGGGCACAAAGGGTTCATGGACTAGCACCATGGGAAAGTATATGAAAAAACTGGAATCTTTTTTCCTTTCCATAAAGTCAAGGAGGTAATCTCTGAAAATGTCCGGTCCGTACTGGTCCTCCAGATCATCGAGTACCTCACCGTTCTGTTCAAGGAGAGGGTCGGCAAACCGTTCCCCCTCGCTTCTCCTTTTTGTCAGCTGCCACAAACAGTATTCATCGAAACCGAACTCATAAGGGCGATCCTTATCCTGATTACCCGGGTTGTTCCGGTTCAGGCCATTGAGCTGCCACTTTCCGACAATAAGCGTTTGGTATCCGTTTTCTTTAAAAAGATTACCAAATGTCTTTTCTTCCGGATTCAGGTATCCAAAATGAGTATAATTATGAAAATTATATTTTCCGGTCATGATCTTTACCCTGGAAGGTGTACATAAGGGTTGCGAATAAAAATGGTTGAATTTGATCCCTTCCCGGGCCATCCTGTCCAGATTGGGAGTCTGATATTCTGCGCTGCCATATGATCCCAGGCTCTCATAGCCCATATCATCGGCCATGATCAGGATGATGTTGGGTTTAACTGACTCATTTGTCTTATCTTCCACGGGCTGACATCCGGAAATTAACCCTATTAACAAGATCAGCACTGGGATAAATAACTTACTTTTCGATTTAACACTTACCAGATTCAATATATGGAGCAATTTTTTCATTCTGTTTAATTTTACTAAAAAATATTTCGATACATAAAATGTGCCGGCTATCCGTGATCCTCACAATTTAAAACCATTTTAGGAGATATGAAAAACCGATCTGTTTTTTCCAGGTGAAATAAGGAAAAGGGATAAACATCATTAAACTGGTGTGGATAATATTTATAACCATTCTTCAAAGAAGTCAAGGATGTCGGATCGCATATCCGCGGTTTCCAGATGACCCACATCATAGATCTCCAATTTCCAGGCTTCCGGAGCACCCTCCTTATAATAGGCTTTTTTCAACTCCCTGTCGATAATTTCAAGCCCCTCTAGCGGGGTTAGCGGGTCGAAACGCCCTGCCAGTCCGAAATGGGGCCTGGGCGATATCAGGGCATTGATCTCCGAGGTTGTGAAATGATTCAGCAAATCAGGCACATAATAATATATTCCATGCAGGTCGAGGCCTTCCTTTTCGATCAATGTGTGAAAATCGGTCAGACAGCAAATATCGACGCAGACCCTGATCCGCTTATCGAGGGCAGCCAGCCACCAGGCCATGGTGCTTCCCATGGACATTCCCATAGTGCCGATGCGTCCGGGGTCCACATCATCACGGGTTTCAAGGTAATCAAGGGCCCTTAGATTATCATACACCATCATTCCCCACATGACCCGCCCTTTCCATAGCATTTCCTTGAAAATTTCAGATTCGCTTTGGTCGCTACGCTCACCGAATCCCCAACTATCGATGCAAAGACCGGCGTATCCTTCACGGGCCAGGGCCAGTGCATATGGGGGATCCTGCATTTCCTCCCTTCCATAGAGGTATTCATCTTTTCCAACCTGATACTGGCCGAAATGGGAATGATTGAACAGGATGACAGGAATGCTGCCTTCCGCATTTTTAGGTTTGGTGAACCAGGCGGGCACTTTTTCCAGGCCATTGAGGTCCATCATAAGCTTCTCTATGATCATTTCTTCAGTCACCTTTCTCGAGATTACCTCAACGGAAATGGGTAGGTCCCGGGCGGGCAGTCTTCCCAGCAAACCGTAAAGTTCTTTGCGTCGATCAGTTTTATCATCCGCCAGGGAATTGTCGGCAGGGTGGGGGAAATCGCTGAAATCAGCGGGCAAAACGGCCTTTTCAGTGATAAAAGGATCCAGTACAAAAGCCCAGAACAGCAAAGCAAGGGGTAGCAGGGTGAATGCCAGTTTATAAAGCGTATTTTTCATTTTCCCGTATAATTGATCAAACCTGGTGTTTCTGTAAAATATGGCACGGTTTGAAGAGCCTGATAAAAAATCCGGCCCTATCCATAACAATGATATCATTTTAATCAAAAAAATTCAACAAATGCAGGTGAAACAATCCCGGGGGCTGGCTATTTCACCGGTCCAAAAGGATTTGTCTTTGGATTTTCAAATGTGTAGTATAAAAAATAAGATTTACAACCAAAGATCCTGAAAAATGAATATGAAAAAGCTTTTGACTTTCCTCCTTATATTACTTTTTTCTTTAAGGGCATTCTCTGCAGTAGACACCGTGCGCATGTACAATTATTATTTCGAGCCTGAATCGCTTACGATTGAATCCGGCGACACCATTGTATGGGTGAATGAGACCCAGGTTGCTCATACCGCCACCAGTGAAGACCAGTTGTTTGATGAAGACGTGGAAGGTGGGGGTAGTTTTAGCTTCACTTTCGACTCGGAAGGCACCTTCAACTACACCTGTACAATCCATGCCGATATGGATGGAACTATTATTGTGGAATAAGTATCCATATTAATAAAAATGAAGGGCGGCCGCTCCAAGAATGCCGGGATCATCCAGTTGAGAGGCTTTCAGCCTGAAATTATTGATCGAATTGGTGAAGGCAAAACTCTCAAGGATATCCCATATCCATTTCTCATACAATGGGAAAGCTTTTGATACGGAACCGCCCAGGATGATCATTTCGGGATCACAGGCGTAGAGGATAGCCTCTATGGCCTTTCCCAGATGATGTCCGAATTCCTCCCACCTGTCCAATGCTTTCTTATCTCCTTTTTGAGCAAGCTCAGCCGCTTCTTTCGCAGAAATCCCATACGCATTATCGAAAAACTGACCGCTACAGTAATATTCGTAGTTATGGTCAAGGTAGTTCATCATGCCGAATTCCCCAGCCATGCCGTTAGGGCCCGAATAAAGCTGGCCGTCTAAAATGATCCCTCCGGCCATCCCCGTGCCCACGATCAGCCCGATCATGGATCTGACCTCCTTTCCTTCCCCGTAATATTTTTCCGCCAGGGCAAAACAATTGGCATCGTTCTGTACTTTCATTGGTACCGGATAGCGGGATTCGAATGTTTCTTTCACATTTTCTTTTTTCCAGGCCGGTATGTTGATCAGTTCATAGACAATGCCTTTATCTTCATCCACCGGGCCGGGGACCCCCATTCCGATGCCCATGACATTATCCGTACCGAGCTGATCGATCAGGGAAAAGATCTGATCCATCACTTCCCGGGGCGAACCTTTGGCATTAACCGGTTCGGATACGATCCGGATTATTCCATTGGTGTCCACAATAGCTGCCCTGACGTTAGTGCCTCCGAGATCGATACCGATCACTTTTTTGTTGTCCATAACAGATCCTGTTTTCTGAGTAAAATGTTTCCATAAAGATAGTGGACAGCCGGGAGGATTGGCAATTTGTGAGGAGGTTTTAGGGTTTATGGTTTAAGGTTTAGGGTTTGGGGTTTAAGGTTCAGGGTTTAGGGTTTAAGGTTCAGGTGAACAGGATTCATGGTTGAGAATTCAGGCTTATGGCTAAACGAATTATAGACGACTTCCGCGTTTTTGTCGAATGAATTTTTTATTATTGAATAAATTTAGGCCACTTTTATATGGTGCGGTTAAGTAGTATTTTTTACTCAGAATGAATAAAAACTCATTGTTAGATTTTTAAAGACAAAACGTGCACATGAAGCGAATAATTAATAAATCCTTATTCCCTTACCTGACCTTCGCGCTGACCGGCCTGTTTTTATTGACCGGCAAAGCACAAATTCCGGAGGAGAAGACGGGAAAGGATAATTTAACTCAGGTAGTGGTTACGAAAACTATAATGGGTACCATGGATATCGGCATTGGGTGGAACGATGCGACTACCCTGGAGGGGCGCTGGTATGACCGGGAGTTTAGCGATGAGGATTGGGACCGGTATTTCGGATTGATGGAATGGAGTGGTTGCCACTGGCTGAGGCATGCCATGTCGATCAGGGACTGGGAGCCGGAAAATGATAACAATGATCCCAATGAAGCAGACTGGCAGGGGTTTGCTTTTGATTCAGACCGGATGCAGCGACATTATACGTTTCTTGACCAGGCAGAAAAACGGAATATAAAAATGCTGATGACCAACTGGAGACTGGAGGCCCCCTGGTTGATCCCCGGGCAAAATGAATCCATTCTGGCACACCCGGCTAACGACGGGGAATTTGCCGAGGCCATGGCTTCCCTGATCTACCACCTGAAACAGGTCAGGCATTATAAGAATGTCTGGGCACTTTCGCTTTGGAATGAACCCAACGGGGATTGGGCTTATAAGGGCCCTGAGGCGAATTATCCGGTATCTTTCTGGCCGCTGTACGGGGCGGTGGACCGGCATCTGCAGCGGCTGGGTGTCAGGGAAAAGATCTTGCTTCTTGGACCGGATACCTCCACGGGAGGAGATCCCGGTCATATTCCCCAAATGCTGGAAGAATACGGGCCGGTAGTCGATATCATTGCCGATCATGATTATTCGGCCTACCGGGGTAAAAGAATGGACCGGAGCGTACAGGCCTATGATGAACTTCTGGATGAACTCGAACAGGCGGTTGGGAAAAAATTGCCCTTTGTGATCGGTGAGTTCGGCAATTATGGGAACGGGTCGGGTCCGGTGGATAACGATGAAATGGTATACAGGGGAGCGCTATCCACCACTTCCTATCTGATCAGCATGCTGAATCATGGTGTTGCAGGCCTGGCGAGATGGGAATTCCATATCTATGGTGAGAAGTGGCGTAACTTCGGAGCACTTACCCGGCTCGACCCGGAATATGTATTCCGTCCGTACGGACCGGTCTTTTATCCGCATGCCATCACTGCCCGGTATGTAAAACCGGGATGGAAAGTGAGGCAACTCCTCATGGATCAGACCACGGAAAATCTGTATGTTACAGGCCTTACCTCCCCGGATGGTGACGAGATAACCCTGCTTCTGCTGAATGACAGTGTCGAACCGGTCCGGGTAAGCCTGCAGCTGGATGTTCAGGTGCAATCTTCACACTTGAATCACCTGGTGGTCATGGGCCCGGTACCCGATGGCATTGACCTGTTGGACGATATACCGTTTGATGGACGGGGAATGACTGTGTCACTTCCCCCCAATTCGATCACTGCCCTGACGAGCCTTCCTCCAGGTGACCTTACACTACCTGAAAAATTATCACTGAAACGTTAACAATAAGGGGAATTTTAAATCACATCGACCCATCCACCCATCGACCCATCCACCCATCCACCCATCCACCCATCCACCCATCGACCCATCGCTTTATTCGGGGTTTCTTTACTGAAGTTTTTCGATCACTTTCTGCAGCTTGGCACGAACGGTCTTGGCGGTTTCGCTGAGGTCGGGATTTTCAATGGCCATCATGGAGGCAATCGGATCGACAGCCGCCACTTCCACCTCGCCTTCCTTATGCTCCTGGAGGATGACGTTGCAGGGCAGCATGGTGCCGATCTTGTCTTCCTTCTTGAGGGCTTCAAAAGCAAGAGGAGGGTTGCAGGCGCCCAGGATGAGGTATTTCCTGAAATCCACATCCAGCTTTTCCTTGAGCTTATCCTTGATGTCGATCTCGGACAACACGCCGAAGCCTTCCGACTTGAGCACTTCGGTCACTTTTTCTTTGGCCGTATCGAAATCGGTATTGAGGGTTTTTGCTATATAATAATCCATAAATTTTTATTTTTTATTTAATTACTTAACACGGATAAAAATTAATTAGTTTCATTGTAAAAAAGTACCGGATGACCCGGTTTTTTGTCACTCAATGAATTTATTTTTTCTGAAGGGGTTTATCCTGCTCATACCGGAGGTTTAAACGCAAAGAAGTTTCCGCTTTCATCAGTTCAGCTCCTAGATAACCGGCATGGCTTATTTCCGAGATCAGGTTTTCCCGGACCAAAGCGAGGAGGATCGAATGCCCTGAACATCCCCTGATAATATGGCCGGGCTGGTTGGAATTGTAATAATGCTTTACGATGATGGTCTTTGAGTCCGGCTCGGTTGTAATCACAAAAAATCCCTTCTCGTCCTGATCGATGGGGGTTCGTTTCCCTCCCGGTTTGATCTCCCTGAATTTTTCATCATTCAGTTCCGTTTCTTTTCCCTGGCTTTCTGTAATTTTCCGCCCTTTGTAGGGTTCGGGTGCATATTGTTTTAAAATCTCTTCGATTTTTTGCTGAATGCGGACCGGATCGAGTTCGCCCATCAGGTTGACGATCCGGATCTGGTCCACGAACCGGTTTATCACTTGCCGGCTGATATTCCGTAAGACCGGGAAATGCCCTTTGGCCTGCTTTATCCGATTTTCCCGGTCGATACCCGATTCAGCCAATGCCTGGAGGGCCTGACCCGGATAAAAGACGGACGATTCTTTCCCGCATAACACCAATAACCGGATATTCGGGTTGGCCGTGCAGTTAAGTATGATCTTTTCAATGCCCAAATTGGGGGTTTTTAAACCTCCTGAAATGGCCACATTCCCGGGAGCAACGGTTGCCCCGATCAATTCATCGGAGGTAAGTGTACATACGGCAACCGGGGATACCGGGTCACCTACCCGGTAACTTCCGGGTATAGATGGCCAGGATTGATTATCAGAATGGGTTTTTGAAAAGATCCTTGAAAAAGCGGAAAGATTATCCCTGAAAGAAACCATCATATGATAGGCCCGGATGGCGGCCGGATTTTCTCCAGATTCCCCGGAAGGGAACAGCCGGGCAAGCGTATGCATCAGTTTTTTCATGAATGGGATACCCTTTCGTATATATTCAATGATCCATCCCCAAAATTAGTTACATAAAGATAATTTTTATAACAAAAAATATCAGCCGGTTTATAATGCTCCTTTAGTGGGAGACCGGGATTAACAACATTTCCTGTCGCCGGATTGCTGTACCGGCGGACAGGGTACCGAACCGTAGGAACAATATACACAACAATCGCCTTTCTTTGGTTTAAGCACCACATGACAGTTCCCGCATTCATAAAAAAACTGGCAGGCTTCCACAGGCATGGTTTCCGTGGCCTTATGACCACATTCCGGGCAGGTTAGCACCGACTGGTATATGATATCAATTCCCATTTTTTCCGATACAGGTGGTTAGCAGCAAATAAATGAAAAATCGGTAACCAGCCATAAAAACCGGCTGCACCCGCCTGATTATATACGTTCCTCTCCTGACAAGGTTATTTACCGTACGACCGGCCCGGTCAGGCAGGGAGGATCTTCGGCTTGATCACGATGGTACGGGAATGGAGCTCATGATCCGCCTGCAACACACCGAATTACAAATAGCTGTTTCTTACTGATTCAGCTTATTTTTATACCCCAATGAAGGGTGTAAGGATTACATGGCGGAACAGGATCAAGCCCGCGCCGGTTTTGTTAAAAAGCGATCACCTTGCCGTATTGAATAATTGAATAAATATCCTAATGATGGTGGCCTCCTTCGCCTTTCTTCATTTCGGCCAACAGGTAATAGGCGTTATTCAATGCAAACAGCGTCTCTGCGGAAACTCTTTCCAGGAACCTGATCTCGGTCCATCCGTTATCGGTTAGCCCCGTGATTACTCTGACCGGTTCGAATATCCATTCCTTATCCTGATCATTCTTTGTTTCTTTCAATACAAAGGCAATATGAGAATCACCATCCCTGGCAAGTGCCTTTTCAGGTAATGCGGTACTTTCTTTTTCATGGGTTATGATCTGTCCCTTGATATACATGCCCGGCAGGAGTTTTCCACTCTTGTTTTCAATTTCGGCATGAACATGGACTGCCTTGGGTTCCTGTTCGAACTTTTTACCTACCGAATAAATTTCGGCCATAAGTTCTGCCTCAGGCAATGTTTCCACCGTAAACCTCAAATACTGCCCTTCCTCCACCTTATGTACATCCTTTTCGAATATCATAAGATCGGCGTGAACGTGTTTCACATCCACCACCTCGAAAAGCGTTTTCTGCGGCTCTGCATACTGCCCTATTTTTACGTTTACAAAGGTGATGGTGCCATGAATGGGACTGCTGACCGGAATTTTCTCATGCAGGTTTCCTTCCCGGATGACCGGAGGGTATAGCCCCAGCTGGCGAAGTTGTGCTTCGTAGCTGCTCACCTTGTATCTCGCTGAATTATAATCGGCCCGTACCTCCTGAAATTTTTTACCGGACCCGACTTCTTCTTCATACAGTTTTTTTTCCCGCTGAAATTCTTTCTCCAGGAATTCCAGCCGCGTGAACGATTCCAGGTAATCGCTCTGGATCCTGATCAGATCCGGATGCGACAGGTAAGCCAGTACCTGGCCTTCGTTCACCTCGTCGCCCTCAAGGACATTGATGGATGAAATATTGCCCCCGAGTACGGCAGTGATCACTGCTTCATTCTGGGGAGGCACCTCCAGTTGCCCGTTGGCTTCAACCAGGTCGGAGATAATGCGGGATGATAACATTCCCACATTCATGTCCAGGGCATTAAACTGTTCTTCCGAAAGATGGACGGACTGGTCATCGTGCTCCTGCAGGTCATGACCGCGGTTATCCTCATCCAGGCTTATTCCCGGCTTATCATTGCATGAAATAAGCCCGAATAAAGTTATCAATAAAATGATATTTTTCATGATCGTGTATTTTATAATTTAATAATTTGAATCAGTTATTACTTTCAAGTGAAACATTAACAAAATATTCCAGCCGGAAACGGCGGTCGAGATATTGGCCAAAGGCTTCCCAGGCTTCTATCTCCATTTGAATGGCATCGTTCATGTTTTTAAGGAAGGTGATGTAATCGATCGAACCTTCCCTGTAGCCGACAACAGCACCTTCTTTTTGCTTTTTAATTAAGGGCATGGCTTCATCATGATAATAATTCCAGGAATCGAACCATTTCAGGTAATTTTCCTGCATGGCCTGATAATCGGCATTGATCTCGAGTTCTTTTTGTGCCAGTTCACGCCGGGCAATTTTTCTTTCAATTTCTGAAGACTGTACATGACCCAGTTCAGGACCGAAAAAAAGCGGTATGGAAATGCCCAGCTGATAGCTGTAGAACCCGGACCGGCCCTGGACAGTCTGTTTTCCGAACTGACCACTGAATTTGGGATAAAATCCGGAACGGCTTTTTCGCATCATGGCATCCGCCAAATTGACCCTTTGCCGGTAATAGCCCAGCAAGGGATGGGAATGCAGCGAATCCATCTCTAAAGGCGCAGTATCCATCAGTTGTTCAAACGGGACATCGGATACATTATATAGTGTGTCGTTTTCGGTAAACCACCTGTTATATTGCGTCAATGCAACCTGATAATCCCGGTAGGCCTGTTTCATTTGAATGGATATGCGGTTGGCCTGATTGGCGGTAGCCAGAAATTCGAGTTTTGAAATGCTTTCGGTTTCCAGTTGTACACCGGCCGCTTTTTTAATTCCTTTAAAAAGGGAATCGAGTTTTTCAAGGACTTCGAATCTTCTTTTGGTATAATATACTTCCGCCCAGCTCCGTTTGATCTCCCGTTCGATCAACACCGTCGATACATCCAGCGATGATTCTGCCAGCATTTTTTTCTGTTCCTGAAGCCTTGATCCCGCAGCAATTGCAAACGGGTCGATCTGCTGTTGTGAAATTCCGAATTGAGTATGAACACCTTCAAACCCATTTCCGGCCTCCTCTCTTCCGGTAAAGACCCGGGTATTACCCAGATCCCAGGCCGTTTTCTTCAATGCTTCCTGTTTTTCTATTTCCAGTTTATCCGCCTCAAGCGCAGGATTAACGGATTTACCCCTGGCTACAGCTTCCTCCAGGGTAAGTGGTATGGAGGGGATCCCGGGGTCCTGAGCGCTGACCGGGTTAACGGTTGAAAAGCCCAGGACGGCGATCAACCCTGTTACCGGCAGGATTTTGCCAGCAGCAGTCCTGACCTTCACCGTTTCGGTCCATCCATAGAGAACGGGCAGGATAAAAAGCGTAAGCAGGGTGGAGGTGATCATCCCGCCGATCACCACGGTAGCCAGTGGGCGCTGCACCTCGGCCCCGGCCGACACCGCGATGGCCATGGGCAGGAAGCCGAGAATGTCGGTGAGTGCGGTAAGTAAAATAGGTCGTATCCTTCTGACCGCCCCGGTTGTAATCCGTTCCCCGATGTCACCCACTCCTTCCTGTTTGAGCTCATTCCAGCTGTTGATCAGCACCAGTCCGTTGAGTACCGCTACTCCGAACAGTACAATAAACCCGATACCCGCAGAGATACTGAACGGCATATCCCGTATCCACAAGGAAAACACTCCCCCAATGGCCGCCAGGGGAATGGCCATATAGATCATTATACTTTGCTTGAGGGATCTGAGGGCAAAGAAAATCAGGATGAATATCAGGAAAAGGCTGACCGGCACCACAATCTTTAACCGTTGGGTGGCCCGTTCCAGGTTTTCAAAAGCCCCGCCGTAACGTATGTAATAACCGGCAGGAAGATTGAGCCGGTCATTCAGGGTACTCCGGATTTCGGCCACCAGCGATTCAATATCCCTTCCCCGCACGTTAATTCCCACGTAGATCCTCCGGTTGGTATTGTCCCGGCTGATCTGCATCGGACCGGGCGTGTAGTTGATCTCCGCCACTTCCTTCAATGGGATCTGGGCACCGTCGGGTGTATTGATGTACAATGTTTTCAGGTCGTCGATATGAGTCCGGTGTACGGAATCCAGGCGGACCACCAAATCGAACCTTTTTTCTCCTTCAAAGAATATACCGGCTTTTCCACCAGCAAAGGCCGATTCGATCACTTTGTTAATATCATTTACGTTCAGGCCATACTGGGCCAGCTCATCCCGCTGATAGACCACCGTCATCTGGGGCATTCCCGTGGTGGCCTCCACGCGCATATCACCCACACCTTCGATTGGGGCCACCAGATCGCCTATCTCTTCCCCCTTTTGTGCAAGGATTTCAAGATCTTCTCCATACAGCTTGATGGCCACATCCTCGCGTATCCCCGATATCAGCTCGTTGAAACGCATTTCAATGGGCTGGGTAAATTCGTAATTCAAGCCCGGCAGTATACTGATCTTTTCTTTGATCTTTTCGATCAGCTCTTCCTTTGTTTCTGCGGATACCCATTCTGATTTTGGCTTGAGGATCAGGAAGCAGTCGCCTAAATCTATGGGCATGGGATCGGTGGGTACGTCTGACACGCCAAACCGGGTCATCGCATGTTCCACCTCGGGAAAATTATCCAGTACGATCCGTTCCACCTTGGTGGACGATTCGATGGCTTCGGACAAAGAACTGCCGGGTTTAAGGATCACATGAAAGGCGATATTCCCTTCATCCAACTGGGGAATGAATTCGCCGCCCATCCGGCTGAAGGTGAAAATCGCCAGCAATAAAAGCAATACGGCCGACCCTACGGTTAACTTTTTTCTCCGTAGCGCGTTGCCCAGGCCTTTTTCGTATTTTTTCTCGAGCCAATTTACGATCCGGTCACCCCAGGAACGTTTCTCTTTCCGGGATATCCGTATAAAAAAGGAGGACATCATCGGGATATAGGTCAGGCAGAGGATCATGGCCCCCAGCATGGCAAACATGAAGGTGAACGCCATGGGCCTGAACATCTTCCCTTCGACCCCCTCTAGGGCCAGAATGGGCAGGAACACGATAAGTATGATCAGCTGCCCGAAGAAGGCCGACTTCATCATCCTGCTGGAAGCGGTATAGGTTACCTGGTCACGGGTTTCGGCCGTGATGGCCTGACCTTCCCGCATTTTGCGATACAGGAAAAACACCGTCCCTTCCACAATGATCACGGCCCCATCCACGATGATCCCGAAATCGATCGCCCCCAGGCTCATCAGGTTGGCCCAGACATCAAAAAGGTTCATCATGATAAAGGCGAACAGTAATGAAAGCGGAATGGTGGAGGCCACAATGAGACCGCCCCGCCAGTTGCCAAGAAGAAATACAAGGACAAAAATTACGATCAAAGCGCCTTCTGCCAGGTTTCCGGAGATCGTACGGGTAGTCCTGGATATAAGCTCGCTGCGATCGAGAAAAGGTTCGATGGATACACCCGGCGGCAAGGATTCCTGTATCTGCGCGATACGGTCTTTCACTTCCCCGATCACCCGGTTGGAATTGGCGCCTTTGAGCATCATGATAATTCCGCCCACGGCCTCTCCGTTACCATTTTTTGTAAACGCTCCGTAACGTATGGCATGGCCAAACTGGACTTCGGCAATATCCCTTACCAGTATGGGTATGCCATCCACTGTTTTTACCACTATCTTCTCGATGTCGGCGATATTCCTGACAAGACCTTCGCCACGGATGAAATTCGCATGGTGGTCTTTTTCGATATATCCACCCCCTGTATTCCGGTTATTTTGTTCCAATGCGTGGAACACATCCGTAATGGTCAGGTCGATGGCCCGGAGTTCATCCGGGTCAATGGCCACTTCGTATTGTTTGATCTGGCCGCCAAAGCTGTTGACTTCCACCACACCCGGGACCATGGCCATCTGGCGACGCACGATCCAGTCCTGGATGGTACGCAGTTCCATGGCGGAGTATTCATCCTGGTATTCAGGATCTACGTTCAGGGTATACTGGTATATTTCACCAAGGCCGGTCGTGATCGGCCCGATAAACGATTCACCGAAACCTTCGGGTATATCGTCGCGCACCCGGCCGAGTTTTTCACTGACCAGTTGGCGTGGAAGATAGGTGCCCATGTCATCTTCGAACACAATAGTGACCACGGAAAGGCCGAATCGCGAGACGGACCTTATTTCCACCACTCCGGGCAGGTTGGCCATGGCCAGTTCGACCGGATAGGTAACGAATTGTTCGATATCCTCGGTGCCCAGATTGGGCGCCTGGGTGATCACCTGCACCTGGTTGTTAGTGATATCCGGTACCGCGTCGATGGGTATCCGGGTCATGCTCCATATGCCGGCTCCAATGAGAACCAGGGTGAACAGGGCAATAATGAGTTTGTTCCTGATTGAAAAGTCAATGATATTGTCGATCATGTTTTTCCTGATAATTCAATTGAAATAAAGGGTTTATAGCAATTGCGGATTTCCATGCCGTTTACGTATTATACAGCATGGATATCCTTTAAAGGGCAAGGTTCAGAGAGCTGATGAACCGGTATTTTCCGGCAGTTTGGATATAGCTCACCTGCACTATCCCTGTTAATGAATGAATTATCAGGCTTTGGGTGGTATCAGGAAATCGAATAAATTGATGTCCTTGAATTGGGGGGTTATCTCGGTAAATTCCTCAGGTATAACCGGTGAAAACAAAGTGAGTTCATAGGTAACAAATACATGGGTATGGCAGCAATGGCATAGGCAGAAAGGCGAGCAGCCATCCGCCGTATCCTGATGATCGTGGGCGTGGCCGGATGTTTCCATGGTAACCGTTATGGTTTGATCGTGGCTGTCGGATATCTCAGCCCGGTCCATACAGGGAACAGCGGTCAGAGATAGAAAATACAGGGCCAGTAATAAGCTCACATTTTTCATGAGAATGCAAATATAATAACATTTATTTAAACAGATCAATATCTGCTGCTGGCCCTGCCTGCACTTTGGATCCTGCTCTCGTCTTTCCCGATCTGACCGGTGTGAGCAGAAGTTCACATCAGGTCCTTTTTCCTTTCTTCGAATTCCTCCTTATCGATCTCACCTTTGGCATACCGATCCTTGAGGATATCCAGGGCTGATTTTTCGCTTGACCCGCCGCCTGTACCACCTGTGGGTGGCCGGTTGCTCTGGTTTATGACTTTCACGATAAGCCACACCACCAGCACCAGTATACCGATACCGATGATCCAACCCCAGCCCATGCCCCAACCGTGTCCAAAACCGTCCATCATGATAAACCTCCTTTTTTATTTATGTGAATTATAAAAAATTTCAATATGAAAATAATCATTTTTATTGCAATTTCACATTGCTTTCGCCTCATTCTTCCACCCGGTAGTTTCTCATCATGCCCATATCCTCATGCTCGAGGTTATGGCAGTGATAAATATACATACCTGAAAAATCCCTGAAGCGCATGATCACCTTCACTTTCATGCCGGGCATCAGCAGAAAGGTATCCTGCCATCCTTCATCAAGGAATCCTTCTCTAACGGTATCCCAGACCTCCGGATCGGTTTCTGATGTATTACGCTCAATGATCTGGAATTGTAATCCATGAATATGTACCGGATGCGGCATCTGCATCATATTACCCATCATGCCCATACCCATCCCTTCGCCATCTGATCCGTTTATAAATTCCCAGATCTCGGTGGTATTCAGTTCAACCTGCTCCCATTCCGCCACCTCATTCATTTCAAAAGATCTACCGTTGATGACCCATTGCATATGCTGGTTATGAAAATGAAATGGCCTGGGCTTTTCCCTGTTATTTGCCTCACCGGGAGGGATCTTTTCCACTCCGGTCAAAGCGGAAGGAAGTTCATACTGCCTTTCACCCTTGCCCGATATCCGGAAGGTCATTATATTGAACGGATCACCGTTGGCCATACCGGAGCGATCATTGCTCCTTCCCGTTCCCCGGCCCATCATACCTTCACGACCCATCATGCCTTCCCTGCCCATCATACCGTCACCCATAGGGCCCATTCCCCCGTCTTCCATGGGACCCATACGGGAACCATCGTTAAACGCACGGCTTTCCAGGACTATTTCGTCACCCCGGTTATACCCTGAAAAATCTTTCCATACCTCGACCCGTTCACCGGGGGCCATCATCAGGTAGGGCATTTCCGCGGGTTTTTCCAGCAGGCCTCCGTCGCTACCCAGAATGGTGAGTGGAGAATCGTCACTCCAGGCCAGCTTATAAATACGGGAATTCGAGCCATTCAATATTCTGAGCCGGTGTGCATTCGCAGGGACTTCCTTTTGCCTGTCAGACTTACCATTAACCAGGAGGGTATCCCCAAGAAAGCCATGCATCCGGTCCATGGGATTGTTGAGGTACACCAGTTGATTGTCGCTGTCGAACTTCCTGTCCTGAATGATCAGAGGCAGGTCATGACTGCCGTACGGCAGCGTAGTTTCTTCCGCTTCGATAATAAATAAGCCGGCCAGGCCATGGTACACCTGGGGCCCTGTGATCTTATCCGGGTGTGGATGGAACCAGTACGTGCCGGGACGGTCCCGGATCTCAAATTCGTATATATATTTTTCTCCCTGGTTGATGGCATATTTTGGATGGCCATCCATTTCAGGAGGAATATGCAGCCCATGCCAGTGGATCACACTTTCACGGGGCAGGTTATTTTTGAAACGGACCCTGATCTTCTGTCCTTTTTTTACCCGGAGTACCGGACCCAGGTAGGAATCAGGTAATTTTTCCAGCGATTCAGGCGGACCCTGGATCAACCGGGATTCATAGGTGTAAATTCCCGTGCGATTTCCCGGTAATAAAGCCATTTCGGCCTGAACGGCGGATAATTCAAGCTCAATATCCGGTTCGAAATCACCGCTGGAAACGGATGTTTCATTACGGATAGCCGTGTTTTTCCTTTGATTACATCCAATAAGGTAAGGCGAAAGAGCAGTCAGAAAAATGCTCTTACCTGTGTTAATTAAAAATTGTTTTCTTTTCACTTTTTATAGAGTTGATCATACAAGGGAATTATTTTTTCCAGACAGATCAGGCAACCGGGGTGATTTTGTTAATCAAAGATAACCCGATTAATTATGTCATTCTAAGATAACCCGGGACTTTGAATTTCCAATCCCCTCAACCGGAATAATTGTTGCACTTTCCATATAAAGCCTGAGGCCGTTATACAATTCCCGGAAAATCTTATATAAGATCTTTTTTCTTTTCTTCAAATTCTTCCTTAGAGATCTCGCCTTTTGCATACCGCTGTTTGAGAATATCAAGGGAAGAGTTTTCATCTTTTGTTTGTTCGTGATGTTGAAAACCCTGATTGGTTGTCCGCATGACCAGCCAAACGATCAGAACTACAATTCCTATTCCTATGATCCATCCAAAACCCATAATCCTATAAGCTTATTTAAATGGCCGAAACCGGGTTTTGATCCGTATCAAACCCGGGTAACGACCGGTGAGTTATTTACTTTTAATTCATATGATGCCCTTCACCCATTCCGTGGTGTTGCTGCATCATATCGTACATCTGATTATACATCGATGAATCCTGTTCCATCATGTTCATCCAGCCCTGCATCATATGCTGTTGCATATTCTGATTATGCTGCATCATATACTGCATATTTTCCGGATCATACATATGCTGCATCATTGGTCCGTGCGACATCATCCAGTTCATGGACTGGTCATGCTGCATCATTTCATCCATAAAATCATTAAACAGTTCCTGGTTATTCAGGATCTGGTCAAACACTTCCTGTTTGAGCTGTTCATCCTGGGTGAGATCCACCTGTTGGCTTCGCTCCTGTGTATTGGCACAGGCGATCAGGATTGAAGTAAAGATCAACCCTGTTAATACGGCAATTAATACTTGATGTGAAGTTTTCATAATTTATTAAAATTTAAAGGTTACACATATTATAAATCGGATTTATCCGGCCGGGCAGCCTGCTTTTTTCTCAGCAACTCCCGGCCCGGTACCGCACCGACCGTCATATCTTTTCGATCGGTAATTCGGCAGGAAGTTTTTCCTGCAATTGTACATTTTCCGGTTCCTTCTGAATCCAGTCCCCGGATGCCGGCCTCCCGGCTTTATTTGTTATTTTCAATTTTAATTTTTTTTACTATATCTGACCAAAGGTCTTCCACATTTATATTTTCACGGCTGAAACCGGCCTTAAGCAGATTCTTACCGGTTTCCCTGTTGATGTTGGCACCATATAAATGAACAGGGACCGGATTAAGCACATCCATTAATTTTCCGATTACCTTTTTTTGGCTCCGGACATGTTCCAACATTAGAACCAGGCCTCCGTTTTTACAGACTCTTCTGATCTCCCGAAGCCCTTTCACCGGATCAGGTACCGAACAGAATACACAGGAAGTGACCACGGTGTCAAATGTATTATCATCAAAGTCCATATCCTCCGCATCCATGACGATCAGGGTCACATCCGGCAGGTGACCGTACTTATCATTAGCCCGGGCGATCATTTTTTCGCTGAAATCGATCCCGGTTAATTGAATATCTGGCGGATAATGGGGAATGTTTTTTCCTGTTCCGATCCCCACTTCCAGCACTTTACCCTGTGCATCCTTAAGCATTTCTTTCCTCCATCCGGAGAAAGCATATTCCATGGGTTTTTCGAGGAGATCATATATCCCGGCAATCCGGTTATACCTTTTTTTTATTTTATTTTCAGTCCTATTGTTGGTTTTAATGCTCATGTCCATGATCATGTTCATGATCTTCAACTTGTTCAAGATGGGCGCCTTCTGGTCCGATACCTTCGATAAACACCATCTGCGAACCCAGATGACCCGTATAGCTTACCGTAAATGCAGATGCACCCAGCAGAAAAATGACTATGATCTCCGATACGATCTTCTGTTTCAGTATAAAATGACTAACCAGTTTGGCGGCAAGTGAAATGCCGGCCAACCATAAGGTCCAACTGGCATATTTCTCATGTGTCTCAAATATTTCGGCAGCTTTTTCCGAAAGATCTCCCACATGAGGATGGTATACTTTTGCCGCCAGCAATTCACCGACAAACCCTCCGATCAAAAGGGCAATGGTGACATAGCTCAAGGGAGTTTTATATACAAAAAAGGAAAAAAGCTGGGAAAAGAATGCCAGGAGAAGTAGTACCACAGGAAAATGAACAAACAGAGGATGAAGGTTTGGGAATTCGTCAAATCCTGCCGGTATGCCCTCTGATCCATTCCCTTGCCGGCTCATTTCATGATGTTCATCCGATCCGTCGTGCTCATGCTGCCCGGTTTTCTCAGTTTCCTGTCCATGAGTATGGGATTCCTGTCCCGAAGTCGTTTCCGTTTCCTGGTCATGAGTATGCTGGTGGGCTTCTTCCGCCTCCTGGTCATGGGTATGACCGGACTGCTGTAGATTCTCAGACAAGTATACTGATCTTTCCTGTAAGAGAAGATCTGATTGTGCCGGATCTGCCCTGGCAGTAAATAAAGAAAATACCAAAGCAGCGGCAAATATTACATTCATCTTTCTCTAAATTATTTATTGAAAACCCGGGTTTTAGTTTTTCTAAAAAAAACCTGCGAAAGTTTCACATCCTAATAAATTCATGCACCTATTATAAGATGAAAAATCATGCCAGCAGGACTGATCCCTGGTTTCACTTTCTTATTGCGGCTTAATAACCTGTAATCATCCGTTCTGCGCCTTCCATTTATTCTATTATTGGACAAATGCGGGGAATTTTTTCTACAGAATATGTTTTATTCCACATTGCAGATAAGTGATAGTATGAAGTTATTCAGTAATGATGGTTGAACCTGAAGGCAGACAGGGATATTCGCGGAACTTTTTGAGACCTTAACTGCCGGCTCCAACAGGTTTCTCCTGTGGCGGTCTTTGTAGATCACAATAAATAAAATCAGGATCGGTAACCGACCAATCAGAGGTGAAGTTCAACCTATGAAAAGAAAAGAGAATCGCCCATCGTGACAGCATCGTTGAAAAAAATGCTCAGGATTTATTGATTGTTCTTCCGCAGGTAATTTATAAAATCAATTCGCGTAATCAAACCCTCGAATTTCCCTTTTTCATCTTCTATTATCGCAGTGTATCCTTCATCCAGCATCGATATCAGTTTATCCGTGGATTCATCCGGCGATAATTTCTTGAGGTCGGTGGTCATTATTTTTTCTACCGGGAGGGACGCGAAATTTTCCTGCCGGTTATGGATCGCGGCAAGCAGATCCGATTCATCGACAATCCCCACGATCTGGTTGTTATCCAGCACAGGCATTTGTGAAATGTCATGCTTTTTCATCCGCTGGTATACCGTATTTAATGATTCCTGTGGAGAAACAAAGATGATCTCATTGTCCTCGAACCGCCGGGCAATAAAATCACGGAGATCGCCATACTTTTTCCTTTTCTTCAATCCCTGGTCGAACATCCAGGCATCGTTGTACATTTTTGAGAGATATTTATTCCCGTTATCGCAGGCAAAGGTGACCACCCTTTTGGGCGATTTTTGCTCTTTGCAATACTTTAGAGCGGCACATAATAAGGTGCCCGTAGAAGATCCGGCCAGTATGCCTTCTTTTCGCAACAGTTCGCGTACCACATAGAAACTGTCTTTATCGGGTATGGTATAGGCTTTCTTTACCCGGGAAAAATCAGCCAGTTTCGGTATGAAATCCTCGCCGATGCCTTCTACCAGCCACGATCCGGCCTCGGAAGAAACTTTTCCGGTTTTTACGTATTCGGCCAGCACCGATCCTTCCGGGTCAGCCAACACCAGTTCCGTTTTTGCTGAGATCTGTTTAAAAAAATGGGTTAGACCGGTTAACGTTCCCGATGATCCCACGCCCACTACCACGGCATCGATATCCTGATCCATCTGTTCCCAGATCTCGGGCCCGGTTGTGGTCTCATGGGCCAGGGCATTCGCCGGGTTTTCAAACTGGTTAACATAATATGCACCTGTGTCTTCCGCTATTTTCTGGGCCAGGTCCTGGTAATACTGGGGATGTCCTTTACCCACATCCGACCGGGTAACGATGATTTCGGCTCTTAAGGCACGAAGATGGCTTATCTTTTCCTGGCTCATTTTATCCGGTATCACAAGGATAAGCTTGTAGCCCTTCATCAGGGCGGTCAATGCCAGGCCCAGTCCCGTATTGCCAGCTGTAGCTTCTATGATCGTATCCCCCGGTTTGATCGATCCGTTTTTTTCTGCCGCTTCGATCATCGACAGGCCTATCCGATCCTTTATCGAGCCGGCGGGATTCTGGTTTTCGAGTTTCAAAAACAGGTGACACTTCCCTGTGTGGAATTTTGTGATCTCCAACAGGGGAGTATTACCGATCATTTCGAGTGCATTATGGGCTACTGTCAGTTTCATGATTTTGTATTCTTTTTCTTATCCGGAATCCCGTCCGCCCTTTTCGATTAAAGGGTCTCTTTTATTTCCGGAAACGCTTGTTCCCCGGCCTGTTGATGCGGCTTAACCAGGTGTTTAGGGTTATACCACTGAAACAGTAAGTTGACGGATTAGATCAATTTATTATTTATAACAATCAGATAAAAATATTTCCTAACATGTTTTCTCCTGACCTGCCTGGGAAGGTTCCCGTCCTGTACATGAACGGGAATCCCGCTTCTGTCAGGTATCTTTAAAAAAGCATATTATCCGTTTCGACACTTAATGTACGGCATGGTCATGTTCATTCACCAGACCCTCCATCAATTCATGATTCTCCTGGTGATGGCCATCTTCCCATACATCATGCATCATACCTCCGGAGCCCATCATATGCATGCCATGGCTGTCGTGATGATGATCGTCATGTTCATTGTCGTGCCTGTAATTATTATGATGCATTAAAAACTCCCCTTCATAATGGTGAAAGAGTGAATCATGCTCATGCACCGCCACTGAGTCTTCTTCTTCCAGGGCTATCAGTACATTGTTGTTCTCGATCTTTGCATTTTCATAGGCGGTATACATTCCCTCAAGGGCGAGCCTGTCGTCCTGGGAAAGTACTGCTTCATTCGTATCATTACAGGATACGATCGTCAGCCCGGATCCGAGTAAGATAAACGCTGCTAAATAAAGGTTGATTGCTTTTTTCATTATTCTCAAATTTTAGAGTTCTAATTGATCACTTCTTTTGTGCTGCCACAGGTCATCATCCTGTCCCCGAAATAGGGATTCCTGATCTCTTCAGTGCTACTCAGCCAGTAAGCTCCTTTGTTGTCAAAGGCCATCGGGCAATACTGGTAATAAATAGGTTCACCCTCATGGCCGAGGAATTGAAATGTCCGGTACAATGACCTGTTGTACATGGCAAATTGTTCCCGCTGTTCATCGATAGAATTACTTTGCTCGATCCGGCTTGCCATATGGGAAAGGTTTTTCAGGTTGCTCATCCAGATCTCCCGGGCATTGGGCCCAAGAAGGTCCGAATCCACGTTTCCCATCTGGTCGATCACACTGGAAGCCGCTTCCTGTGTCTTATCCGGGTCGGATTCCACGAAAGCCTCTTTCATTTCCATGCTGGCGTCAAACAATTTGTTCAATTGATTGTGAAACTCCGGGTCGATATCCAACCGGGCTCTCATCTGATCCGCATGGTCATCGTCCATATTCATGTCACTTCCCATCATCCCGTGAGGATCGCTCCCCTCATGGGCATGTCCTTCATGATCATGCCCTGAATGATCCTGATCCTGCATTTCGTGATGCTGATCATCGCCGTTATCATGGGCATGCTCGTTGTTTTTATCCGTATTACAACCCCAGGCTGCAATAAGGATGATTCCTGCTAAAATTAAATTTTTCATGATTTTAAGATTTAAGGTTAAAGATTTGATTAATTGTTATCTCGTTGAATGACCGGGTCATGGCACTCGACTCAGGCCCGAATTCTTCTTCGCACCAGGACTGAAGCACCATCAGCGAATGTTCATCGAGACCTGCAGCCGATTCGATCAATACCTTTTCAAAAGGATCTTTGTCAAATCTCACCCTGCATAAAACCTCCTGAATATATGCCAAAGATTCATTCATTGTTTCAGTTTTTTATTATGCATTATTTCAGTAATAGATAATCTGGACCAGGGCCAGGGCGATCACCAGGATCAGTAATAATATCCAGAAGATCCTGGGTGCCCACTGTTTTAATCGGGTTCCCCTCTTACTTCCCGGTCCTTGTTTATCGTTTTCCGTTTTACAGCAATCTTTCATTATAAATTTCCTGTTGCCTTCGTCTCTGAGGCCGGGAAAAACCGAGTTCCCGGACCCGGAGACATATTATTTACCTTATCGTCTCCCTTGTTTCCCCGCATTTCAACATGGCTTCACCGAAATATGGATTGTTAATTTCGTCGGTCTCGCTCAACCAGTACGCTCCTTTATTACCGATGGCCATCGGGCAGTACTGGTAATAGACTGTTTCGTTATCGATCCCGAATGTTTTTATACTCCGGTATAGCGCTTCACTTAACGGGGCAAGTGCCCTTCGCTGCTGTTCAAGGTCTTCCTGGCCGGAGATCCGATCCAGGGCATCCTCCATTTTATTCAGATGGTCCATCCATTGCATATGGGCATTACCATCGAGCAGGCTCATATCCGTATTTTCCAGCGCTTCGACCAGTTCTTCTGCTTTCTGTTTGGCTGCGGAAGGGTCTGAGCTGACCAGGGCATCTTTGTAAGCCAGGTAGTTTTCATAGACCCGGCCAAGCTGTTCCTTGAACTGGGGATCGATATTTGTTTTATCGATCGGTTCATCCATCGACGTGGTCTGTTCCGGGTGGGCCATTTCCTCATCGCCCGATCCTCCCATATCCATGCTGCCATGATCATGGGCCATCGATACCTTACCACCTTCGGGGTTCATCATGCTCTGTTCGCCCCTCAACTGGGCAGCCGCATCGATCTTGAATACGCCATGAGTAGCGACCAGTTCACCTTCGTTCAGGCCGTCTTCCACTACATAATAATCGTTCGCTTCCGCACCCAGTTCGATTTCCCGGTACCGGAAAAGATTGTTGCGGTCGTCGGTCTTTACATAGACCACGGCTCTCTTCCCGGTCCATAGAATAGCCGACTTGGGTACTACGATCTCTTCCTCACTTGCCGACAGCATGGTCTGCAGCCTGCCGGAAGCCAGCATTTCGGGCTTCAGCAGGTCATCGGGATTGTCGAGCTCGGTACGTACGCCGGCTACTCTTGATTTCGGATCGATAACAGGGTCTATGAACGTTACAGCACTTTCAAATTCTCTTCCCGGAAGTGATTTAATCCTGAAATTGATCTTGTCTTTCAGTTTTATCCAGGGCAGATCACTTTCGTAGGCATCAAATATTACCCATACATGCCTCAGATCAACCACTTTGAAAAGGGGAGTCCCTTCTTTTACGTAATCGCCTTCCGCCACGTGCCGCATGGTAACCGTCCCGGTGAGGGGTGACAACACGTCAAAGTAAAATTCCACTTCTCCCGTCTGTTCAATGGTATTGATCTGCTCTTCACTGAGATCCCAGAGTTTGAGCTTATTACGGGTAGCCTGATAATACTCCGGATTGGTTCCCTTGTATTTCATGGCCTCGAACAATTCCTTCTGGGCAGTGACCAGTTCCGGTGAATATATTTTGGCCAGCACCTGTCCTTTCCAGACCTTCTGTCCCGTAAAGTTCACGTTCAGTTTTTCTATTCTTCCGGGGTACCTGGCCGTGAGCTCACCGATACGGCGCTCATCGGCGGTTATTCTACCGGGCAGGTACACTTCCTTGTAGGGAGAGGTCTTTTCGATCCGGGTTACGGATACCTCGGCTATTTTCATAGCCGCATCGGTCAGCCGGACCGTATACTGCTGTGCTGCATCGCCTTGTTCCTGGTCCTCTTCCAGCGGAATCAGGTCCATGCCGCATATCGGGCACTTGCCCGGTTCGTCCTGCTGGATCTGGGGATGCATGGAACAGGTCCATATCGTGCCCTCTTCATGATCATGGTCTTCACTGACCTGTGTTGAGCTATCCCGGCCGGACGAATTTTCTCCGCTAACTCCGAAAATAAGCCATCCCAGCAATATACCCACGACCAGTACGGCCAGGTAGGTCAGGTTCTTTTTGTCTTTTATTTTATCGATTATATTCATTTTTATAATTGTTTTCCGGTTAAGTAATTGATATACGCCTTGTAGGAATTCTGGTCGGCCCTGGCCTTTTCAAGCTCCAGCTCATAACGCAGCAGTTGCCGGTCCATTCTAAGCATCTCTTCGAAATCCTTTCCGGCTGTGGTATACTGCGTGACCAGGATATCGAGTGACTGGTTGGCCAGGTCGATCAGGTGGAGGTATAGCTTTACCCGCCTGTCGGCGTCCACGATATCCTTCCATACCTTTTCGAGTTCGGTGTTCAGCCTGTCTTCCCTGGCTTCCCGCTGCTCGGTTTTAGCCTCCCTGAGGTACTCTTTCTCACGGACCATGGCCTTATATTTATTCCTGTATAACGGGATCCTGACGCCTACCTGGGGAAATATCAAGACATCCTTGCCATTATCAGGTACATCCATATCGCTTCGTGGCGTGATGTAAGTATACGACAGGCCGAGATTGAAAGAAGGCAGTCCCATTTTATGGGCCACGTCGATCTCATTGTCCAGCGAGGCGATCTCATGGTCGATCCGTTTCAACGACGGGTTGTTCATGTAGATCGAATCCAGCAGAATTTCCTTCCGGTTTTCCACCTCCAATACCTGGAGTGTATCCGGGGTTACGACGGTAGTGAGTGTATCGGAATTCAACAGTTCGCTGAAGCGCGCATAAAGTGGATTGCGTGAATCGTTCAGGAGCTTAAGCTGATTTTCAAGTTCAGACAACTCCATTTCCACGCGCAGCAGATCGACCGAGGAGCCTTTCCCCGACTCCAGCTTGATGTTGGCCAGTTCGCGGAATGAATTGAGGATCTCAATATTCCGTTCCGTGATATCGATGGCCGAATTCAGCACATACACGTCGTAATAGGTTGACCTGACTTCAAAAAACAGCTTGTTGCGGGCATCCTGGAACATTTCGTACCGCGCCCGGGCCCTTTCTGCCGCTGCACTTTCCTGTGCGCTCAGCTGACCGAACCAGGGAAAAGCCTGGCTCAGGCTGATGCCGGCGCGCTGGGCGCCCACACGGGTCTCCACCGGGCTGATAAATATATTGAACATCACGGTGGGATCGGGCAGGGCCCCGGCCTGGGGCAGTCGCTCCAGGGCTGCATGATATTGGATGAACAGCGATTGAACGTCGGGATTATTCCTGGCCGCGATCTCCAGGTAACGATCGAGAGGATCATTATCCTGGGCGGCTGTGACGTTCCCCGTCAACAGGAATACCATACAGATCAATAGGATATAATTTATGTATTTCTTCATCTTATTCGGGTTTTTGAAGTTTTTTAACTTTGTTTTCCTGCCAGATGCTGTATAAAACCGGAACGATAAACATCGTCATTAGCTGGATGGTCATTCCACCGAAAGTGGGAATAGCCATCGGCACCATTATATCTGAACCTTTTCCGGTAGAGGTCAATACAGGGATTAATGCAATAATGAGTGTGGCGGCAGTCATCATGGCAGGTCTGACCCTTTTAATGCCTGCCTGAAGAATAGCTTCCCTGACTTCCGGTACAGTTGAAGGACTTTCTTTTTCGAAGGTCTGTTTAATATAGGTTCCCATGATCACCCCATCGTCGGTAGCCACACCGAACAGGGCAATAAACCCGACCCATACGGCCACACTCAGATTTATGGTATGCATCTGGAACAGATCCCTCATATTCACATCCGCTATGGAGAAATTCATGAACCATTCCTGACCGTATAACCACATCATGATGAATCCACCCGAGAATGCAACAATAATTCCCGAAAACACCATGGATGAAGTCTGTACGTTTCCGAATTGGAAATATAATATCAGGAAGATCACCAGCAGTGATATCGGCACAACGATGGACAGCCGTTTTTCGGCTCTGATCTGATCCTCATAATTTCCTGTAAATTTATAGCTTACGCCGGCGGGCAATGCAAATTCTCCGGTTTCGATTTTATCTTTGATGTGTTGCTGGGCTTCTTCCACTACTTCAACCTCGGCATAGCCCTCCTTTTTATCGAAGATCACATAGCCGGTAAGGAAAGTATTTTCACTTTTGATCATCTGCGGGCCCCGGCGATAGGTTATTTCAGCCAGTTCTTCCAGCGGTACCTGGGCGCCGGTAGGAGTGGGTATGAGGATTTTCTTAATATCGTTGGGATTATCCCTGAAATCCCTTGCATACCTTACCCTGACCGGGAACCGTTCCCGGCCTTCCACCGTGGTGGTTAGCCTGTTACCACCGATGGTTACACCGATGTAACGCTGAAAATCTTCCACCGTAAGTCCATATCTTGCAATTTCCTTTCTGTCGATCCTGATCTCGAGATAAGGTTTGCCTACGATGCGGTCGGCAAATACGGTTGAAGCATCGATGCTGGGAACCTGCTGAAGGATCTTTTCGAGCTCCAGTCCCGTGGCTTCTATCGTTTTCAGGTCCGGGCCGAACACCTTGATGCCAATGGGTGCGCGCATACCTGTTGAAAGCATTATCAAACGGGTTTGGATGGGCTGAAGTTTGGGGGCTGACGTCATTCCGGGCACCCTGGTCGATTTCACTATCTCTTCCCAGATATCATCGGGTGATTTTATTTCAGGTCTCCATTGACGGAAATATTCTCCCCGTTTATTGTCTACAACCAGGTCTTCCTGGTCGATATCCCTGAAATCATCAGTTTCCGGATCGAATGTACCGCCATTCCGAAGGATATAATTTCCTTCATCATTCACTTTGAACCGTATCCGGTGACCGTTTTCATCCAGCATAAACTCGGGTTTGTAATTGATCGTGTTCTCGAACATCGAGATGGGAGCCGGGTCGAGAGCAGAGTTTACACGTCCCCATTTACCTACTACCAGATCAACCTCCGGGATCTGTGATACATAGGCGTCCACTTTCCGGATTACCTCTATGTTTTCTTCCACTCCCGAATGCGACATGGTAGTAGGCATTAGCAGAAAGGACCCCTCATCGAGAGGAGGCATGAACTCTTCACCGGCCCCGGGGAACTTATCGGCGAGAAATTGCCAGGGACGGGTCTGCCGGACATCGAAACCAATTGATTCGGAGGTGTTCGCTACGAAACCAAACAGATTATTGAACCCGATCCAACTGGTTGCACCCAAAAGAACCACAAAGGAAGGTATCAGCAGAAACTGCCATTTATGTCCAAGACACCATCTTAAAATAGAAGGATAGAAATGAACAATAGTCATTAATGCCCCCAGGACAACCGTAATGAGACTGATCACGAACAGGTAGTTAACCGCAAGCGAATTCTGAGCTCCCAAAGGCATCCAGGCGGAGGTCAGGAAATACGACAGGGTAAACAGAATTATCAGTGAGTTAATGCGTGCCGGCCATTGACTGAATTTTTCCTTCCATTTGGATTCGAAGTACATATTGGCCCCAAAGAGTATAAGTGCAATAGCCGGGATGCTTCCGTAAAGGACCAGGAATGCAAGACCTAGGCCGGCCATAACCACAGCCCATATTTTCCTTGATCTTTGTTTATTGAAACGTATTGAAAAAATAACATGTGCAAGGGCCGGCACGACTATCAATCCTATGATCAACGAAGCGATCAAGGCAAAAGTCTTGGTAAAGGCCAGCGGACGGAACAATTTTCCTTCGGCCGCTTCCATGGCGAAGACCGGTAAAAAGCTTATCACCGTTGTAGCAAGTGCGGTTATTACTGCCGTAGCCACTTCGGAGGAAGCCTCAAAGATAACTTCCAAAAGTCTTTTACCACCGGCACCCTTATTCTCCGGCATCTCCAGGTGCCTTATGATATTCTCGACGAAAATAACACCTACATCGACTATCACCCCGATAGCTATGGCAATACCGGAAAGGGCCACAATGTTTGCATCCACACCGAAATATTTCATGGTGATGAATGTCATCAGTACAGCAAGAGGTAATAAGCTCGATATAATTACCGAAGCACGGATATTCATGACCAGTACGATCACTACGATGATCGAGATGAGGATCTCATGTTCCAGGGCAAGCTCAAGTGTACCCAATGTTTCCTTAATTAGTCCCGTACGGTCGTAAAATGGAACGATGGTTACCTTAGAGACGGTACCGTCGGGCAGTACTTTGGAAGGCAGACCCGGTGAGATCTCGTCGATCTTGGCTTTCACATTGTCGATCACCTGAAGGGGATTGGCACCATACCGCGCAACTACCACAGCACCGGTTGCCTCAGCGCCTTCCTTATCGAGGCCGCCCCGGCGGGTAGACGGACCGAAATTGACGAAAGCGACGTCCTTGATCCGGATGGGCGTATTGGCGTGGACGGTAACGACCGCCTCTCTCAGATCATCAAGGTTCTTGATGTATCCCAACCCCCGGACCAGGTATTCGGCCCTGTTGAATTCGATGGTCCGGGCACCTACGTCAAGGTTGCTGTTTTTCACGGCATTCATGATCTGCTTAACGTTCACTCCATACGTTCTCATGGCATCCGGATCGATATCGACCTGGTACTCCTTTACAAAACCGCCGATGGCCGCTACTTCGGATACGCCTTTGGCGGATGTAAGGGAATAACCCACATAATAATCCTGAATGGTACGAAGTTCCTGAGGGTCCCATCCGCCGGTCGGCTCTCCCGTTTTAGGATTCCGGCCCTCAAGGGTATACCAGAAGATCTGTCCCAGAGCCGTGGCATCCGGGCCGAGGGCAGGCTGGACGCCGGGCGGTAACGTGCCGGCCGGTAATGAATTCAGCTTTTCGAGGATCCTCGACCGGCTCCAGTAAAACTCGATATCTTCATCGAAGATGATGTAGATGCTGGACAAACCGAAAATGGAATTGCTCCGGATGGTCTTTACCCCCGGGATACCCAGAAGAGCCGTGGTCAGCGGATAGGAGATCTGGTCTTCGATATCCTGCGGAGACCGGCCCATCCATTCCGTGAATACAATCTGCTGGTTTTCGCCGATATCCGGAATAGCATCCACTGGTACGGGATCCCTTGGGAACCAGTCCATTTTCCAGTTAAAGGGTGCAACGGATATTCCCCAGCCTATGAATATCAGCACCAATAATGCTGTGACAATTTTATTCTCAAGAAAGAATCGAATGATTTTATTTAACATGTGAATAATCCATTAATTAGAAATTATGTAGAACAAACATAAAGATACCTTTATCGGGCCTGGCCCGGACAGGTAAAAAGCAATTCTAATTTATGGATTATTTAAAGAAGGAATGATTGAACAAGGACAGGAATATCCTGATCAATCAATGGTGGCAAAACCAGATTGTCTGGATTTAATGATTGGTTTGTATTAAATACATTAAAATTATATTCGGGAAATACAATTACAAATAATACGAATAACTGAGGAATAACGGTTATCTCCGAAATGCTGAGGTTTTTCGGGTTGTCATCCTTGTAGTAATCGGTGGTGTCTTCACAACAATCCATCCTGGCCTGGTCGTAGGTTAAGACCATCTCACCGTGCTCCGGGCATTCGATCTTCACCTCTTCCTCTTTATGGATACACGGTTCGGCATTGTGGTTTATGGCAATTTTTTTGATGACATTATCACATATATGCTTACTCACAGCAATCCCGCTAGTGGAAGCCACCACAGTAAAGGCCATGAATAATGCGATGAAGCGATAGTGTAGTTTCATTATCCGATTATTTAAACTTATCTACGAATGTAATGCAAAAATGTTATAAACAGGATAATATTGCCATGATATATATCATATATTGCATATCCGGTCGGGTTTTGAACTTGAGATATCTTTAAAAATCCCTTCAAAAAAGCCCGTAATCCACTAAATTGCATAATAATATGGATGTCATGCGAAAAGGCTGTTTTAATATGGTATTACATTTTTTTATACTTAAATATATGGATCGAATTATATTAACCATTCTACTTGTATTCATTTCCTGCCCGGTATTTCCCCAACCTCAAAACCCCATCCTCGACTGGGAATCGCTGCCGGTGATCCGGAACGGGGTGAAGATAAAAGCCTATAGTTCCACCAATCCGACTGGGCGAACCATGCGGGATTTCCGCAATCATACCCTGGTGTCGGAAGCGGGCCATGAGATGATAAGGATGTACCAGGATCGTGGGATGCTGGTGCAGCTCTGGTTCACTTCGCTGGGCGGGGGTGACAGCCGGTTCGGCCCGGGAAGGTTCGGAAGGGTTAACCTCTACCTGGACAACGAGGCGTCCCCCGATTATGTGAAGGACAGAGGCCAGTACTTTCGCCGCCCTTCGCTGACTTTCCCCCGGCCGCTATGGGATTCGGACGGACCGGCCCAGTGGGCTTTTCCCTGTCTTCCTTTCCGTGACTTTTTTATGGTCAGCAGTTCGCAAAACCCGCACTGGTTCCAGGTCACCACCCATCTTTACCGCGATGAACCGTATGACGAATCCATTCCGAATGACCTGCTTTACCAGATCAACAACCGGCTGCAGGACTACCGGGGCCGTTTTCCCGGGGTGGAAAGAGGCAACCGGGTGACGGATGAGGCCCTCCGGGTGGAGCCGGGCAGCACCCGGGAATTGTTCAACCGGAACAGCGGAGGGGTGATCCGGACGATATCGATGATACCGGCCACCATAAACAATGCGGTGATCGATGAGGTATGGGTCAGGGTAGATTACGGAGGGGTGGAGCCCGGTGCCATCGAGGTGCCGATGACCGTCTTTTTCGGGGGATATACCGGGGCGCCCATCACCAATGCCCTCGGTATGCCGGCCGGTTACGATGGACGTGAGCTCTATTTTCATTTTCCTATGCCCTTCTGGGAGGGATGTACCATTTCGCTGATCAACCGCTCGGCAGAGGTCTTTGAGACCGATTACCGGGTGCGGTATTCAGACCGGAACACCTATCAGCGAGGCAATACCGGTAAACTTTATATTCAATACAACAACAACATTACCGTGGAAGCCGGCAAACCCGATTTCGTTCACCTGGGAAAAGAAGGTTCCGGTACGATCGTGGGCACCACGGCCAATCTGGCCGGGAGTATCGAGGGTAATTTCCGGCTGTATGTGGATGATATGAAGACACCAGCCTTTGAGACTACCGGCGGAGAGGATTATTTTTGTCATGCTTTTGGCATCGATGTTGGCTTGTGTACCCCTTTTCACGGTGGCCTTTACGATAAGATCGGATACCGTTTCCACATCATCGATTATATACCCTTCCTGAGCTCGGTGCAGCTGACACAGGATCATGGCCATGAATATATGCACGATACGGAAGGTACTTTCCGGAGCGCGGTGTTCTATTACCGGAACCGGGATGCGAAGATTGAGCTGACCGATGAGTTCGATGTGGGGGTCAGGGGGCAGGAGAGAAGACACGGGTACAGCCTCACGGGAGCCGGCTCTGTACAGGAAGATGAAGGCCGGTATGAAGGGAATTTTAATGAGGTGTTTAGTGATGGGGGTGTGTGGTTCGACAGATCGCTCGAGTTTACGGCGAAGATCTATCCCGGGAACAGCGGTGTTCGATTACGCCGCCGGATCAACCAGAAGAGCTTTCATCAGCTTGTCGAGGTGTATGTGGATGGCGAATATGCCGGCAGGTGGTTCGAGCAGGGATCGAATTATGAACTGTTGAAGGAGCCGGACCCGGAGAATTTTCCGGAATATACACCCGGCTGGACTGAGATCGATGCCATCTGGCGCGATACCGAATTCGAGATCCCGGCGGCGCTGACCGTGAATAAGAAGGAGATCAGGGTGGAGCTTCGTCATGTGAGCGCGCGGTCGGCTGTGGAAAAGGTGGAGGGTGAAGCCCGTGAAGCACCGGGAACCGGGAACGAGGTGGAGGATGGATCCGGGTACCGGGCGCAACCTGCCGCTGCCCGCAGCAATGCCTATTATTTCTGGGTGTACTCGTATGAGGAATAGGGGGGGTGCGATATGCGATATGTGATATGCGATTTGCGATTTATGGTTCAGGATTTGAGATTTGTGATTTGCGATTCACGATTCCCCCCAGACCGGAATTCTATACTTCCTGCCGCCTCCTGATCTCTTTAAGAAGCATTCGTTTCGGTAACAGGGGAGCCATATACAGCGCCAGTTTCTGATGAAACGGCAAGCCGGTTACTACATCAAGCTTACCTTTCATCATGCCTTCGTAGCCGTCTTTCGCCACAGTACGGGCACTCGTAGCAGTTGTGAATATGCCGGTTTTATCCATTCCGGATACCCCGGCGAATCCCGACTCGGTAGGGCCCGGCATTAAATTCGTAACGGTAATATTCGTGTCATGAAGCTCCTCGTTAAGGGCGTTGCTGAAAAAGGTTACATAGGCTTTGGTGGCATAATACACGGCCTGCAGGGGACCGGGTAAAAAACTAGCCGTAGAAGAAACGTTCAATATCCTGCCGGAATTTCTGCTGACAAAACCGGGCAGGAAATACCGGGTCAGTGCAGTGAGTGCCATGATGTTGACGTGGATCATGGTCCGGTCCTTTTCCCATTCTCTTTCATGGAACTTTCCCCGTCCACCGAATCCGGCATTGTTGATCAGGTATTCTATCTCGATCCCTGCCTTTTTTACTTCATCGTAAATTTCTTTGGCCGCATCCGGAAGGCTGAGGTCTTTTTCAATGATCATTGCCTTTATACCGTATTCATTTTCCAGCTCCTTTTTAAGCTGTTCCATCTTATCCCTGCTCCGGGCCACCATCACCAGGTTACCGCCTCTTCCGGCATGGATCCGGCAGAATTCCCTGCCTATTCCTGACGAGGCTCCTGTGATCAATGCGGTATTGTTCATGATTTTGCGGTTTGTGTTAATACATAAACAAAAATACCATATAGCTGTTCAGGAATTGTATATTTTTCCCGGATCATGTTCGTCTCAGCATAGTTTATCTGTTTTAATCCCGGTTTTATTTTCTTTAACCGGTCAAAAAAAAGCGATCCGGCCTGCCATAAAAAACACGATCCGGGTATCAAAATAAGGTGCCAAAACTCAAGGAGATTGCAGTCATTTTGGTTTGCCTATTCCACTTCAATACCGGGTATTGGCGTGCCGCTTGAGACTTCCCGGAATTGATTGTTCTGCTGCCATCATAACGTCTCCTTTCCTTATTGATCTACACGAGATTGAATTTCTTCACTATATAAATTATATTCAATCGACCTTCTTTATACCCAATTCTGCCCCAGTCGCATGTTCAATCTGTGGATTCATGTTCGTGAATCCAATTTCAATTATCCTGTTTTACGGGTCGCCTGTCATAACGACGGATGGCATCATCCGTAATTTTGTAATAGTTTTGGGCCAGGTTGAATAGTTCCTTCCGGCCCGCTCAAGTTTCACCGGAATAAGGTGTTCGATCTCAGGATATTTATCCCGTATTTCTTTAGGTATTCTTTTAGTTTAAATTAAAAACCCATGTCCTTAGGGCGTGGCCATGTTCTTGCGGGGCTTTGCACGAAAGGCATGTGCGCCTGAAAAAAAATTTGCGGTGCAAGGCAAAAATCGGGGTTAATGCCACTTCCTTTGGTGGTGGATAGTCCGATTTTAGCAAATTTTTTACTTCCAATTGAAAAGTTGGAAGTTTGATTTGATTTTCATGAACTGTCAGGGTAGAATCTGCGACCTGAAGCCAATTTCCTACAAGATCCTGACTAAAAGAATTTCCAAAACGGAATAGTAAAAATATAATAATGGGAATTCGCATGTATTGGATCTTATGGTTGCTCATTTATATTGTCTTGAAATGATTTTTCCTGTTTCATTTCCCTCTCGAGTGCCATCGGGATCATATAGTTATAATCAAACATATCATCTATGTTCTTCGTAACTTCCTGTCCTGATTTTAAAAATCCCTTTGTCAGCATATGAAGGATATTTCTTTAAAAAATAATTCAGCTTACATTTTGCCGGACCGTATACTTTTTTCTTTCATTAATATTCTTTCTAAATTGGAAGCCTGCTTTATCACAATTATTGTGACCAATGCAGCCGGAATGTCAATTAAACCCGTTATGATGTAAGCCAGTGTTGAGTGATTTTCGGATCAGGGTTTGTTTTTCTTTTTCACAGCATTCAAAAAAATTTCTCCTTGTTGTCCGGAGATCACTCATTTAAAACAAGTTACGGGGAAAATGAATAAGATGCAAATTGAGAGTGTGATAGAAGCTGCAAGGTAATCAACATTAAATCAATATTTTAATGAAAATATGGGTATACAGCCTGGCCCATATTTAATGCGGGGAGACCCGTACGTACAGTGGTGTAAGAGGCGCCCCTGCCGGTCTAACGACTCACCGGCCGTCTACTCGATTGTGGTGTCGAGCATTATTCAAGATCCAGTACTATTTGAATATTATCTTTAACTATTTCAATCAAATCATCAGGCAATATTCCTATCCTTTTGGTCAGTCTTTTATTGTCAATCGCTCGAATTTGGTCAATCATTATATCACAAGGCTGATGTAAATTTGCAGTTCCTTTTTTTAGATGAACTCTCAAAATCTCAGAATCCTTTTTAACGTTGGTTGTAACCGGAAAAACAATTGTTGAAGGGTGAGGAATTTTATTGAGCAAATTTGTCTGAATGACCAAAACTGGTCTGGTTTTGCCTGTTTCGGTTCCAATCTGCGGATTTAAATCCGCAATCCAGATTTCAAATTGTTTAATCGGCATAATCAATCTCCTCGAAGTCTTTAAGTACAGACATTGAATCAGCCTTTACGATGCCAGATTCCTTCTTTAATTTTTTTTCAAGAATCTGTTTGCGTTGCATTTTATTATAATAATCAATCGCCTCGTTAATATATCGGTTTCGCGGTTTTTTAATTCGAGCAAGTATTTTTTCAGTCTCGCCGAAAATCGAATCGTCTATCTTGAGTGATACAGTTTTCATGATATTTGTTTTTATATCACAAAGGTATATCTTTTTAGTATATCTTTCAAGTATGTTATATTTTTCTGGGTATCCGCATACTTATTTCTTGTTCACTTTGGAGGAATGTCGCCCTGCATGCACCACAACGTTTGGCCGTTAAGAACTGTGCTGCCTGAATTGAAATTTCGTATGTGTTTGTAAATTAAGTTACTAAACAGGATTTATGCTACCTTTACCAGCCAAATAAGGCATAGTTTTATAGCCGCTCGTTATGGGGAGTTAGTGTGTCCTGTCGTTACTCTCGGGATGCAATTTAATAATGTTCTTTGAATTTGAGTAACATAACTGTAATCGAGATGAGAGGGTATCGGATATTTTTTTTCGGTATGGTCTCTCGGTAAAGGCCTTACAGGAGGATTTATCAAACCACCATGAGGTGCTTCCTTTTCAAGAGGTTTGTACTGAGCGTCATGGAAACGGTAAAGGGGTCAGTTGTTCGACCGACTTTATCAGGTATAGACTACTGGAGACGAATGAGTAGCGATTAAACCATCGTAGAGGTGTCGTGAATAACTCTGTATAAGCTGAAAATACACCGAATGGTGCAGTTTTCATTACAGGATATTGCTCTACAGCTCGAACCCAAGATACGGGGCTGGATAAACTACAATAGGAAATTCCCCTTTACCTACTCGACTTATTCTTCTATAAATTCTTCCAATATGACATTCACTTTTTTTGGTTTTTCCATCATAAGAAAGTGATTTACACCGTTCATTTCTATGTATTTCAGATTAGTAAACTGCTTTCTCAATACATCTTCATTATCAGGCGGCAAATCAACAATTTTGGCATAAATCGCAATGGTTTGATTGTTAATTTGCTCCTTGTCCCAATACTTTTCGTCAATCAAACTTTTCATAGACTCAAACCCAATTCTTTCAGGCGTTTTAGGCATTGTTGATAATATATAATCACAGTATTAAGTGGTGTTTGTCTTTAAAGTAGTTAAATTGATACTTCCAAGTGTTTAAATCACATCCCCAACCGTGAACGAATATTAAGGTTTTGTCACCTTGTCCGTATTCTTTGAAATGAATTTTTCGGGTTAAATCATCAACCGAAATGTATTTAGAAGGTACAGCATCAAGTATCCTTTCACTTTTATCGCAGGATACGATAAAAAAAATCAGAAGGACTATTGTCGAAATTTTAAAAATGGTTTTATTCATTCGGTTGTCTTTTTTAGTATGAAGCCCATCGGTCCTGGTATATGAAAAGTTGGGCATTTCGGAGCGATTACCTGTCCACCGATACCAAAACTTAAATGCGAGCTAAACAGTTTAATTTAGCACTGTCCGCCCAATTTTTTATATACCGTGTGTGTGCCCGGCATGGGCAACGGTATCAAAGATACCGAAAATTTCCAGAGGGTGAAAGTCCCTTACAGGTGAGTTGGTGAAGTCTGTTAGTAAGTCGCAAGCTGGTTTGCCACGAGGCATTCAGTGAAGCCTGCCTGCCGGATGGGCAGGGAAGCGAAACTACAAAATCCGGTACTAACCCCGCAGCACGAGTGGGGCAGACTGAACAGGAACGGCATACGGAGGCCAAAAAGAGAGGGTAAGGCAGCACATCATGTCAAAGCCTGCAACCATCAATCTCTTTTGGGTAGATGCAGCAGGAATAGGATAAACCAGCAATTATGCAAGTTGATAGTAAGAGATGAGCTGCAGGATAATCGACCATCATTGAATAGTTAGGTGGTAATACGGGGGGGGGAGGGAAGCGTAGATCTGAAGTTCAAACCTCAAATTCAATGAACCGCCGTATACGAGACCCGTGCGTACGGTGGTGTGAGAGGCGCACTGGCGGCCAACTGGCCGTCAGCCGTCTACTCGATTATGGGCTGGCTATTTTATCTGCTTTTAATTAAAATGTTTTTCTTATAATTTCTTCCAGTATTTCTTTAGTGAGCGGCTTTGTAATATAATCCGTAACAAAACTCCACGACTTCGCTCTTACAATATTAGAAGGATTTTCTGAGGTTGTAAGCATTATAATTATTCGATTACTTTGAACTTCCTTATCCAAAAGATTGTATTGCTCAAGAAAATCCCAACCATTCATTCCAGGCATGTTGATATCTAAAAAAATCAGGTCTGGATGCTGATTTTCTTTACCCTGTTTTGATTTTATATACTCCAAAGCTTCGCTTCCTGATTTCTTGGCGACAACAACAGTTGATGAATTGGCTTTTTTAATTTCTCTTTCATGAAAAAAATTGTCATTTTCATCGTCATCAACCAGCATGATGCAACTTAATTCTTTGCTCATAATATTAAGTTTTTTAAGGTAAAGTAAAATGTAGTCTTCTGATTGGGAGTTGATTCAACCCAAATTTCTCCTTGATGCAATTGAACTATTTTCTTACAATTGGCAAGCCCAATACCAGTTCCTTCATACTCCTCATTCGAATGTAAACGCTGAAAGACATCAAATATCCTCTCAAAATAAACTGGCGCAATCCCTATTCCATTGTCACTTATTGAAAATTTCCATGAGTTATTTATTGCTTCTGCCCGAATTTGAATTTTAGGCTGATTACCTTTTTTCTGGAATTTAATTGCATTAGTAATAAGATTTTGAAACAACACATGCATTTCAATTTCATATAAGTTTAGCTTAGGCATTTCATCGACTTCAATAATTGCATCTGATGCCTTTATCATATTATCAAGGTCGGAAATTACTTCTTCAATTAGTTTTTTACAATCAACATATACCGGACTACTATTACGACCCAATCGCGAATAGTTCAAAAGAGATTTGATAAGTATTCTCATTCTTTCTGTGGCATTCCTTACTGAACAAAGATATTTGCGTGCTGTTTCATCAAGGCATCCAGAATAATCTTCCTCAATTACCTTCATATAATTGGTAACTGTACGGAGCGGTTCCTGCAAATCATGGGAAGCTAAATAAGAAAACTGCTCAAGCTCTTTGTTGGCAATCATTAATTCTGCTGCACGCTTTGCTTTTTCTTCGTTTTGAAACGAAAGTTCTTTGTTGGCAATCACTAATTCTGCTGCACGCTTTGCTTTTTCTTCGTTTTGAAAGACCAATTCAATATTGGCGATAACTAACTCGGCTGCACGCTTTGATTTTTTTCCGCTTTGAAACTCAAGTTCTAAATTAGCATTGATTAATTCGGCTGCACGTTTCTTTTTTTCTTTATTTTGAAGAGCAATTTCTTGAAGAGCAATGGTTAATTCTTGCTCAAGTTGAATGCGCTTATTGGTGTCAATATCTTTTAATGCATTTAAGTAATGATATTCAGATTTTAATTGAGTTAACTCTTGTTTGAGTAATTCTTTAGTTTTATATTGCTTATTCATAATAATGACATTTTAAAATGGAGAATACATACATGTTATTTTTGTTTTCTTTGTTTTCAAATCATAAAGTAAATTATCTCCGGAGTTGCGTTTTTTTTAGCTTGCCTGTAAAGTATCTCTTTAATTCGTAACAATCTATATTTCACTTATAATTGTTGATAATTGATTATATTCATTCATTACCGGCGTGTATGATCATTAACTGTTTTACATCCAATTCAATACCTATTATACAATCAATATGCGGTTCCGGAAATGAGGCCTCTTTTTCACAGCGTTCAAAAAAATTCTCCTCATAGCCCGGAGATTGCTTTCTATCAACAAGTTAAGTGAAATATCAATAAGATGCAACGGTGTAAACTGGAAATCAAGCAGGAAAAGTCGAATATTGTCTACTGCAAGCGCAACCAGAAGAACCACCCTCCATTCAAACCCAAATATGTCCAGTTTGACTTTTTGGGTTTTACCTTTAAGCCACGATGGATAAAGGAGAAGGGGAGAAAGCCCCATCTTGGGTTTACTCCGGCCATCAGTAACAAAAGGCGAAAGCGTATAGGACAGACCCTGTATAAGCTGAAAATTCACCGCATGGTGCAATTTACATTGCAGGACATTGCCATACAGCTTGAACCCAAGGTACGGGGCTGGATAAACTACTTTGGGAAATTCCGGTTTTCCGAAATGCGCAAAGTTTTCAGGGTTCTCAACTACCGTCTTATGATGTGGGTAAGGAACAAGTACCGAAGGTTCGGGAAGAAAATCAAGACACATGCCTTTAAATGGCTGTGTAATGTTGCCAGGCAATTTCCAAATTTGTTTTTGCATTGGCAATATGGCTTTCGTCCGTAGCGACTTGGATGGGAAGAGCCGTATGACGGGAGACTGTCACGTATGGTTGTGAGAGGTTTAGGGGTGAAATTCCTCTTTACCTACTCGACTCTATCTGGTCAATCTATTTTTCAGATCCATTCTTTCGTGTAATATTCTAATAACTTCAATTTCATCATCAGAAATCAAATGATAGAATATGATGTGCTTTCCAGTTTTCAGTCCTAGTAGATTTCGGCTTATGTCAATATATTCTTTTCCTAGGTCTGGGTATTCTCCAATTTCTTTGCAGGCAAACTTTAATGTTGCGTAATATTTATCAGCTTGATTTTCTGACCACTTTTCTAAAGTGTAATCCCAAATATCATTTAAATCGACAATGGCTTCCTGTCTGAATATAACTTTAGCCATTCTTCCTTTTTTCTGCTTTTAATTTTTTTAAGTTCTCGTCAAAGTCAAAATCTTCAACTCGCGGACTATTTAACCCTTCCTGGATAGCATTTCTTAATGCAATTGCTTTGCTTTCTTCATTTTCCAAAAGTCTTAGTCCAGCTCTAACCACTTCACTTACGTTTTTATATCGTCCAGCAGAAACCTGGCTACTTACGAATTGGTCGAAATAATTTCCAAGTGATATTGATGTATTTTTGCTCATAATTCAAATTTTTACCCAAATGTACCAAAAATTGGTACTTATTCCAAATTACACTCAACGGGAGTCAGTCTAAAAACTTCCTGTTAGCTTTTTTTTGTTAAATATACATTCATATCCAAAAGAATGGGTAGGGTTTGCCGGAAAACCGGTTTTTGAAATAATAATATGGCAATACATCATAAACTGTTTAAGAAGCCGCCTAAATAACATTTTGCATTGAAAAATGTAAGGCCTGAGCATCCTTAGATACTTTTTCAGGCGTTTATGATCTATCAGGTTAAATATCCTTTTCAGATTATACACCGTGAAGATCAATCCTATGTCTGCCGAAGCCTTGTCAACCCCTCTTTTGGTCAAAATATAACCATAATCCCACTGTCTTTTGATGGTGCCAAAGGGGTGTTCCACAATGGCCTGTCTTCGCCTGTATTTTGCCTTATCCCTCTCAACCCTTTCATGGTTTTGTTTCAATAGTGGAGTATACTCACTTCGCTGTACGATTTTACCGTTTCGTGACCGGGTACAGGAAATTCTTGCAGGACAATTCTTACAAGCCCTGGTCTTATATTGTCTGAATTTATAATTATTGCCACGGTACCAGCTACTGTTGGTTGTTAACGTATGACCCTGCGGACAGGTATAGGAATCTTCTTTTTTGTCATAACGGAAATTTTCTAAAGCTGGATCCGGGGACTGAGAAGACCTTGAAATACCGGGAATGGCAACCATTACTTTCACACCGATTTGAGCAGCCAGGCCAAATTCACTGCCCGTGTGATACCCTTTGTCGTAGAGTGCGGTAAAGCTATTGGTTCCCAGAATGGATTTGGTTCGTTGCAACATATTACCCATCGCTTTGGAATCATTGTTGCTGGTTACTATGTAATCAATAGGGATACAGTTTTTCGCATCGACAGTGACCTGTACATTGTAGGCTACCTCTGTGAAGTTATTGCGCACGATCATCTGGCGGCTATCGGGATCGGTGGTGGATATTTGTTCCTGTCCGGTCTGAGCGAGTTTTTCCCTCAGAGATTCATACTTTGCCTTTCGATGCTGTTGTTTGGCTATTTCGGCCGATAATTAGGATTGTTTTTCCGTATCCTCATCCGCCTGATCCAATTCTGACTGGTACTGAGCCAGCTTCTCTTCGATATAGGCAAGGTGTCTTTCTGTTTTTTTCTCGTTGAAATTGTTCTTTTTACTGTTCTGGGCCCGGAACTTGGTGCTGTCTCCCGCAAGGAGTTTGCCGCCGATCAGTTCAAAGTGCCTGGCCATCTGTACGGTAGCCCGGAATACCTTCTTTATGGCGAGTGGATTGTCCCGGCGAAAATTAGAAATGGTATTGTGGTCGGGGACTAATCCTTTGAGCAGCCAGATGAGCTCAATGTTGCGCCTGCATTCTTTTTCCAAAGACCTGGAAGAGCGAATCCTGTTGAGATAGCCGTAAATGAAAAGCCTGAGCAGGTCACCGGGATGACAAGCCGGACGACCATTGTCGATATAGTCCATATCGAATCCATAGGATTTAAGATCCAACGAATCGACAAACAGATCTATCAATCGAACCTCATTATCGGCATCAAGGGAATCATCCAAGCAGGTAGGGAAAAGGGCAAGCTGTTTTCTGTCTTTTCCTTTTATGAATTTCATGATAGAAGTTACGAAAAACAGGCCGTATTACCATGCTTTTGGAAGATTATTAAAAAAAGGAAATTAGGTTTTTAGACAGTCTGACGTTTTACGGTATGGCAAGTAAAGGATTGCGGACTGCGTTTGTATCCACCGTTACCGAAGATGAAGCGGGAGACAAAGTTTCGAAAATCACTGAAACCCTTATTTGCTATACCGTGTGTTAGCGAGCGTTATTTCAATAATCCATTAATTGATATATCTTCATCGATTTTTTCCCAATGAATTCCGATTCCTTTTCCTATGAATCTCCAATCATTTCTGTCGGATTCAGAAGCATCTCTTAATTTTGGGAACCACTCAAGTGGAGTACCTATCTCACGTCCGTCATCAAGCCGGACAAATAACATTTCTCCTGAGAACCAGACATCTGTGGCTTTAATATTTCTATTTTTTGTTAAAGTACTCATTCCACTTTTCTACAAATAGAGTTTCATTATCCTGGGTTAATTTACGAAGTTTATTTAATTCAGTTGAATTATATCCGACAGAATCCGCAAGTATAACTGGATTTAACCAAAATTTAGCATATCCATCACCTGATTCCACATGGATATGAACTGGTTCAGTGCCCTCATTACTGAAGAAAAAAAATCGATATCCAAGTATTCGTAAGACTGTAGGCATTCAGGGTTTATTAATCTTGACTAACGTATCTCTATAATCCGTAACAGTCTATATTTCACTTATAATTGTTGATAATTGATTATATTCATTCATGCCGGTGTGCATGATCATAAACTAATATACATTCAATTTAATAAGTATAATCCGTCCAATATGATTTCCGGGAATGATTCTCTTGCTTATAGCTACCAAAAAAATTCTCCTCATAGCCCGGAGATTGCTTTCTTTCAACAAGTTAAGTGGAATATCAATAAGATGCAAGGGGTGTCTGGAGGATTGAAGATGGAAGAAGGTGGATTGAGGATGGAGAATTTGAAATATTGGTGTTGAGGATGGGACGGGGCTGAGTGAAAAAATTCCGTTATTAATTGAATAGACTCGGTGTAGCAGCGAAGGCAGGAGCCCCCTTCCGAAGGTTGCACGACCTTGTCAGCTGTCATGGATAGCTTATTGTCATCCATCCTCGCCAGCCCCTTTGTCCCGAATTTTTTGTACACGGGATCATCTTTCGCAGTGGCCCCATTCTTATGAATTACCATACCTCGAAGGTATTCATCCCCTCTCCGGTATTTTCGAAAGGACCAGGGAAGGGATCTTCTCCGTTCCTTATATTTCCGGAATAATCCGTTTGCAGAATATAGGGTGTTCCATCGGGTTTTTCGAATATGGCTTCAGACACTATGGTGGTGCCCAGTAATTCAGTGGTGACCAGGGTGGTTTTCACATCGAAAATCGACTGATCCAGCTCCATGGTGAGAAAAACATTTCCGCTGCTTTCCTCAAGCTCGAATGAAGGGTTGAACGCGAGGTTTTCAGCAAAACGGACTTCTTTTTCATAGGGTTTTGCTCCGTTATAATAGACGTTTCCATCAGTCTGGTTGTCAATACCGGTTATCCTGTACCCATGCAATCCATAGAACTGAGCCTGGTCTACATTAATATTCTCCGGTTCATGATCTGTTTTAATGAAAATGTTATTATAAAAGCGGTTGTCGCCACAATATATATTTCTCAAACCGGCCACTTCTGTCGAGTGCGCAAAATGATAGGGCGTAAAACGGCCCGTCACTTTTCTGACCCTGATCTGTCCGGCCATCAGATTATGAACAAAGGCGCCCCCTTCGGACCAGTCCCGCAGGCTGACAGGGGATAATAAAATATTGTTGTCTACCATGTAAGGACCGTGGTTCACCTCGGAAAACAGGTCATCCGTTGTGTTATCATACAAAAGATTTTTTGTGATCCGGGTGCCCTGGGCCATCCAGTCGATCCAGATGCCGCGTCCCGTATTATGGATCCGGTTATGTTCAATCCACATATCGATGGAAGCATGGATCTTGATCCCGGCCATTTCCGCTCCGGCAAATATCCTTTTTGTCCATATATCATGAATATGGTTGTGGGATATTCTGCTGTACACGCCTCCCAGGCTCCCCACGATGCCGGCCTGCCCGCAATCGAAGATCTCGTTGCGGCGGACAATGTGCGAGCCGATACTTTCTTTCGACCAGCCGATCTGCCGGGCCCTGAAGATCACTTCATTATAATGGGTGGCGCCATCTTTGGCGGGGTTGTTCATCCAGACATTCTGGCCGGTGGACCGGTCCTTGCCCAGCGTGATCCCCACGCATTTTGAGTTGCTGATGACGTTGTCCTCGATGATCCAGCCTTTGCTCCAGTGCGTGCCCACCAGCCCGACTTGTTCGGCGGTGGGGGCGGCCCACTGGGTGGCGGCCTGGTCAAGGGTAAAGCCACGCACAGTGATATAATCGATCCCGGGCCGGTCGGGATAAAAACAGGCCGGCCTCACATTGATCTCGACCAGCTCTTCGTTGGGATCGAAATCCTGAAAATTGGCCCAGAGGGTGGTGTTCTTTTCATCCACTTCACCATACCACGTAAAAATGGATTCCTCCCGGTTCCTGGCATCGGGGTAAGGTTCGGATTCGATCACCTCGTCCAGGCTTGATTTTTCAAACAGGGACCGGCCATTGAGAAAAACTTCTCCCGTATGATGGTTTATCCCTTTTTTATCGAGCCAGTCACCCCTCAATTCATCTTCATAGGGATTATACTCCTTAAAAAAAGAATTCGGCAACACTACCTTCCAGACCGTGCCTTTATACTTTTGCCAGTTTTTTATGATCTCGGATCCTTTGATGACCACTTTTTCTTCGGGGGCCGCCCGGTAGACAATACGTTTCAGGTCATTTTCCCCGCCATGTAACGGGTTGACCCTCTCCCGGTATATCCCTTCGTGCACGGTAACCGTATCGCCCGCCCGTGCAATCAGCGCGGCCCGGGATATCGTCCTGAAGGGGGCGGCCAGGGTTCCTTCCGCGGCATCGCTACCTTCCATGCTTACATGGTATTCCTTGGCGCCGGCTTCAAGACCGGCAATAATAATAAGTAGGATTGAAAAAATTTTGATCGGTTTCATTTAAAAAGGTTGTTTATTATAATAATCGATGAACTGAATTCTTCGCATATTACCGAGGTATACTGAAAAGTAAATATTCCCCAATACCCAGGTCAATTTTGATTGCCACGAAAGCACTAATTTAACAGGAATTATTTTTATCCTGCACCGTTTTTTCCGATCAGCTAAAATCCCATTTGCGAAACCGCATCAAGGATCCACTTAATTGCTCGGAGTCGCCAAAGCCTCGAGGTCGCCCAGCGCGTACTGGATCGCATCCAGGTAAAAATCGAGCATCAGGGGGTCCTGGAAAACATAAGGGTTATGGGCAATGGTGCAGTAGAACACCCTTCCCTGCCCGTACCGGCGGACCCAGGCCACCGGGTAATCGTTATCCTCACGGAAAACCTTTCCGAAGGCACGTCCCTGCTCCATGTCGGTCTTTTCCGTGTCGATGCTCAACAGTACCCGGACCTCATCCCGCGAATACGGGTCGATATACCGGAAGAACTCGTCCCGGTAATCGAAATCCTTTCCCCCGAAGGCCTGCACGACCGGGTGGTCCGGATCCTCGACCTCGATATACACATGTTCGTCGCTTTCGCGATGAGTAGCGCCCCGGGCACCCAGCATCCTGCCGAATTCAGGCCAGTCCTCATGAGCGCCGGGCCAATAGGTGAAGGCAGCGGTGGTACCGTGCAACCCCAGCAGACCCCCGCCGGAACGCACAAAGTCGATCAGATTCTGCCGGAGGGTTTTATCCTGAAAAAGATTGCCCACCGTGTTATTGAAGAATACGGCATCGAACTGTTCCAGATTTTCTTTGTGGAAAACAATCGTGTCGCGGGTGATCACGGTCTCATAGGCCCCGGTCTTATCACCCATCCGGGCAAAGGCATAGTTGGCATAAGGGATCGACGGGTGCCCGCCGTAATTGACATTCAGGTCGAAGATCAGCAATCGCCGCTTTTCCTCCGGCCTGACCGTAGCCTTTTCCGGCAAGGCTTCCTCGATCAGCTTGCGGTCTTCTTCCTTATCCACGAGCATGTCATCAGCCGACCGGGTGGAAAATGACCATCCTTCTTCATGGCCGGACTGTGCCCTGGCCGGCACAAGGGTTGAAAACACGTATACCAGGGAAACAATAAAAATCCGGATCAGAGGAGCATTCATATTTCTTAGGTTTAAATCACAAAAATTGACATAGTAAAAAAACTGTTCAAAGATATGAATTTTCAGACAGAGTTGAATTATATAGCGGCCAGTCTATTGGGAGCCTGCCTGCGGCCGTTTTATCTCTTCTGCCCAATCCGGGATCTTCCCCCGGATGCCAGAATCTTTCCGGTTTACAGTTATTTGTTTTTATATTTGACTGTATTTTTAATTGAATAAACCAATCCCACGGTACTATGAAAATTTTTTGCATGATTGTTGTCATCGCCCTGCTGGCCTTTTCCTGCCGGCCTGAAGAAAACATACCACGCTCGTCGACCCTGGATAGCCGGCTGGAGGGCTGGAATATCCTCACGGATAACGACACCATGGCCGTGAAAGTTATCGATAAAGCAGCCGGGTACGGCATTAACCATCTGCAGCTTTCACACCAGATTGTGATGGATCTGAAGGATGTGAAGGATCCGGAGGTGGCCGCCCAGGTAAACCGGCTTACCGATATGGCCCATGATAAGGGGATTGGCGAGGTGACCATATGGGATCATTCCCTGTATCATTTAGGATATTACCCGGATAAATTTAAAACGGGGCCCGGTGGAACCATTGACCTGGATAATCCGGGGTTCTGGGAATGGATAAAGAAGGATATGAGGAATATGCTTGACATGGTTCCCGCGATTGACGGGATAATCCTGACCTTCATAGAGACCGGTGCCCATGTGGAGGACCAGTATTCCGCGGTACTTGCCACGGAAGAAGAAAAGCTTTCCGCCATGGTCGATACCCTGGCCTCGGTCATAATCAATGAGCGCGACCTGAGCCTGTACATACGCACTTTCATTTATTCACGTGCCGAGTTAAGCTCCCTGCTGAAAGCCATCGAGCTGGTGAAAAATCCGGCCGTGAAGGTGATGACCAAGGAAGCACCTCATGATTTTTTCCTTACCCATCCGGTTTCATCCTTTGTTGGGAAGATAAAAGCTCCCGTACTGATTGAATTCGATGCGGCTCACGAATATAATGGACAGGGTATCATTGCCAGTATTTTCCCCGAGACGCATTTAAAAAGATGGCAGTATTATTCAGGGCTGTCCAATGTGACCGGGTATGTGGCCCGGACGGACAGGTTAAACACGACTTCCATTATAAACAATCCCACGGAGATCAATCTCTTTGCTTTGCACAAGGCGGCCGGTTCGGAAAGTCCGGTCGAAATGGAATCGATCTATAATGAATTTATTGAAGAGAATTATGGGGAAAGCTGTATTCCCTATTTGAAACCGGCGTTTAAGCTGGCTCCGGATATCATCCTTTCTACCCTTTATACCTTGGGTTTGCCTTTAAATTCTCATTCCCGTCTCGATATTGAAAACGGCAGCGCCTATCAGCGGCATGTGTCCGGCAAATGGCTGGATAATAAAAATATCCATCTCGGGAGAGGCAATGACACTACCCTGCATTACTGGAAGGATATCGTAAACCACCTGGCGCCGGCATGGTATAAAGGAGAGGAGAGTGGCCAGTTGGCTGTCGAAAGCCGGTGGGTCCTCGATTCAAACTGGCTCGAACCGACGGAAAAGATGAATGAAGCGTATTTAAAGCTTGTGCTGAATGAAAAGGAATACGGTGCCCGGAAAGCCCGGGAAGCGCTGAACCTGGTGAAAGATGCGGAAGATTGCACGGAAAACCGGGTGCTTTATGATACCACCCGGCATATTTTCAGCCGGACCTCCATCACTGCGGACTTATATCTTGCCATGGCGAAAGCTTATTTCGGATACCGGGTTTTTGCCCGGGGAGAAGAATACCGCACGGACTTTATCCATCGTGCCATGAAAGAAGGACTTGATGAATTGCCGGTTATTATCGATGCAATACTAACTTATCCTCATAAAGGACCTGTAGGTCAGTATCACTGGGTGGAAGATGCCTACAGGGCCATGCATTTTTATATTCAACTGGACAGGATCATCAATAGCGGGGATTACGGTTATACTCCCTCTACTTTCGAGCGAATACCGTACAGGGGTTTATCGGATAAAGAACGGGAGGAGATCCATTCCCGTTACCGGCAGATGACCCGGCATTAGTAAATGAAGTTGTCCGATCGATCTGCCAATGGAAAAACCCTGGATACACCGAATGTGTTATTCAGCTGAAGGATCAGATTTATCAGGCCGGGAATACCTGAATCAGAAGAACTTATTAAAGCGTAATAAAGACCGATCTTCGTTCGATTGACTGCAGGTTCCTGGTTTTATGTCCTTTCCCTTCCGTATCCTCCATCAGCAGGATGTCGCCTCCTTTGAAGGCCCTTTTCTCACCCAGTGAGGTTTCGATCTCGATCTCACCATCAAGAAGAATGATATACTGGCGTTCCGGGGCAGTATGAAAGTCATAATCGTAGGAAGGCTTTACCGTCCGGAACACGACTCCGCGGACGGGGATTTTTTCCGAAAGGTAACCGATCTCTCCGGCTTCCGAGAGTGGTATTTCAATATCTTCAAAACGGCTTTCTCCTTTTTTATCGGTATAAACGCGTGTGATGCTGAACATGGCTTTTTTTATGCATTAAAGATCAACTCATTTGCCCGGTCTATTTCATCCTGGCTCACGGTATGCGGACGGCCATCGTAAACCTCCAGGGCCACCCGGGCATTCATCTCTTTCAGGACCTGCACCGTTTCATGCACCCGCTCTAAAGGTACATGCGGGTCCGGGTTGCCGGTCCCGATAAAAACCGGTGTTCCGTTAAGATCACCCGGATAATTGTTCCGGACGATCCGGTCACCGATCAATCCCCCGGTCAGGGCCACCACGCCACCGTACCGGGTGGCATGCCGGCAGGTATATTCAAGTGTCAGGCAGGCTCCCTGGGAAAAGCCAAGGAAGTGGATCCGCTCCTTTTCAATACCTTCCCCGGTGATCTCACCCACTATCCCGTCTACCAGGTCGAGCGCCGAGCTTAGCCAGGGTTCATTTTCTTCAGTCTTTGCCATGAAGGAGTAAGGGTACCAGGTATGGTTGGTGGCCTGTGGTGCCAGCAGGGCAAAGTCCTGTACCTGCAAGTGGGGCACCAGACTCAGGATATCCCCGGAGCTTGCTCCGCGTCCATGCAGCAGGATAAGTACCTTGTCTGCTTCCTTCAGCGGTTTACCGGCGGTCTGTATGTTTTTGGTATGCATGGGGGGGGGTTAGGGTTTAGGGTAAGGGTTTAGGGTTTTCCGAGTTCAGCACGGGCAATGACTTTTCCAGCTTCTCGCGCATCGGTTCGTACCGCTCCGGCAACCGCAGCGAAGTGCCCAGCTCTTCCGGCGATTCATCGATGGCAAAACCCGGATTATCCGTGGCCACCTCAAACAAAACGCCTCCCGGTTCACGGAAATAGACCGAAAAGAAATAATCCCGGTCGATCTTTTGTGTGATCTGCAGACCTTTTTCCACTACTTTTTCCCGAATGGCCGCTTGCACCTCCTCATCCTTCACCCGGAAGGCCACGTGGTGGTTCGTCCCACCCGCCACATGCCCAAAGGGCGCCGATGCATCGATCTGCAGATCCACGATCGCCGCGGTTTCCACCACATTAATCCGGTAACGGTGTAAGTTGCCTTCCTTAGCCTCCTCCTCATAGCCGAAAACACCGGTAAGCACCGCAGCAGTCGGCTCCGGGCGGTTCACCGTAAGGGTTACCGAATGGAATCCTTTCAGAGCATGTTCCGATTTTATATCAGCTGTTTCCCAGCCTTTCCTTGGGTCTTCCTTTCCGGTTTCAACCAGTGAAAGCACCAGCCCGTCGGGATCCCTGAAAGTGACGTATTTTTCACCGAATCGCTCCCTCACCGGATCATGGCTCACCTGAAGCTTTTCAAAGCGGTCCTTCCAGAATGCCAGGCTGCCTTGAGGTACCGAATACCCGATTTCCGTGGCCATGCCCGCCCCGTTTCTTCCCTCTTTTACCCGTGGCCAGGGGAAGAAGGTGAGGATGGTTCCCGGGTTTCCCTCCGCATCGCCAAAATAAAAGTGGTATGTCTGCGGGTCGTCGAAGTTGACCGTCCGCTTCACCATCCTCAGGCCCAGAGTCCCGGTATAGAAATCGTAGTTTCGTTGAGGCTCGCCGGCAATAGCCGTGATGTGATGCAATCCCAGAATTTGCTTTTCCATGGAGCTGTTTTTACTGTTGTTCTATAAGCCGTAATCTTCGAAGATACACACTTCTTTACTGAACATCACGCTAGGAGGCTAATAAAGCAGCCTTCTGCCCGGAATAAATGCCCGACAGATCCATTATGGGTCCGTTCTAATCTACGGTCCCTGAAATTGATCTTTCCATTGCAAGAAAAAACCTAGCGTATTGGGCTTTCATCCTGCCTTACCGGGTAGGTTCCGGTACAGTCAGTCGTTTGTTACTGTCATGAACCACGGCCCCTTTATTCAACGATCTCTATTCCGGGCCTTACGGCCATGTGGTCATATAACTTCTTTACATCATTATTTGTTTTGACCATGCAGCCGGCAGTCCAACTGAACAGCCGGTGAAGTTACGCCTGTAAAGCCAAAGCCATTTTTGAGTGTATGGATTTTGATCGTTCTACCGGGGACTAATTACCATCTCTGATCATAGCCACCCAATACCCTTTCCCCGGGGTTTGTAAAGTTATACGGCCTGGTTCCACCTGCCCTCCATCGATCCACTTTCCTTCATGCAGGTTCATCCATCGGAGCTTACCCGAATCATTCAGTGCACTTGCATTGAGTTCGACCGATCCTGCACCGTCAAACCCGATTGCATATTGGTTTTCCGGGCTGGCCATCAGATAAACGCCTTCGCCATGACTCAGCAGGCCGGGTAGGGGCTCCATTTCAAACCAGTTCATTGCATTGGTAAAAATCCGGAAACTCCGGATTACCTGTTGGGCTTCTTCACTAAGGCCCAGTCCCCGGTTACCTTCCCCGTTCCAGTAGGGTACCGGCCGGTGAAACCGCGTAGATGCCAGTCCTGCAAAAACATTCCGCATGAACTTGGGCACCCCGCCGAAATTATCGTTGTAGATCTTCACATTATTGATCGGCCGGGGATCGCTACTCAGGTATTCCCGCACTTCAAGCAACCGCTTATACTGGAGTTTCGGGTCTCTTATCTGGTTGCCCGTATTCTGGGAAACATCTGCGTAAGTATACACCTCGGGATTGTCATATACGGTTCGATGCGTGGCATGCGTTATATCTTCCTTTCGCCGCATATCGGTAACCTGTGCTTCCACGCCATATTCTTTTGCATGCTGATGAATGCGTTCTGCCCAGTACATCGACCATTCTGCCGGTTCACCGGATTCGTTGTTTATGCAATAGAGCACGTTCGGGAAAGGTAAAGCGATCTTTAATATCCGGTCGACAAAAGCCTCCTGATAGGGTAAAACCACTTCATTGTTTTCCAGAGCGGGCACGGTATGGAAAAAATTATGCTCAGTGGGTTCTTCGGCCGGAGAAAAAGGCACATCGGTCAACAGTCCGGATCCTTCTGTGGTATAGTTGATGTTGTTCACCGGGTTGAAAGGATGGCGCGACCAGTTGTCCTGTGAAAGGTCCCACTGGTCCCAGAGTTCGATTTGTACGATCACGTCACGTTCGGCAGCCAGTTGAAGAAAGATCTCAAAACGCTGCCAGTATTCCTCATTCCAGGAATCGAGGTCGTACTTATCCCCGGTTTTTGAAAAGGCATACACGTTCGCCGAATCACGGTCGCTCATCGTATTGCGGACGTAATTTCCACCGTTTGCCACCAGCAGGTCCAGATGTGCGGCCAGCGATTCCCCGTTGATGTCCGGATTATTGAATAAGTTATCGTCGTCACTTCCCCCAAGCAACAGCACAGGTTCTCCCTTATACTGCCAGAAGTAAGGATTCTCGGTATATGGCCGGATGCGCTCCGGGTTGACAGGATATGGTGAACATCCTGAAATGTTCAGGGCCATAAAAAATGCAGCGAAAATTAAAAGACCGGCAATCCGGTTGGTTTTTGTTGGGATCATTATTCAGAGAATTAAATATTTATCATTAAAAAATTATTTGAAGTTTCTATTTTCTCCGTTTCTTCTTCCCATGGTTCAGGATCCATCATATCTTCCCAGTCAAGAATTGTCCGGTATTCCAATGTATCCTTGTTTATGAAGATCTTCATCCCGGATTCCAGTTCCCGGGCCATATCATTGATTTGACTTTTGCTGAGTTTCATGGGCAGACTTTTTTGTCCATACCGGAAAAACCAATTATGTGTGGGTTGAAAACCGGATTATGTTTCTGTTTCGAGTGAAAGTAATCAATGAAGATATAAGTTCAAAGTTATCAGCTAAATCAGGTATGGTTTTTTATCAACCGGTTGGAATGTGTGAATTCCAGCAGGCAGGTGAAGTTTATCCTTTTCCCCCTTTCTTCCCATGCACCGTGTAAAAAATCGTCTGGATCTTTATTTTACCATCCTCAATTAAAAATGAATCGGCCCCGTCTGCTACATTCGAATCTTTGGAATCTCCCGTCCAGTGAAGGAAACACATATTATCGTGGCAAAGCTTTACTTCATACCCGAAATTTCCTCCGGGTAGTTGTCTGTTCAATAATCCGGCCGCTTCCCTGACCCCGTCATGCCCGCGAAATGTGCCGTAATTGGTTAAAAGAACGATATCTTCGGCGCAGTTTCTCCTGAGATCTTCCTCAAGCCTGCCTTCCTGCGCCAGTATGAGATGATCCTCAAATACTTCACTGGCACTCCTTTCAAAAAGATTTTCATTATCCATAGTAAGTTTTTTTTCAATAAAAGATATTCAAATATAGATAAGAACGGATCGCTTGTAAAAACCGGGCAGGATATTCTAAGCATTCCATGTTTTATCTGATGATCTTTTCAGTGATCTTTTTTGATGTTTATTTAGAGAATTCACTAAATAAATATACTTTTAATTCTCTACAGAAGATACGCGAATTTTTTAATTTTTTTTGACATTATGATCAATAATAGCTTGAAGTTAGTGTGGATCCTGTTCGTTTCAACTACGGGTTTAGTCACCGGCCAGACCGAAAACGAAATTGAAAATTATACAGTAAACAGGGAGGACAGGTTGTCCTGGTGGAAGGATGCCCGCTATGGTATGTTCATTCATTGGGGGGTGTATGCCGAACTTGCCGGTGAGTGGAAGGATGAACGAATAGAGGGGCCGGGTGAATGGATCATGTACAATGCAAAGATCCCTGTGGAGGAGTATGAAAAAGTGGCCGGGCGTTTTAACCCAGGAGATTTCAATGCGGAGAAATGGGTACGGGTTGCCAGGGATGCAGGCATGAAATATATTGTGATTACCGCCAAGCATTGTGATGGGTTTGCCATGTACCATTCAAAAGTCAGCAACTATAATATCGTTGATTTCACTCAATTCAAACGGGACCCGGTCAGGGAACTAAAGGCAGCATGTGACAAATACGGCATTAAACTGGGTTTTTACTACTCTCATAACTGGGATTGGCATGAACCGAATGCCAAAGGACTGGCTAATACCTGGGATTTTCCGGATACGGAAAGCAAAGATCCCGGAAATTATTATAAAAATAAAAGTATTCCGCAGATTGAGGAACTGGTTAAAAATTATTCACCCGACATCATGTGGTTCGATGTGCCCACGGATATCCCCCGGGAAACAAGTTTCGAAATACTGAAAAAGGTAAGAAAGGTCAGCCCGGATTGTATTATTAATGACCGGATAAGCAGTGAGCATGGGGAAAAGAAGCTGGTCATGGGTGACTATTATACGCCTGAACAATATATACCTGCCGGATTGGAAATGGATTTTGAAACATGCATGACCCTGAACGATACATGGGGATATAAATATTATGACCATAACTGGAAGTCTGCCGGGATGGTTATCAAAAATCTTATCATGAATGCCAGTATGGGTGGAAATTATTTGTTGAACGTAGGCCCGGACGATTCCGGAGAGATACCTTCCCGGTCCGTAGTGATTTTAAAAACAGCCGGTGAATGGCTCAACGCTAACGGAGAAAGCATTTACGGTACCTCGCGAAGTCCGCTTAAGCATGTTTTTTATGACCAGGGTGCATGTACCGCAAAACCTGGAAAACTTTATATCCATCTTTTTGAATGGCCTGAAAAAAGAGAATTGGTCCTGCCTGAAATTAACGCAAATGTGGACAGGATCTATCTGCAGGCAGATCAAAATAAAAAGCCTTTATCATTTAAAAAAACCGGTAAAAACGACCTGATCATCGATCTTGAACCTGAAAAAATTGGTACCGGTATATTGAGCAACATGGCGAATACATTGGTAATCAAGTATTCAGGAACCCTGCAACCACAGAAATTACCGGGTATAATTGATCCTTTTAACACGGCCACATTTACTGCATCAAACGCCTCATTTTCCGGAAATGCTTCTTATGAATTCAATAATAGATGGGGAGAGCACCGAGGATATGAGATGACAGAATGGAATAATGGCGGTGCTGTAAGCTGGGATTTCCGGACCATAAGGAATGGTTCCTATAAAATAGAACTGGTATACGGATCGAATGAAAAGAGTATTGGAAGTGATATTCATATTTCGATCGATGGAAAAACCTTCAAACATAAAATAAATGAACAGCAAGGGTGGTACAGGAGTAAACGGTTTAAAATTGGAGAGATCCACCTTCCCGAAGGAATAAGTGGAGAAATAAAAGTAACGGCAGGATGGAGTTTGAGTCATACGATCGCCAATCTCATGCAGATCCGGATAATGCCCATATGTGAAAATTAGCATGTTTTGCCACGTTGTGGACATTGTTAAATTGACTGATTTTTGAAGAATATCAGGATTGATGGGTATCAATACCGGGCAGGATAATTTGGATACAAAATCCGCAAAAAAAATTATTTATTAATAAAAAAAAATTAAATCAACATGAAGAAAACAAAGGTTTGGATAGGGATATTTGTTCCATTGATCCTGTTGAATTGTTCGCCAGTTCAGGATAAGACTGAAGGTGTTGATCGCAATGCCGTCAATCCTAACATCATTTTCCTCCTGGCCGATGACCTGAGGGATAATATGTTCAGCATTGACGGACATCCGCAACTTAACACACCAAATATCGATCAGCTGATTGAAAAGGGCACCCGGTTCCGGAATGCCTATATCGCCGAACCTGTTTGTGCTCCCAGCCGGGTTTCGCTGTTAACCGGATTGCCTGAACGTTTACATGGAGTTGGATTTTCTTCTTCTTATCAGTTGACTGAACAACAATGGGGAAAAACCTATCCTGCTATGCTAAGAAAGAATGGTTATTTTACCGGTTTTATAGGAAAAATAGGTGTGGAGTATTATACTTTCATAGGGAACATGGCTGAAAAATTTGATTTCTGGTATGGTCATGACGGATGGACCAAATTTTTCCCTAAGGAATATGATTCTCCCAGTTGTGTACCTTATCATGGGGCTGAAAAAGACATTATTACACCTATCATGACAGAAGGAATCTATAATTTTCTGGATTCGATCCCTGAAGATAAACCTTTTTGTTTATCGGTGAGTTTTAATGTTCCCCATGGCAGTCAGACCACCAGCATGTATACCGGTTATGAAGGTTGGCACACCATGATTAAGCCCGCCAATGAAAATCCTGCACTTCAGGGACACCCGGTATATGATACACTTTTCCGCTCGGCCAATATTAAAATTCCGGAAGCAACGGGCACCGATCCTTACCGGTATATTCCTCAAGCCGTTATGGACCAGGATAAAGGCAGAAATAAAACGTATGATTATGATTATACCCGGGAAACATGCCTGGAACATCATATCCGTTATTATCAAACCATAACCGGTTTGGATATGGCCATTGGGAAAATGAGGTTAAAGCTTGAAGAAAAAGGTATGGCGGATAACACCATCATTATTTTTGCCAGTGATCACGGCCTCCTGATGGGAGAGTATGGTATGGGAGGCAAGGCATTACTATATGATCTTACTTCAAAAATACCCTGTTTTATATATGATCCTACCGTTAATGATTCCCTGAAAGGTAAAAAAAATAATAACCTGGTTTCCAGCCTGGATATCCCGGCTACCATCTTGGATTATGCCGGAATTGCAAAACCGGATCAAATGGAAGGTCATAGTTTGAAACCTTTGGTTGCGGGAAAAAACATACTCTGGCGGGATGAGATCTTTCTGGAAAGTTTGTTCACGTTAAGGGATAATCCATTTTGTGAAGGGATCAGGTTGGGTAACTGGAAATATATCCGCATGTATGATGGAGTAAATCCCTATCTGGAAAAAGACCTGGATTTTACCGACCGGCCCCCTGTTTTTGAACAGTTATTTAACCTTCAGGCAGATCCGGCGGAGGAAATAAACCTCATTGATCAATACCGGCAAACTGAATTTTTACAGCAGTTGCGTGAAAAAGTAAGCGAATATTCAAATGAACTGAATAAACGAAGGCAGGAGTATACCTCCACGAACGACATTATCAGGAAGGAAACGGAAGATCAATAACTGATCGGTAAAACCGGTTTTCATGTTCCTCAAACCTTACTGTTTCCTATTTTAAATCCTCGATAAACCGGTCCACGAATTCTACCTTTGTGGCCCAGGAAGTGACCAGCCTGATCGCCGAATTCTTATCATCCATTTTCTGCCAGATATAAAAACCATATTTTTTGTTCAGTTTTTCGATCAGTTCATTGGGCAACACAGGGAAGATCTGGTTCGAGACAGGTGTTGTCAAAAATTCGTAGTTTAACTTTTTTATCCCTTCCGCCAGTTTTGCAGCCATCGAGTTGGCATGCCGGGCCATATCAAAAAACAGATCGTCCTTGAACAATTCCAGGAATTGAACCCCGAAAATCCTTCCTTTCGCCAGCAAGGCGCCTTTCTGTTTCAGGAAGAATCTGAAATTTTCTTTCAGTTCATCATTTAAAATGACGATGGCCTCGCCAAGCAAAGCCCCGTTTTTTGTCCCGCCGATATAGAACACATCCACAAGCCCGGCCAATTCGGACAAGGCCAGGTCATTTACGCCGGAAGTCAGGGCTGAACCCAGGCGGGCGCCGTCGAGGTAGAGATAGAGCTTGTTTTTTTTGCAGAATACGGACAATTCTTCCAGTTCTTTTTTACTGTAAACACTACCGACTTCGGTGGTATTTGAAATAAATACGGCCGCAGGTTTCACCATGTGTTCATCCGTGTGAAAATCGAGGACGTCCCGCACCATTCCGGGGGTCAGTTTCCCATCCTTCGTTTCCACGGTATTTATCTTATGCCCCGTAGCTTCAACGGCTCCGGCTTCATGCACGGCAATATGCGCTGTGGCAGCCGCGATCACCGATTCATACGGTTTGATCATGGATGAGATCACGATTAAATTAGCCTGCGTGCCTCCCGAAACAAAATTGATGTCTGCTTCAGGTTGTTGGATCTTTCCACGGATCAGGCGGGCGGCTTCATCGCAGTAACGGTCCTCACCATATCCGGGTTCCTGTATTAAATTCGTGTCGTGCAGGGCTTTCAGTATCCGTTCATGCGCCCCTTCGTGATAATCGTCTTTGAAACTGTAATGGGTCATGATTACCGGCAAATATAAAGTTTATTCCGCTTCCCGATCAACCGTACAGTTGATTTTTGTTACTTTACCTCTGTATCTGCCAGGCCCAGTTTGATAAATTCCATACCGGTTCACGGACCCGTTCCTTATAGGATATCGGCAACCGGTCATAGCGGTTTTCTTTCAATGATTCGTCAATTGGTGTGCCTTCAAGGATAAAATGCGCCTTGCCGAAATACCGTACACCGTCCGGGTCCTGTGAAATACCTGCCACGGGGATACTTATCACCAGGAGCACGGAAAAATAGCGGAATGCCGGAAAGAGTTTTATAGCGGCCATTTTATTAACAGTAAATCTATTTATAAAAATCAGTTCTTTACCTTCAATCGGATCCACTCAAACATTAATTAGAAAATGCTGATCCTGTATTATTTTTCCACGAGGGAATACTGCATTCACGATTTTCGATATATGATTCGCGAACCACGATTTTAAGTTTTAAAAGCCATATTCAATTAATTCCTGATCATTTCAATAAATTCCAGTCCTTCAGAACGGTTTAAGATATTGAAGACTTAACTATTGGATATTAATTGATCATTGATTCATTGGTTATTGTATATTAATTATCGCAGCTCGCGATTCGAAAATCAACTTTCCTTAAGTCACTCCTCCCTTATTGAATATTTAATCGATGTCTTATAATCCGTATAGTGAATATACTTCTGGTTTTCCATCCAGAGTACGATCTCGGAAGACCCGCCACGTAAGCCGCGGGGCATATAAGGGCGCACATTATCGTAATCCGACCGTTCGGTTATGGCTTCTTTGGTCCACGAATTCCCCATATCGTCCGTTTCCCAGCGCTCGATTTCAAACACACCATCAACTTGCCGGGATAAATAAACGATGTTACCATTGTCAGGATGTATAGTCATACCTCCGAAATAGTGGACTTCCCTTTCCTTTTCACCTTCAGGCGTTTGAGGGAACCATTTTCCGGAATTGCATATTTTATTATCGATCCATGTATTTCCGGTATGCCGGGCATACCAGTATTCATGGTTCGATATATCCGGGCTTCGGGTATACAGGATGACCGGGTTGCCCTGCCTGTCCTGCCCGACATCTGCAATCCAGGCCCGGCCCGTGGTTTCGCTGGCCTCATATACCATGGAGGCCTCTTCCGGCTCAAAAGGAATTTGACCCATCGTGCAGATTTTTTCTCCGGAAGCCTTATAGAAAGCACCCTTTTCATAGTAGGCGTAATACACTGAGTTGGTGGGTTCCACACGGGGATGCCCGTCGGTAAATACGATGTGGATCTTCGATTCCCCATCGGAGAAATATTTTACATAGGGCCTGTTGTTGGGATCGAAAGGATAATTGGTAATGAACACCCTGCTTTTCGACCAGGTGGTGCCGCCATCGTCCGACCACATCATGTTGGGTTTATAACCTGTCCAGCGGCCGAAGCAATAGATCCTGTTATTTTCTTCCTTTAAATGCACGGGGTTGGCATAGGTAATGGTCTCTTTAGGGAATTTCTTCAATTCTTCTCTGCTGACCGGATGGATAAGCTGGGCCCCGGAAAAAACAAGATCATCGCGGTATTCTTTTGACCGGTTAATGAACAGGTCTTTAAAGCCATGCCTTGTGTACATCGCCAGGATCTCTCCCTTCCCGTTCAGGGTAAAGGCCGGGTTATCGTGATCATCCTGTTCAAGCCTGTAATAAAGCGCTGCGGTCCGGATGCTTTCCGACGCCGGATCGAACTTGACCGCTTCAACAGTACCGTTGGCTTTAACCCAGCCTGAGATCACATACCCGTCGGCCATGATGGCCCGTGGATCGGAAAACCAGCACCAGGCGCCGTCGTCGGTAAGGTAACCTGCAGAAGACTGCCCGGACGATTGATGATGAATAAGAAACAAAAAAAAGACGAAAAAAATATATCGCATGATGGATTGTGATTAATGTTGATTGACGATCGTTACATTTTGATGCCCTGTTAAAAGTTCGCCGACAGAACGTATATTGTGCATTTGGCAATCAATCGTCTCTTTAATATTTCATCCAATTTACCAATCAATTTATCGATATCCGAATTCTTTTTGATCAATGGGCGTAAAACTCTCAATGTGTTCAATTTGCCGGATCACCATTATAAGAAAAATCATATAAGACCGCTATCGAGTTATTATGATCCAGGAGTATTCCACTCTGTATCGCATACACCCTGGCAACATGCTTATTTGAAGGAAATGATATTGTAACCCGCTTTATCTATTTGTTCCCGGAGATAGTCGATATACGAAGGCCCTACCTCACAGCATCCGCCAACGACAGATGCCCCATTTTTTATCCAATTCATTGCATATGCAGCATATTTCTTTTCATCCAGATCCTTTCTGGCCGAAAGAACATCTACCGTTCCTCCCGGTTTCAGAGGGTCGACAGAGGTAAAACCGTTTGCATATCCTCCGTACGGTATATCCAGATGCCTCAATGTTTCCAAACCTTCGCTAATCGTTTCCGGATAAGAGCAATTAAACATCAGCGCATCCAGGGAATAAGTTGAAATAGCGTTCAAAGCTTCCTCAATGGATTCTCCTGAGCGTAGCTGGTCCGGAAATTTATCGGATAAAGTAAAACTCAGGCAAACCGTTTTACCGCTTTCAAGTGCTGCCTCTGTTGCCGCTTGTGCTTCCTTTATATTGGAGATTGTTTCAATGAGAAATAAATCGACCACAGGTGCCTGTATTGCTGTTATTTGCTCATATTCCTGCTTTAGCTCTGAGAAAGAACGTTCATCAGAGGTATAGCTTGCTGCCAAAGGAGGTAAGCAGCCGGCTATCTGCACATCTTCCGCCATTGTTCCAAGTTCATCCCTGGCTTCTGAGGCGATGTTTGAGGCCTGCAGCTGCAGCTTTTCAAACCACTCAATCTCACCGTCCCGCTGAAGGCGGGTGGGTGTACAAGTATAGCTGTTGATGGTGATAATACGGGCACCTGCCCTGATGAAATCCTGGTGAACTTCTTTCACGATATCCGGCTGGTCCATCATTACCCTAACCGACCACAGAGGGTGGGCAGACTTCCCTGCCCGTCGATATATTTCCTGGCCGATTCCACCATCCAATAGAATAATATTTTTCATACATTAATTATTTAATATTTTTCAAAGATGCGTTAGTCATTAAAACAGGATGATTTTGAATACCGAAAATGAGAGGATCCCTCAGTAGATTTCCCTTACCGACGATTATTATCATCCTGACTACATGTCTCATCTTACCATGCATTTGACAGACTTACAAGCTAAACGTCAATTTTATACAGGGTTATCTACATGAAAGATCCTGCCTGTAGCATAAAACTTGCTGAAAAATTGGTCCGCCTGTGTTTTATAACCATGTTTTGCCTGGTTTATTATTTCTTCCTGTAGGTCGGCATAACGGCTCCCGTTTTGAAGGTTTCGGTCTTTACATGTTCAAAAGTAGTTTCCCTGGGTGTATCTGGAAAAAGTCGGATTCCCCGGCCCACTATTCCCGGGATAATACATAAAATCATCTCATCTACTTGTTCAATATTCAGGAATTCCGCGATGATCTTTCCACCACCTACAATCCAGATATTTTTTCGGCTCGCGGTTTTGATCAGCTCAATACCAGAGACCTGGACCTGAAAACCGGGACCTCAAACCAGAACCGGAATCCGGGACCTCAAACCAGAACCGGAATCCGGGACCTCAAACCAGAACCGGAATCCGGGCCCTGAAATCAGGACCGGAACCAGTTCCTGAATCCAGTATCCGGAATTCAGCGAAATACTACAAAATACTTCCCGATAACACTTCCCGGGCACCGGCTACAATATATCCTTGAAATATTCCTGTGCCGCTTCCCAGTCTACCGTTTCATCCGGTTCCTTGCCCAGTCTATCATAAAGACGCCTGCGGCCCTTCTTGTCGGCTATGGCGATTTTCGCTGCAAAATACAGCACATCCTCAGCCACTTCAATGGGCACCACCACGACGCCGTCCCAGTCACAACCTACGATGTCGCCCGGGCGGACCATCACGCCTCCGCAGCCGACCGGTACATCCACGTCCATCAATTCAACCCGGCCGGGTATGATGGTCCGGCCAATGCCGCCACAGGCCACCGGGTTTTTCTGAAGGATTATTTCATCCGTATCCCTGGCAAAACCATCGGTTACTATTCCCACCGCTCCATTGGCCTGCATGGCCATGGAATTGTTCGACCCCCAGTATCCGCATTCCGGGGCCCCGTTGGTGGCGGTAACGATCACACATCCGGGCTTTACTTCGAGCCGGGGACGTTCCCCTCCGGTTTCAAACCAGATCCCATGCTGATCCAGCGCCTGCTCCTTGGTGATGTCCGGCATCGGCCGGTTGGTGGGAAGCACCTGCATGGTAACGGCCGGCCCCCAGAAACTCATTCCCATCCACAAAGGGCGGATCGAGCGGTCCATCAGCGTCAGATCGGCACGGCCTACCGCATCGAGCCCGTCCGTCACGTCGGTCACCCTTAAATATTTGCTGAACCGCTCGGCAATGGCATAGGGATCCTTACCCTGAACCAGTCCGGAATTATTCCCGGCCTGGTGTTGGTTGCCCCGGGCAGCCACGTTGATGGAATTAAATACCCCCATGCCCACCGTGGAAGCCGCACTCAGTTTCAAAAATTTTCTCCGGGATGAGGTTTTCCGGTAGTCGGCCGGTTTCTGGCCTTTTGAGATGTTGTTGTCTGATTTCACTTTAGCCTTCTTTTTCATATGACGATTTTTCTAAGATTAATAAAATATTGAACATTGATTAAAAAATATTTTTTCAAGCGGCAGAGCCTGCGTTAAATATAGTTAAAATTCTCAAGGTCTGGCAAACCGGAAAATGTAAATGTTATACAACCGGGCACATTTTCAACGGCATACACTGGCTGCCGGAAGAAAGGGCCAACGTATCCCCCTGGCAAGGGGTATTCCACAATCGTAAACGACTAAATTATTTTAAATAACCCCCTCATGCTCCAGGTCAGGCCCCGTTTGATACAATTCATTTATGCAGGATGTGATTTTATCCGGCCTGGATCGTTAATGAAGCCTGCAGCATATCCCGGGCATATGCCACGTTGCAGGTAAGGCCGGCAAAGCCTCCTCCTCCGGGATAGTATGGGTTCATGCCGACATTTCTGTCGTAGTCCAATGCCCGCGGATGTTCCGGATAGATGCCCAGGGAATAACCAAGGCTTACCAGTTCCTGCATTACAGCGAACATATTGACCTGGCCGTTGTCCGGGAATACTTCCACGTATTTGTTATAGGGTTCATCAACCAGGACATTACGGAAATGCACGTGATTGATCCGGTCCCGTTCGCCCAGGAAGCGGCAGATTTCAATGGGGTCGGCTCCCGTCTCTCTAGTTACCCCACAGTCGAACGTCATGCCATTTGCCGGACTGTTTACAAGGCTCACCAACCGTTTCCAGTCATCGAAGGTGGCCAGTATCTGGTCCGAACCGTGACTCACGGGTATAGGTGGGTCGTTTGGATGAACCGCCATTCGTACTCCGGCGGGCTGCATTTTTATATGATTTTTCGATCTGGCCAAAAACAGTAAAACATAACAGGAAGAAAAACAGGGATAACAGGATCTTCTTCATAGCCCATATTGATTAGTTGTGCTCTTAAAAGATCACTGTTGCATTATCAATGGGGTTATTGATTAGACGTAATGTACCTCCCCGTACTTAATCCGGGGAAATCCGTACGTACAGTGGTCTGTGAGAGGCGCTCCGGTGGGTCTAATGGCTCACCGGCAGTCTACTCGATTGTGAATCGTACTTCAATATTAAGTATTTACACTTACTTTTAACCCCGATTATTCATAAACCATTCTCAAAATAAACCGTTTTTACTATTTAAAATATTTATTATCAGGTAGTTACAAAAAGGGATTAACCCCTGATAAGCGCAATTCAGTAGCCTGTTTCTGGGCTATTTGATTAAGTATAAGAATTTCAAAACCCTATATAATTCTTTGATTATCAAGAAATTGCGCTTAATCGGCCCTTCGGGCGAAAAATTTATGAATTTTTCGGGTTAAATTACCGCCAACCGCTCTAAGCACTTTTAAGATTGTCTCAAACTGCGGTTTTGCATTCTCCGAAAGCGCTTTATACAGACTAGGTCGACTCATAGTGAATTCTTAGTTCTGGAATACCCTCACCAACAGGTTGGCAGTCACCGAAGTTTCCTTTTTCTTCTATTCTTTGAAGTCTGATCAAAATTTTAGCTTTTGCTTTCCTGTCCTTTAACTTCCGGAACCTAAAGTGTTGGTATGAAAATCCGGTACCCAACAATTTTGCCGGTTAAACTAAGCTTCCTGCAGCTGAATCAAAATTACTGCGTGCGCGGGAACATCGATCTTTAATTCTCCATTCTTCGTTTTTCCAACCTCAAAATCTTTAATATACACGTTCTCCTCTTTCCCGAAATCGTTATAATCCGTAATTTCCTTGCCGGCCACTATTTTTCCGCCAATTGGTCTTAACTCCCGACCGAACTGGCAGTCAACCGAAATTTCCTTGTTGGGATTCGCATTGGTGATGGTAATACTTATGATACCTTCTTTTTCCGAAGCAGAGGCAGTTAAAGCCGGGATGGATTCCTCCCTGAACGCATAGTCTTCCGTAATAAGGTCGATTGGAATAAGACTGGCCTCCTGGTGAACTTTGTACATTTTGAATATATGGTAGGTAGGAGTTTTAACCATTTCAGGTCCCCTGGTCAGAATAACCGATTGCAGTACGTTCACAATCTGTGCAATATTGGCCATACTGATCCGGCCGGCATGGTTGTTAAAAATATTCAGATTGATGCCCGCCACCAAGGCGTCCCGGACCGTGTTCTGTTGCTGAAGAAAGCCTTCCCTGGTTCCCGGCAGCTTATCGTACCAGGTACCCCATTCATCCACAATCAGCTTCACCTTTCCTTCCGGGTCGTATTGGTCCATAATGGCCAGATGTTTTTTTATGAACTCTTTAACCTTCATGGTATTGCGCAGTGTGGCAAACCACATGTCTTCCCCGAATTCAATGCTTGAACCTTTGCTTTCCCAGTTGCCGGTGGGCAGCGTGTAATAATGTAATGAAACGCCCTGGGCAAGGTGGATTTTGCCGATCAATCCCTTGAGAATGGTCTCTGTCCAGCGGGTATCGTCACCCGACGGACCGCATATTACTTTCTGATAATCCCTGCCCCGTATATAGGATGAATAATTTCTGTATATATTGGCATAATAATCCGGGGCCATATCCCCGCCGCATCCCCAGTTTTCGTTGCCGATACCCCAGTACTTCACATTCCAGGGTTCTTCACGCCCGTTCTTCTTACGCAGGTCGGTCATCGGGCTTTTATTGTTCGAATTCACATATTCTACCCAATCCACCGCTTCCTGTACGGTACCCGTACCGACATTGATGCTCAGATACGGCTCGATACCTATCAATTCACAAAAATTTAAAAACTCGTGGGTGCCAAAACTGTTATCTTCGGTAACACCACCCCAGAACACATTTACTATGGAAGGGCGGTCTTCCCTGGGGCCTATCCCGTCTTTCCAGTGGTAGGTATCGGCAAAACAGCCTCCGGGCCATCGTAATACGGGAACTTTTAATTCTTTAAGGGCTTCTACCACATCCGTTCTATATCCTTTAATGTTAGGGATATCCGAATCTTCTCCCACATATATGCCTCCATAAATGCACGTGCCCAGATGCTCGGAAAAATGGCCGTAAATTTCTTTGTTAATTTTTACGGCAGATTTATCCGGGTTCAATTTCAGCGTATTTTGAGCGAAAAGATTCACTGAAATCAGAAGGGGAATAATTAAAAATGTTGTTTTCATTTTTTACTGTTTTATGTTTTTTCTTTTAGTCCAATTTGGCAAACTGTATGGCTTGTGTCCAAGGGTGGTGGGTATGGTTCCGTGCCATTGGATACCGGTTAAGTTTCTTTTTCCAATGAAATTAGTAAATGGCGGGAAAAGTTCAAAACACCAGGGCAACCAGGGGCATTTTCAGGGAAGGCGCCTCCGATTCGATAATATGATATAATTTCTTTCTTGCAGGAAGTCCTCAGGCCGTTCCTATCGGGGTTATGTGTTCGTGCCTGACAAGGGAATGAACATGAATTCAACTTCAATACGCAGTATTGCAGGGTTCGAAACGCATTCATTACTGCTGATCTGAGATTTTTTTTTGACAAACAATAAGTTGAAACGCGTGTCGTTAGCCAGAAAACAATCAATTGAAAAAAAACAGATCTTTTATGCGTTTATTGAAAAAAATTACAAGTTTATTCTTGTTTATCATGATCATCAGCAGTATGGGTTCTTTTGCTCAGACGGAAGAGGAGGTATCCGATAAGGAGCTGAAACAATTTGCCACTGCATTCCAGGAAGTACAGACTATTAATGAACAGGCACAAAACAATATGGTCAATGCTATTGAGAAAGAAGGATTGAACGTGCAGCGTTTCAATGAAATCCAACAAGCCCAGCAAGACCCGAATCAGGAAGCTGGCGCTACTGATGAGGAATTGGAACAGTATGAATCCGCCATAACAGAACTTGAGAAAATACAAATGGGAGCTCAGCAAGAAATGGAGGAGAAAATAACAAATGAAGGATTGACAATCCCCCGCTATCAGGAGATAGCTGCAGCCATACAAGCCAGTCCTGAATTACAGCAAAAATTCCGGGAATATTTGCAGGGATAAAACATTTTTGTGCCGGAGCATAAAATCCTGCTAAACCGTTTTCAATTTAAAGTATAAGCCCGCAAAATAATCGAACATGCCACGTTAAGTACCGGGCTTATACTGTTTCCAAAATACATAATGTGTTAATGATGTATAAGTAGTGGTTTTAATTGAAAATTTAATTCTCAACAATCCCGGTTGTACAATCATGAGTTCAAAGGCTTTTTCTGAGATCAGGGTTTTCCCTGAATTTCAGCGGTAACTCATCAGGCATGTTAAAGTCCGATGTTTTTTCATTTTAATCTTATGTCCTGATTTTTTCCATCTCAATATCCTCAAAAAGGTACTCATTAATGCCCGGCACAAGTTTTTCAATTTCATTCATAGGGCAATCCGGACCTGGCGGGCATTCTGCAATTTATTCATTTTTCTTTTTAAGTCGTATTTTGTGTGTAATCTGAAGCCAGATAACATTTGAGTACATATAGTTTGTTTGTGTCGCAGTGCTTGCATACAGGCTGTTCCAGGTTAAAGAAATTGTTAGAAGCTCATTTAGTTGAATACCGGGGCTAAGAATTAGCCTGTTTTGGTCGAAAATGTTATGATTTATATCCTTACCAGCATTAATGAATATTTCATTGCCAATAGCAAGCAAGATAATTCTGTCAGGGTTTTTTTTGGATAGCCTGAATAAGGGGACGCTCATCATAACCGCATATCGAAAACGAAAATTAAAGGTATTGGAGGCCTGAATTCCACCATTTGCAACCGGGTTTAAAAAACGTTCTTCAATTCTATATCTATGATTTAGCCCGATTTTATTGAACTTATTTTTTACAACAAGTTCCTGATACGGGCGAAACTCAATTTTATCTACATTTCCTGAGGAGTAAAAACCCAAATGGGCGAATCCTAATGTGACTTGAATATCAGGATTTAAAGCGTAACCTGCTGCGGTTCTTGCAATATATTGAGAACTTGTCTTAAATCCATCTTTCCACCTATATCCTCCATCAGAAAACCATGTCCATTTATCATTAAGCTTGATTTGATTGTAGTACTGCAACCATTGCTGATTATTGGTTGTTAAAATTTTATCCTGACCTGATAATACACTAGTGTTTATGATAGAAAAGAGTAAAGTCAAAAAGATGGTTAATTTAGTGCAATAATGATGCATTTTATCAACTGTGTTATGCGCTTCTAACCTTTTTTCCGGAAAGCAAATATACATCACTATTTTCCATTTTTGATATATTCCTGATCCAGGATCATCCCATTAATAAAATTGATAAGTTACTCCCAGTAAACTGGAAAAAAACTACGCCCGGTAGAAAAATAATCATCAGGCATAATAAATGGAAAATGTGGTTGGGAGGGTGGATTCGTTCAATCTATGGATTTTCTGAATTTATCTATGCTTGGTTGGTTGCCCATAACATACAGGACATCATGTTTAAGTATCTTTTCATCTGGCCGGACATTACTGATTAGTTCATTGTCTCTCATAATGCCCAGTATATTTATACCAAATTTATTCCTTATATCCAGTTCGTCTATGGATTTACCAACGATCCCTCCGTTGTCTGTTTTCACCTTTAAACAAGAAATTTTGAAGTCTGGAAAACTGGTTGGCCTGAAAGTTCTCGGGATACCTTTTTTGTTTTGAAAGAGACTGTAGTTATCTGACCGTATCATTTCAACAAAGTATTCAATATCGTCCTCCGGAACGAGAAAATCATGAAGTGTCCTTGAAAAAATCTCAATTGAAGTCTCAAACTCCTCCGGGATTACATCATCAGCACCGAGGGCGGTGAGTTCGGATATTTCCTTTACATATCTTGTTCTGACCACCAAATGTATGGACTGGCTGATTTCACGGATATTTCTAGTGATGACTTTTGTTGCCTGGGGATCAGAAATGGCAATTACGACCACCCGGGCCTTTGCAAGATTTACCAAATCCAAAATATGACCTTGGGTTGCATCTCCGAATATGATGGGAACGCCTTTATTACGTTCATTTCTAACTACTTCAGCATTGAGCTCAATGACAGTATATGGTATTTTACTGAATTCCGCGGCCCTGGCAAGGTTAGTGCCATTGATGCCGTAACCAATTATCACCAGGTGATTGTTTAATTCTTCCCTGATGGCCTTTTCCGACTCATCTGATATTCCTGTTATCTTTTTATCAAATGCTCTTATGGGTTTTAATCTCATCATTCCAAAAGCGATTCTTTCAGAGAAGATAATAACAAATGGTGTAAGCAGCATGGATACAATAGATACGGCCAAAAAATACTGATTGGCGCTGGCACTCAGCAGACCATATTCGATGCCGACTTTGGAGAGGATAAATGCAAATTCGCCCACTTGGAAAAGAGCAAGTCCTGTAAGTAAAAATGTCCTTGGAGGATATTTCAATACGGCTATCGCAAATGAGGCAATCATCGATTTTATAAAAAATACAGCCAATACAATCGACATTATAGGAACAATATGCGCTCCAAAAAATTGAAGGTTCAACAGCATTCCCACGGATATGAAAAAGAAACTGGTGAACAGTTCCCGGAATGGGAGTATGATGCTCGTGGCCTGGTGGCTATATTCCGACTCGGAAATGATCAACCCGGCAAGGAAAGCTCCTAATGCCAGTGAAAGCCCTGCCTCCGAGGTGAGAAAGGCTACTGCAAAACAAATTGCAATGGTCGTGATTAAAAACAGCTCCTTACTTCCCGTCTTAGCGATAAGGTGCATCAATTTTGGCACCAGGTATCTTGCACTTACTATCATTATGACAATCACTCCCGCTGTTTTGAGCAAAAGCATCAATATGCTGTTCGTGACATTATCCGACTGCCCGGCAATGATGGGTGTGAACAACATCATTGGTACTACGATGATATCCTGAAAAATAAGAATGGCAAGGGCGTTTCGTCCGTGAGGTGCTGTTATTTCGTTTCTGTCCTGCAAAACCTTTAAGACAATGGCGGTACTTGAAAGGGAAAACAAAAATCCTATAAACAGCGCTTCGTTCCACTGGTTTCCGAGAAAATAATAAATCAGCCCCGACACCAGAATTGTTAACCCCACCTGTAAAGCACCTCCTATAAAAACCGTATTTCGTATAGATAACAGATGCTTAATGGACAACTCCATTCCAATTACGAACAGGAGTAAAATAACCCCGATTTCAGAGATGATCTCAATTTGTTCGGATTCATGTACAAGGCCTAAGGCATATGGTCCAATCAAAATCCCGGTAAGCAAAAACCCTAAGATGGATGGTAGTTTTAACCGTTGTAGTATAAAAACAACTACTACGGAAAAGCCTAACAGAATTAATAGATCTTGTAATAATGGTAAGTGCATGTTTAGTTGATTTTTATTCTCCTGATTTCTGTTTTTGTATTTCCAAATATTAACCAAATAATTTTGGAGGATATCCTCTCAATATTTGCCATTCATAAAAATCTTCATCATAGTTTATTATAATAAATTCATTCTCTTTCGCATAATGCCCTATATCTAAATCGGTAAATCGATTTTCGCGAATTAATGAAACACGGATAGATTTCTGGAAATGTTTATCCATTAATTTTATAATATGGTGTAAAATGTCTTCATCGATGAGGAGCTTCATCCTGCAATATTAACTTTTATTTTTTTATCTGCTCAATAAGTTCAGCAGGCAAGACTATGTTCTCTTTTTAAAGCGGGATAATCTGTAATAATTTTTTCGCAGGACATTCCCGAAGCTAACCATCCAGGTATATCAAAAACAGAATTTATGGTCCCTTTAGTCACAGGTTTACCGAATCTGACATTAGGATCGGTCTCAATATATTATTTATACTCCATGAAATAAATATACGTGTTTTTTTAACCTGAAAAATTCATAAATTTTTCGCCCGAAGGGCCGATTAAGCGCAATTTCTTGATA
>CAZIXF010000014.1:0-97566 GCA_964543195.1 uncultured Roseivirgaceae bacterium
GGTAGTTTGGGGTGGAGTGTATAAAATATTAGCTCTTAGCTCGCAGTTTGTAGCTCGTAGCCCTTACAGCTAACAGCTAACAGCTACACCCTAAACCCTAAACCAATGAACCGTTGAACCAATGAAACCGTTGAACAAAAAATATCACAACAACTCCTCGATGATGTTGTCCACGCTGACGTCTTCGGCTTCGGCTTTGAAGTTGCGCAGGATCCGGTGGCGCAGGGTGGGCTTGGCGATCTGTTTTACATCCTCGATATCGGGTGAATACTTTCCGTTCATCAGGGCGTTGCACTTGGAGGCGGTAACCAGGAACTGGGAAGCCCTCGGGCCGGCGCCCCATTCCACGTATTCGTTGCTGATGGAAGCCGCATTGTTCGTCCCGGGCCTGGTCTTGTGCACCATGTTCACCGCGTATTCCACCACGTTGTCGGCCACGGGCACCTCCTTGATCAGGTTCTGGTAAAAGAGGATCTCTTCCTTGCCCATGATCTTATCGATACTGGCCTGCACCGAGGTGGTGGTGTTTTTCACGATTTCCACCTCATGGCCGAAAGAAGGATAATCAAGCAGGATATTGAACATGAACCGGTCGAGCTGGGCTTCCGGCAGGGGATAGGTCCCCTCCTGCTCGATCGGGTTCTGGGTGGCCAGCACAAAAAAGGGCCGGTCGAGACGGTGGAATTCCCCGGCAATGGTCACTGAATATTCCTGCATGGATTCAAGCAGGGCGGCCTGCGTTTTCGGGGGTGTTCTGTTAATCTCATCGGCAAGGATGATGTTGGCAAAGACCGGTCCTTTAATAAATTGAAAATTCCTGTTGATATCCAGCGTTTCCGAACCCAGGATATCGGAAGGCATCAGGTCGGGAGTGAACTGGATCCGGTTGAAGGTCAGGTGCAGGGCTTCGGAGATCGTCTTGATCAGCAGGGTCTTGGCCAGTCCCGGTACCCCCACCAGCAGGCTGTGACCCTGGCAGAAGATCGAGGTCAGCACCAGCTTGATCACCATATCCTGGCCGATCACGATCTTGGAGATCTCGTCACTTAACTGTTGATAGGATTTATGAAGGCTGTCCGCGGCTTCTACTTCAGATTTGAATTCTTTCATACAGGTTGGAATTTTCTAAGCGATAAAATTACTGAATTTATTCTTATTCGAGGATCTGGCAGTATTTATAATCATCATCGATCTGGATAAACACTTCATTTTTTGCTGAATCGAACCATTCATCGAGGGCTTTCTGCTTTTTCTCATTCAGGGCCGCCAGTTGTATCTTCTGGTAATCTTCCTTTATACTGGCCTGGTGAGGCCGGGTCCTTTTTTTATAGTAGAGTATACGCACCGCTTCCTTGCCATCCTTCATACGGTACCGGTGAGGCCTGGATATATTGCCCACTTCCATGGTATCTATGGTGAAAAAGATGACCGGATCCAGTTCCTCCACGGATACCGAGCTCGATCCGGTGGCATCGACCAGGAAACCACCATTACCGCCTGTTTCCTTGTCATCGGAATATTCCTTGGCCGCTTTTTCGAACACCAGGCTGTCGTCGAGTATCAGGGTCCTCAGGCTGTCGAGAAACGCTTCCGCTTCTTCAAAGTCCACCTCGGAATAGGTCGGCCTGATCAGTATATGCCTTGCATTGAATTCATTGCCCCGCCGGTTGATCAACTGGATGATATGATATCCGAAATCCGACTCGACCGGCATGGATATTTCTCCCGGTTTCAACCTGAATACGGCTGCTTCGAATTCGGGCACCATCGTGCCGCGGGATGCCCAGCCCAGCTCTCCGCCGGTCCTGGCCGAACCGGGATCATCGGAATATTCTTTGGCCATGGCCGCAAAACTATCCCCGTTGGCGGTGAATTTTACCACTCTCCAGTCTCCTTTGAGGAAGTCAAATGTGATGACCGGCGGAATATTCCGGATATCCGGATTTTCCTTGACCACATAAAATTTAGAGGTATTGTTCAATGAATTATTGTTGAACTGGATTGTGTCTCTTCCCAGTTTGGTCACTTTCCAGGTATACTGAAACTCGTTGGCCGTAAAGCTGATCTCGTTCAGGTCGATGGTAAAAAGACGGTCATCGGCATTGAACTGATAGGTGCCGGTGAAATTATTGCTTTCTTTATCGGTAAGGATCAGTTGATTATTGTCTTTGATGCTGATCTTCCAGCCACCGTATTCATCCGTAATATCCTTTCCGTTCACGATCCTGTTCCGGATCTCCAGTGCCTGCTGCCGGGCCTTTTCCTTCTGGTTTTTGCCCACCTCGGGGATCCTTACGATCTGACCCACCGATACTTCCGCCGATAGGAAAGGCACACTGTCTTCCGGGATGCGGTTAAAGAATTTTTTCACCTCCGTAGGCGTGATCTTCACCTCATCGGTGATCGTCCGCTGCATTTTATCCGCCACCATCTGTTCCCTTATATCCTCGAACAGTTCTTCCTTGAACTGTTCCACCGTCTTACCGTAATATTCTTCAAGCTGCTGTTCCGACCCGATCTGGGATATGATGATCTGCATTCTCTGATCGAGGTTCATCTGTACCTCGGCATCCGGCACCACCACGGAGTCGATCTCAGCCTTGGCCACCAGCAGCTTGTTGATCACCAGGCTTTCGAGTATGCCGCAACGTACTTCTTCGCCACCCTCCTGGCCTCTCGACACATATTCGAGATAGGCCTTGTCCAGGTCGGACCGCAATACAATATAATCGTCGATCCTGGCAACAATATGGTCGATCTTCTGTCCCATGCTGGCCTGGCCCGAGACCCGGGCTGCAGGAACAAGCATCACGAACAGCAACAGATTAATTATTAAATATTTCAAAGTCTTTATTCTTTTCGGCGCGTTCATATATTCCCTGTTCTAATTCCTTTGCCAGTTCTACTTTTCTTTTGTTGATAATGATCTTCTGTATATCATCCCTGACCCATTCGAGCGGGGATATCTCTTCGGATAACCTGTATTCCAGGATATTCAGAAAATAATAATACGTATCATCCTGAGTTTCATGATACCTGTTGTTTCTTAAAAACCGGATTTTATTGTCTATCGTTTCCATGGGTGTATTCTGGATCACCTCATCAAAATTGACCCAGGTGGTATCCAGATGAAAGGTGGAGGCATATTGATAACAATAAGACCGCAATTCATCCAGTTGCTTTTCGCCTTCCGACCGGATCAGCCGGCGGAGCGTGTTCAACCGCGGCGCTTCGGTCGATATTTTCACATACCGGCACTTGATAATGTTCTGTCTTAATTCGAAATTATCGCGGTGGTTTTCATAGTATTGCCGGATCTCCTCAGCGGTAACCCGGTCGTCCAGTTTATCGGAAATATAGAGCTTCTGATATTCATGGATCATAAGGGCATACCGGTAATCCAGTACTTTTCTTTCAATCTCCGCTTCATCCAGGCTGAGCTTGTCGGAAGCTTCGGAGATAACCAGCTGTTTATTGATCCAGCTTTTCACATAGCGCTGCATCAGGTTGGCGCTGTCGGCTTTGGAGATATCCTGCGGGATTAGCCCTTCGAGGTCGGAATAATACAGATAATGATCGTGAGCCCTGGCCACAGGACTGGGCTGTTCCGGGTCACTGAAATTGATCCCCGATTGCCCTTCCTTGAGATCGATCAGATCACAGGAAAACAGCAGCAATCCGGAAACCATAAAAAGACTAATTGGTTTCAAATTCATTATATATTTCTTCCAGCACTTTCTTATTCACGTTTACCTCGTATTTCGATCTGAGTTCCCCGATCCAGGCTTTTTCCAGATAGCCCTGATAATCGGAGATCACTTTACCCCTCACTTCTTCAAGACGCTGATCCATCGGTGACAGTACCTCTTCCACATGGACCAGGTATTCATCCTCATCGATCGAAACATCATGTTTCCCGGGCTCCCAGTCGATCAGATCAATTATTTCATGATCTCCTTTCTGATAAAGCCCGTATTCCACCTGCAAATTTACTCCTGAATTATGATTAATTAATCCCACGAGATCTTTTTTACCGGTTGAGACCATTTTAACATACGGATTCTCCGTACGAGCGTTTACCGGGATGAAATAATCCCGGTCATAATCGTTGTCTGCCAGAAATTCATCGAACAGGTCGCCCGAATGCCGGTCGCCCGAATGCCGGTCGCCTGAATTCCTTTTTGCGGCCGGTAAGGCGATCATAAGCTTTTTCTCTTCATCTTCTACCGCAAGGCCATAAATGCTATCTAAATACATTCTATTATCAGGAATAATGTTTCCCCCGGCAATTCCCAGAAGGACGGAATCGTCGTAGATCTCATAATATTCCCGGTCGAGCAATGCGCTCACCCGGTTGATCACGTCCAGGTCATCCGACCTGAAAACCGTGGCTGCCATGCGGGTTGGCCACCGGTACCGGCCTCTGTTTTCACGGAAGAAGGCTTTCAGCCCCACCGTATCTTCCACCGCCTTCGACCACACTTTGCGATCCATCAACTCAAACAAAAGAATGCCCTCATAATATTCCTGCGAAAGCATTTTAAAATCGAAGTGTTTTCGTGGCAGTTGTGTTTTTTCATATTCGATAAGCCGGTCTTCGATGTATTGATCGATCAGGGAATTCATATACACACCTGGGTTGGATGTGCGGTTTACTTGCTGGTTTGTCTCCACAGATTCAAAAAGATCACCCACGGTATAGTTCCTGTTCGCAATGGTAAACAACACGGATTCCGTAAATCCATCCGTGCGATCGAATTCCCATTTTCCCTGCAGCAGGCTGCTGTCGGCATACGCCAGTACCGATGCCCGGATATCCCGGCTCATCCGGAAATGATTTTCTTTTTTCAGCCTTTCGATCAGTATTTCCCTGGTCAGCCCCGATCGTGAATCCTGTTTTACCCGGTCCACGATCTCCTTTTTCAGTTCTTCAAAAGATCCCGGGGGTATCTTTCTGATCAGTTTGATGATATGCCACCCATAGGGGGTATGTACGGGCTCGCTGATATCACCCGGCGCCTCGAGGGCAAAGGCGGCTTCCGAAAAGGAGGGTACGATCCTCCCTGCTTCAAACGGCGACATGACCCCTCCGTTTTCCCTGGTGCGCATATCCTGCGAATACCGCGCAGTAAAATAATCCCAGTCGCCCCCGGCAGTCAGAGAATCATATATCGTATAGATCTTATCCCTGATCCGCGCGGAATCCTGAGGGCTCCTATTTTTCTTATTCTGAAGCATGATATGGGCTACCTGGACGCTTCCCTGTGAAGGCCGTTTATCGTGTACTTTGAGGATATGATACCCGAATGGTGTTTTAAATGGTAAAGAGATCCCGCCCACGGGTGTTTCATAGGCCGCTTCCTCGAAAGGATAAACCATTTGCAGGCCCTTGAAAAAACCCAAACGGCCCTTATTGATCTTCACCGAGGGATCTTCGGAATATTCCACGGCCAGTTCAGTAAAATCTTCCCCTTCAGTCGCTTTTTCATAAATCCGGTGGATTTCCCGGTAAGCCTTCAGCGTATCGGAAGGGTCAGAGAAGTTACTTACCCTGATCAATATATGCGATACGCTTACTTCTTCCCGGAGACGTTGATAGGCTTCATCGACCAGGGCGTTGATCACGGAATCATCCTTCAGATAGGATTCGGTAAGCTGATCTTTGTAACCCCTGTATTCGTCCCGGAATTTTTTGGTGGTATCGAGGCCGAGTTGCCTGGCTTCATGCACCTTTAGTTTGAAATTGATATACAGGTCGAGGTATTCATCGATCGCAGCACGGGAGAGGGCCGGATCCCCGGCATAGTTGTTTTTTTTCAGGTTATAAATGAATTCTTCCCGTCCCACCGGGTTACCGTCTATTGCAAACACCGCATCGATGCCGCTTTGCGGAACTTTGGAAGGCGCACATCCGGAAATGAATAGCCATAATGTAAAAATAATACCTAATCCTCTCATGCACGACAGGGTCATTTTTTTGAATGCTTCAAGTTTAACGAAAATAAGGGAAGTTTCTTTTATTAATATGAGGAATGATGTGATTTACGCGATCAATTTTTTTTCTGATGGGAATGGTATGGGCTTATGCGATCAATTTTTTGCTGAGCCGGTACACATTATTTTTTTTATTGGGGATAAATTCTATTTTGTCCATGATCCGTCTCACAAGCATCAACCCGAGGCCTCCCTTTTTCTTGTTGTGAACAATCTCCTGTATAGTAGGTTCCTTATAATCCTTGAAATTAAAACCGTTTCCAGTATCCATGATCTCAAAGACTATTTCATCATATTCTATGCTGACCTTCAGTTCGAGGCATTTGTCGGGATTGCACTGGTGCGAATGGATCATCAGGTTGGCACAGATCTCATCTACAGCCAACACGAGCGAATTGATGAATATTTCCGATTCGAGATGATTTTTCAATACATCATTGAGGAAATACCGTATCTCCACCAACCGTTTTTTCTGGCACGGAACTTTGAAATTATACAGCATTCAGAATTTTCTTTGCTTCTTCCTTTGATTCAACCATATCAATTATCTGATCCAGCCCTAAAATCTGGAATACGTTCCGGACCTTTTTGCTTAATCCGAATAAAACCATCTTTATTTCACTTTCCTCCATTTCGTGGATATAGGACATGAACACGCCTAATCCCGCGGAAGAAATATAGGTGAGTTCCCGGCAGTCAACCAGGATCCTTTTATGTGATTTTATTGTCTCGCTAATTTTATTATCGAGGTAAATCGACGAACTCGCGTCAATTTCTCCGATTACTTTTATAACATAAAAATCTTCTTCCTGATCAGTATGAATCGTCACCATGTGTTTTAACGCTATTAAAAAATGTTGGTTTTATTTTTTTATCTAAACTTTATAATTATCGCCGTATAGTCATCTTCGGGTGCATTCGATTCACAATGGATAAAGAGTGCATCGAAGATGGCTTCCTTGATCTCTTCAGGTGTTTTCTCCGCATTTTTAACGATCAGGTCTTTAAACCTTTCGTATCCGAATTCCTCACCATGTTTATTCCTCGCTTCGGTGATGCCGTCGGTAAACAACACCAGCAGATCACCGGATTTATAGGTTATACTATCATTGTTAACGTATTGGTGAAAATTATTGTTTCTTAATATGCCAAGGCCCATTCCTTTGCCATAATAATAGGTAGCCGCCTTTTTTTCTTTTTCATAGAAAAGGGTGGGGCAATGTCCTGCACGGCTGAATTCGATCCGGCGGGATGAGTTATCGATCTTAAAGATGGAAGCCGTGACAAACGAACTTTTGTCGAGGCCTTTCGAAAGGGCCTTGTTGGCATATACCATAAATTCGCTGGATGACAGGGGAAGCTGGATGAGGCTGTGGAAAACACCTTTCAATTGAGACATATGAAAGGCGGCGGAGGTGCCTTTTCCGGATACATCGCCAATGATCACAATCGTCCTGTCATTATCCAGCTTGCTTATGTCGTAATAATCGCCTCCCACTTCATCGGCCGACCTGGAAAAGGCTGCGATATCGAAAAAATCACTGTGTTCCAGTTTGACCGGAAGAAGGCTTCTTTGTACATTCTTGGCAATATTCAATTCCTTGATATACCTTTCGTTCTCGATAGCGGTCTCGATGAGCTTGAAGTTTTCAATAGAAATGGATGCCTGGTTAACGAAAGTACGGATCACATTGATCATTTCTTCATTAAAACCATCCGATATTTCCTTAAGCAGTACCAGGGAACCGATAATTTCCTGTTGAACGAACAAAGGGAACACCAGCACGGACCGGTATTTATAATCCCGAAGGGAGGCGATATAGCGGTCTGATTTGATATTTTTTATGGGGTCAGAACTCAACAGGGATTTGATCTTGCTTTCCGGGATCCGTTTTTTGACCTCGTTGATCTCTTGTGCCGATATCCGGTGCACAAGTCGCTTGTAATTACTGTCCCTGGGCTGGTTTGCTTCAAGCCAGGCGGCGTCGGCCAATACGGCGCTTACTGCACTGTCGAGTAATATATCATACACTTCCTCTTCATTCTTACCGGTATTCCGGGATTGGCTCAACCTCTGGAAATTGATGATCTCTTCCAGTTTTTTTTCGAAAACCGATGAGGTGGGAAGATTAAAAAGAATGACCAGCACGGATATCAGCGAATAGATGAAAATGAATATGAACAGGCTCATCAAAGATATATGAAGGAATGAATCCATGACCAGGATGTCGCCCTGTTCCATATAATGGGTGTACATGAGCCGCATAAAATAGATCTGATAGATCATGATCAATACAAACAGAAGGATACTCCTCCATTTCTGTTTGAAGTTGAGGTAGGCCACCCATTTTAAATTGGCGGAAAAATAGATGCTGAAAAGGATGATCAGGATGAGAAAAGACAGATAGAATACATTGACCTGGCCCCGGTTGATCAGGGCGAAAAAGGGAGAAAACAATATCAGGTATTCAAATATCCTCCATGAATAGACCAGCCGTTTGGATTTCTGATAAAATATAAAATTGGCCCAGACGATCATCGTAGAAATGAAGAAGGCGGTCACTATCCCGATCGCCATGCTGTTGATCAGGTTCAGCACGAGTGGATTATCTCCGATCCTGTGGCGCCCGAAAAGGGATTCGACCAATTCCAGGCCCAGGGCAATGATGGTGGCGATCAGCCCGGTTACGAAAACCCGCCACAATAATTCCTGAAGGTTTACATTACCCGATTTACCCAGGCGGACCTTGTAAAAATAAAAAACAGAAACAAAGAACAGGATATATAAAATATCGGGTATATAATAGGGTATGCCGGGATGGATCTGGTTGGCCAGAGAAAAAGCAATCAAAAGACTGGCGGCAGTCATGCCCAGCCAACCAATCAGTCCAAGGATAAAGCAAATCCGTATTTTGAGTATTTTGTTCAACCGAAAAATTTTTCCTTAAAATTAGAGGTTTTGATCAATCCACAAAAATCCGGCAAAGTGTTTCTTTGCCCCGGTTAAAAAAAACGTTTTTCAGCAGCTTTAATCTTAATATAATTTTTTTTAGACAGATGCTAAAATTCTGACCTGATTATCCCAATTTAATATCACAAAAAATATATTTTAAAAAGTCAAGATTTTTATCCACATTTTTTAACACTTATCCACATCTTTTAATTGACCCTCTATAAAAGGCTGTTTTTCAATACCTTATGGGCCATCAATTAAATTATTTTATTGTGGATAACTTCCTCAGAATGAAAAGTTTAAATTAAAACCAATTATTTTTTATGCAAATTTTTTCCGCCTGAGGTTATTCCGGTATGCGTTGAATATAGTCGATTTACTTAAAAAGCCCTGGTATTTTCCCTCCCTGATTACCGGCAGGTTCCATGCTCCGGTTTTTTCAAATTTTCTCATGACGGTTTGCATATTGTCACTATAATTTACCGTATCGGGAGGACTGTGCATCAGGTTTCTGACCAATATCGTTTCCCGGGATTTGGGATCAAACATAATACCCCGGATATCATCCAGCGTGATAATACCCATCAGTTCCTGATTTTCGTTAACCACGGGGAAGATATTTCTTTTGGATTTACTGACGATATTTACCAGGTCTTCCAGTTTTTTATCGGGATCGACCGTAATCAGGTCGGTTTCGATCAGTTTATGTAACCGGATTATTCCCAGCACCTGTTTATCCTTATCATAGGGGCTGTATTCTCCCCTCAGGATCAGGTTTTTGGTATATAATGAATACTCTTCATAATAGGTAATGGTGGTAAACGATATGGCAGATACCATCATCAGCGGTACAAAAAGCGTATAACCGCTGGTGATCTCCGCTATAAGGAAGATCCCCGTGAGGGGCGCATGCAGCACACCGCTCATCACACCGCACATGCCCACCAGTGTAAAATTGGTATAACTCACATATTGGGTCCCTGCGATTGAGTTGATCAGTATGGCGGTCAGAAATCCCGTTATCCCCCCCAGAAACAGGGACGGGGCAAAGATCCCTCCGCTTCCGCCGGAACCAATGGTCAGGGCAGATGCCACGGGTTTGATCAATACGATACCGAAAATGAACAAGCCGAAAACCCAGATATTGCCTGAATCGGTAAGCAACAGGCTATTCTGCATTATTATCTCATGATTTCCATTCAGGAGTTCCTTAATAATTCCATATCCTTCACCATAAATAGGCGGAAACAGGATAATGATCAAACCGAGCAGTATCCCGCCGGTGAGGCCACGTCCCAGGTAGTTTCTTATCTTCTGAATTTTGATTTCCACGGTATTGGTGATCCGCGTGAAATACAGTGAGGCCAGTCCGCATACAATCCCCAGTATAATATAGGATGGTGTGTCCGAAGCCTGAAAACTATCGGTCTGCCTGAATGAAAAAAGTATATCTTCTCCAAGCAGGGCCAGGGACACCAGCGATCCGGAAACGGAAGCGATGAGCAGGGGGATAAAGCCGGTAATGGTGAGTCCGGTGATGATCACTTCAAAACAGAAGATCACTCCCGCAATCGGTGAATTGAATATGGCTGATATGGCGCCTGCCGCACCGCAACCCACCAGGATAGTCCTGCTGTTGTAATCCGTATGCATCAACCGGGATACATTCGAACCAATGGCAGAGCCGGTCACGACTATGGGTGCCTCCAGCCCTACCGATCCGCCGAAACCCACTGTGATGGCACTGGTGATCATCCGGGTATACATTTTTGTGCGCTGGATCAGGCTGGATTTTTTTTCAATGGCATATATGATGTCGGTAATGCCGTGACCCAGTTTTTCCCTGAAAATATAACGGGAAAGGATGATCGTGAGCATAATACCGATCAAAGGGTATATGAAATACAGGTAATTGGGAAGGAACCCGCTTTTCAGCCATCCCTGGATCGTATGGACCGATTCCTTAAGCACCACCGCAGCAAGACCGGCAATGGCTCCTATCACGGCGCTTAAAAAAATTACGAAATTCCGGGTTCTGACATTTTTTATGCGCCAGATCAGAAATTTGGCCAGGAGCTCGTTGGCTTTCATGGTTGCAAAAATAGCTTTGAAAATAGAAAATCGCGAATCGCGATTCGCGATTCGCGATTTTCGAATCAAATATCATTAGACGTGATTAAAATGCGGATACTAAAATAATCCGGGGCACTACACTTCAGAATAATTATAAAACCGGTAATGGATGTAATATTTATTGGTTTTAAGGATATTAAGGGTGTACTCCCAGAGCATTTCATAAGGGATTACCTCCATTTCCTGTTTGAAATCCGGCACCAGCGGCGTTTCTTCCAGCTTATGATAATAATTCCTGCATTTTTCCACGACCCGGCCGTAGTCAAATTCCTTTTCCACTACCCCTTCCAGCATCCGGATGAATATACTGTTCCGGTAATTATGTCTTTTATCAAGATGTTGGGAACTCAGCGGCTTGAGCAGTTCAAGTTTATTTTTAACCCGTGCTATGTTCCCTTCTCTCAGATAAAATAACAATTGAATAATAAGGGTGCTGATTGTATACCCGGCCAGCTTTTTCGGATAGGAAGGAACCGTTTCGAGAAATTCTTCCAGATCGAATCCCCATCTGACCAGTTTCGTATTGTTTACGAACAGAATATAGGCCCGGTAAATCGTCCAACGGCTTTGATCTTTCTTCCGTAGCTGGTTATAATTTTTATTGGTTCTGACTTTACGGAATTCTTTGGTGGCCTGATGAAACTTTTCAGCTTTCATGCACAATAAAAACTGATATTCTTTGAATCTGAACCAGTCTTCATTTCCTTCCCTGAATATGTCCGACCTCTTTGAGGCATACTCTATACCCTTTTCTGTCTCAAATGATATATAGAGACAGTACAATTTAAGGAATATGACCTCCTTGTGATCGATATCGACCTTTATGGAGGAGACATCATCTTTTATGTATTTGCTTTCCAGGTAGTTGCACATCCTGAGAATACCCCTGAAATTCTGGGTTAATTTATAATTGGCGATCTCGAGATTGACTGCCAGTATATCGAGGCGGGCACTCCGGAACTCCCTGGCTTTTTTCTTAATGTATTTTATCTTTCCGGGTATTTCGTCAAGAATTTTTTCACTCGAACTGATCGATTTATTGATCATGACCAGTGTATCATAATAGATCTCCTCACACTCGAGGATGGCCTGGTGAAAGGGCTTGATTTGTTTAATCTCCTCTTCAGAATTGTGTAATGGGGTACATTTGCCCATAAAGGCAAACTCATTTCTCAATAGGAGCAATGCATCGAGAGCGATTTCTATCAATTCATATTTTTTTGCCGTTTTTACCAGTGGTGGCAGCTTTTTGAGTGCAATACAATCTTCCCCTTCCATGATCAGGATCTTCATCTGGTGAAGCGTATGAAGACAGTCGTATTTGGCTCTCATGAAACCGGTATATCCGGACTTGTTATAATCCAGAAAATACATGTGATTAAGCAATTTCTGTTTCAGTTTGGCTTTTGCATTTCTGTAATTACGGTTTCCCGGATCGGTATTGAAAAGCATACGGGAGGCTGTTTCTTCCATGTGAAAGATATTATTCAGGATCCCTTCGTAAAGCTGATTGTCTTTTGATTTCTGTTTTTTCCTGAAATTCTGATTGACAAGTTGTACACTTCTCTGGCTTTTATGCCTGACTATATTGATCAGTTTATGTAGTTCTTCCATTGGTCTTGTATTAAAAAATTTTAAAATCTCACGCTATAGAAAAAGTCTGAACCAATAAAAAGTTTTTAAAAACTTATTCGAATTAATTATTATCCATCGGTATTCAATTCATTTTTCACTTCGATCTGTGGTTTATGATACACCCGGGAGTTGGGGGGTATGCTTTCGGTAATCCATACATTACCCCCGATGATGCTGTTACTGCCTACGGTCGTATTGCCGCCAAGGATGGTAGCACCGGCATAGATGATCACATTATCCTCGATTGTGGGATGCCTTTTGATCTTTGCCATTTCTTTTTTCACGCTCAAAGCCCCCAGTGTAACACCCTGATAAATTTTTACATTATTCCCGATGATGGTGGTTTCACCAATTACAATGCCGGTTCCGTGGTCTATGCAGAAATGCGATCCTATTTCCGATTTGGGATGAATATCAATCCCTGTTTTGGAATGAGCGTATTCTGTAAGGATCCTGGGCAACAATGGGACCCCCATATCACAGAATGCGTGTCCTATACGATAGCAGGCAATCGCAAAAAAACCAGGATAGGTCCTGATCACCTGGTCGATGCTTCGGGCAGCGGGGTCACCATCGTTTATGGCCTGCGCATCGTCTATCATCATGTTATAGATCTCAGGTACTCTTTTCATGAATGAACCGGCCACTTCCTCAGGGGTTTTGTCCATCTTATTTTCCATGTTCACGAAAATGCCTTTCAGCTCGATCGTCAGCGACTCCCACAAAAGGGCCAGTTCAGCACTGTTTTTATGACGACTCTCACTCAGCTGAGGGAAGAGTAATTCGAGAAGCCCTTCCGTAAATTTGCAGATTGCACTTCTTGAAGGAACCGACTCCGCCGATATATGTTTCTGATATAATTTATTTATGAAGTTTCTGTCCATTAAGTCAATAATAAAGATTACTAAATTACTGCAATAATTGCATTTTCCGTAATTTTAAAATTAATATAAATGTTGGTTTTTTAACTTATTACTATCTATATTAATAAGAAATATTAAAGAAAAAAGGTTCCATAAATATGACATTCATTGATGTTATTTTTTGTTTTGTGGCTTATATCATATTAATTTTCTTTATAATTAAAAGATATCACGCAAAAAATATACGTCTTGATGATGACAATGATGACGATGACGGTGGGATAGAGATCAACAATATTCCCGATCTGGACCTTCCACCCGGCGTATGCCTGCCTGATAAGCCCTCTCAACCTGTTTCAAACGATCACTAACTTACCGGGATAATAACCGGGTCTGTCTCATTTCAAAACGAGATGGATCATGCCCGGCCGGCACTACAACCGGGGGCAAGTACGGTTGTTTCTTGTCAAAATGAAATTGGTTGCCGGCCTGACTGGGTGTTTAGGGAATATTAGTTATATTTGCACCTCAATTTTAACCGATTAAATCGATGGCCGGTACAAGAATTAAAAGAAAAGCACTTAGGAACAGGGTTAAAGCTAAACAGAGAAATCAGCGTATTAAGCTTCTTACTTTTCATCCTGTTTTACAAAATATAGATGTAGAAGAGGAAAAATCTTCGTTTGAGAAAGACGCTAAGCCGGAGAAAAAGGAACAGGAAAAGAAAGCGCCGGAAACAAAAGCGCAGCAAGCCAAAGAACAGCAGGAAACTAAATCTCAGGCTGCGGAAACGGTCAAAGAAAAAACTGAACAAAAGGATAAGAAAGAAGAGGCTGCCGCAGAACAGAAAGAAGAGCCCCAAGCACCAGCAGCAGAACAGAAAGAAGAGCCCCAAGCACCTGCCGCAGAGAAAAAAGAAGATGTAAAATCCAGGGAGCCGTCCGCAGCAGCAAAGAAAAAGGCAGAGAAGGAGCCTGAGAAAGGGAAAGAGAAAAAGGAAAAAAAGGAGCCGAAAAAAAAGACTTCCACCAAGTCTTCTGCCGGGAAAGGCAGCAAATCGAAATCATCCGCTGCAAAAAAATCTTCTTCCGGTAAGTCCGGTTCGGCAAAAAAATCTTCCCCTACCAAAGCAAAGGCTTCCCAAAAGGGAGAAAAGAAAGAATCAGATAAGGGAAAGAAAAGCGAAGAGAAAAAATAAACTCCGGTCGGAGCGGACACCCTCGATTTTTTTTTGAACGTCAACCTTACGGTCGTACTTCCCGGTGAGGGATCCGGCGTGATCCGGCGATACCTGTGTGGCCAGGCAACATCCGGTGATACCCGGCGGGATCCTGTGATGCACGACATTACCCCGCAGCAATCCGGCTTTACTTTGCGCGGTCCGGCTGTTAGCCCACGTTACCCCTGCATTATCCGGTCAGTATCCGGTGTGATCCCGGTGATATCCCGGCATAATAGTGAAGTGCTCCTGCGGGATCCGGTGATATCCCGGCAGGACCGGCAATCCCCGGTTTACTCATTCCCGGATGATTCCTCTCCTGCCCAGCTCGATCATTTCCAGGTCTTTGAGCCTTGAGTTTTCAATGGCAAACCGGACGATCGTCCGTATTGTGTGAAATCCCTCATGACCGGCTGCACCGGGATTGATATGGATCAACCTGTTTTGTTTATCCGGAACCACCTTTGCAATATGGGAATGACCGCAGATATACAGGTCCGGATCGATCTCAATCAGTTTTTTTCTCGTTTCCGGGTTATATTTTGGAGGGAAACCTCCGATATGGGTCATCCAAACTTTCAGATGGTCAATTCTGAAGATCTGGTGTTCGGGATAGAGTGATCTTATCTCAGGGCCATCGATATTGCCATACACAGCCCTCAGGACTTTTTCCTTCTTTAATTCTTCAACCACTTGCAGGGTGCCCAGGTCACCGGCATGCCATATTTCATCGCATCCGGCAAAATGATCGAGGATCTTTTGGTCCAGGTATCCATGGGTATCCGAAATCAGGGCGATCTTTATCAACTTTATCCTGCAGAATATTGTTACCTTTAAAGATGGCAAAAAAGAAAGGAAATACACCGGTCAGGAAAATTTTTCTGCTGGCATTGGGTTTATTCCTGGTCTATTATCTGCTGGATTCGTTCGTGCTGGAAATTTTACCGGAGACCCATAATTTTAGTATGGAGAGGATGCTAAAGATTCTCATAGGTATTATCTTTATTGCCGCAACCTATTTTTTTTATAAACGGTACACTGATCGTTAATATGGAACTTGATGCTGAATTTCTTGCCAGGCTGCAGTTTGCATTTACTATTATGTTCCATTATATTTTCCCTCCTTTTAATATCGGGCTGGGACTTTTACTGGTTATTTTTGAATCCACCTACCTGATTACCGGAAAGAAGATCTATGAGGTGATCACCCGGTTCTGGATCAAGATATTTGCAGCCTGTTTTTCGGTGGGGGTGGCCTCGGGCATCGTGATGGAGTTTGAATTCGGGACCAACTGGGCTACTTATTCCCGGTTTGTCGGCGATGTATTTGGTTCACCATTGGCGGCTGAAGGGATATTTGCGTTTTTCCTCGAATCGGGATTTCTGGCCATCCTTCTTTTTGGATGGGGCCGTGTGAAGCCCTGGTTTCACCTGTTTTCCACCATCATGGTGGCCCTGGGGTCCATCATGTCCGGATTCTGGATCGTAGTGGCCAATTCCTGGCAGCATACGCCGGTGGCCTATGAAATTGTGGGTGAAGGTGCTATGATGCGGGCCGTGATCACTGATTTCTGGTCCATGGTATTCAATCCATCCTCCATGGTCAGGTTTACCCATACGATAATCGGGGCCTTTATTCAGGGTTCCTTTCTGGTCATGAGTGTGGGGGCCTTTTATTACCTTAAAGGAAAGTACCAGGAATTTGCGGTACGCTCATTTCTGGTGGCACTTGCCGTGGCCTTTGTGGCTTCCCTGGCCCAGTTATACACCGGTCACTGGCACAGCAATGTGGTGGCCGAACACCAGCCTGCCAAACTGGCTGCCTACGAAGGGTTGTACGAGACTACTACGGAAGCTCCCTTATACCTTATTGGTTTTACCGATCCGGATAAACAGAGAACCTATGGGATCCGTATCCCGGGCATGTTAAGTTATCTGATCTATGGTGATACTTCGGGAGAAGTGAAGGGGTTGAATGAATATCCGAGGCAGGACTGGCCTCCTGCGGGCATGGTGTTCCAGACCTATCATATCATGGTGGGGCTGGGCATGCTTTTCATTGCCCTGACCACTATCGGCATATTCCTGGTCTTCAGGGGCAGCCTTTTTGAAAAACGATGGTTGCTGTGGATCTTCGTGATCAGTGTGATCTTCCCGGTCATGGCCAATCAGCTGGGCTGGGTATCCGCTGAACGGGGGCGGCAGCCCTGGATCGTGCAGGACCTGCTACGGACAAGTGAGGGTCTTTCCAAGTCGGTGACGGCACCGGAAATACTGGCCTCCCTGATACTCTTTATTTTGGTATACACACTTCTGTTTTTTGTTTGGTTATATGTGATCGACAAGGAGATCAGGCATGGACCGCATTATCCGGATGACATGCCCGAAGCAGGCTTTAACCTGAAATCCATGAGGTTGAGATTTCTGGACAAATTGAAAGGATCATGATCGATTATAATGTCATCTGGTATCTGTTAATTGGCATACTGCTTACAGGCTATGCCATTCTCGATGGTTTCGACCTGGGAGTGGGGGCGCTTCATCTTTTCAGTAAAGGGGATTATAACCGCCGGATATTGCTGAACTCCATCGGGCCGGTATGGGATGGGAATGAGGTCTGGCTGATCACCGCCGGTGGCGCCTTGTTCGCTGCATTTCCGAATGTCTATGCTACCGCTTTCTCCGGGTTTTACATGCCGTTTATGCTTCTTCTGATCGCATTGATATTCAGGGCGGTTTCGATAGAGTTCCGGAGCAAGGAGCCGGGAAAAAAATGGCGCCGTACATGGGATATCAGTTTTTCAGTGGGATCCATACTTGCGGCTATTCTCTTTGGAATAACCATAGGGAATGTGATCATCGGCTTCCGTATCGGTGCCGATATGGAATACCAGGGCTCGTTACTCGATCTTATCACTCCCTATACCCTGCTGACCGGGATATTCAACCTGTCGATGTTTGCGATGCATGGGGCGATCTATCTTTATATGAAAACGGAAGGAGATCTGCAGAAGCAGGTGCGAGGCTGGGTCAAGAGGTCTTATATTGTATTCATCATGCTTTTTCTGGTAGTCACCGCCACTACCCTGGGCATGCGGCCGGAGATGATCGCTAATTTTTCCTTCGGTCAGATCAGTCTGCCGGGCAGGACTCACGTGATCATCCAGGAATATCAGACCTTTATTTCGGTTTTTGCCTGGTTTGTGGTGGCGCTGAATGTACTGTCGATCATTAATATATCGAGAACCCTGGTGCTGGATAAACCGTACCAGATGTTTGTTTCCTCGGCATGTACCATTGCGGCCCTGATCATGCTGTTTGCCCTGGGTATTTTCCCGAACATGATGGTTTCGAATCTTTCTCCCGAATTCAATCTTGACATTTACAATGCCTCATCTTCCGACTATACCCTGAAAACCATGCTCACGTTTGCCTCATTCGGGATGCCTTTTGTGGTTTCCTATACCATCATCATTTACTGGACCTACAGGGGGAAGACCCGGATCGATGAGAGCAGCTATTGATGCTTCCGTTCATTGGTTTAGGGTTCAGGGTGTAGCTGTTAGGAGTTAGCAGTTAGCTGTTAGGAGTTAGCGGTTACCACCCCTACACCTTACACCTTACACCTTACACCTTTCAACCCGGTCCCCGGTCCTCCGTCCCCGGTCCTACCTTTCACCTTTCACCTTTCACCATCCATCTTCCATCCTCAATCTTCCATCTTCCATCCTCAATCTTCAATCCTCAATCTTCCATCCTCCATCCTCCATCTTCCATCCTCCATCCTCCATCCTCACACCTCAAGCTTCAGGTCATCCAGCTTTTCATTTATTTCCCTGATCACACCGTCCTCCAGCCTCACATCTCCGGCCCCGGCGTTTTCCTTCACCTGCTCCGGATCTCTTGCGCCTACCAGCGCCGACAGAATAGCCGGTTGCTGAAGGGTCCAGTAGATCACCAACTGGGTAAGGCTGATGCCGGCCTCACCGGCCAGCGGTTTGATCGAATCGAGGAAATGATTGATCCGGGAGAGATTGGGTTCCTTGAAATGAGGAGTGCTGGGCCGGTGATCGCCTTCTTTAAATTTATATCCGGGTGTGATCTTGCCGGTCAGCAAACCGCGCTGCAAGGGGCTGTAAGCCAGGATACCCTTGCCGGTTTCTTCACAATAAGGCATCACATCGGCTTCTATATCCCGCAATACCATGCTGTAGGGTACCTGGTTGGTTTCAATAGTAACCACCTTATCGGCTCTTTTCATCTGTTCTACATCGTAATTGCAAACACCTGTAGCCCGTATCTTGCCCTGTTCCTTCAGTTTCAACACGGCTTCCATGGTATCTTCGATAGGGGTGGAAAGATCCGGCCAGTGGATCTGGTACAGATCGATATAATCGGTGTTGAGGCGCTGCAGGCTTTCTTCACATTCCCGGATCACATTTTCCGGCCCGGCATACTTATGCATGGCAATTTTTTCACCTTTTTCATTTCTGGTATTGAAGTGAAAGGTTCCTTTGTCCGTATCCCATCGCAGCCCGTATTTCGTCAGGACCTGCACCTTATCCCTTTTATTTTTGATTACCTGACCCACCAGCGATTCGCTTTTGCCGAAACCGTAGGCCGGTGCCGTATCAATGGTGGTCATGCCCAGACCGATGGCTGTCTCGATGGCTGCCTTCGCATCTTTCTCGTCCGATCCTCCCCACATCCAACCGCCGATTGCCCAGGCCCCGAAAGTTATTTCCGATATGCTTATTCCTGTATTTCCAATTTGCCGGTATTCCATATGTGAAACAATTTATAGGTTTAAAAATTCAAGTCCCTGTTCAAAGACAATATCCACCGGGACATTGTTTTCCTTCAGCCTGTCCAGGTCCTTCTCCAGTGTATCTCCCATCGCCACATATTCATCCATAAACCGGTCCACCGCCTGGTAGTCCCCGTCACCCTGCATGACCAGTATTTCGCGGGAGAGATCCCTGACCGCTTCCTGCATATTTTCAAAATTCACCCGGTATTTACCGTCATCCGGGTCCCGGACAAAAGCATTTTTTTCTTTGAAGTAATTGAACCGGATCATATTGGCCTTACCATGAGCCGAGGAGGTCCCGAACCTGATCGACCGGAAGATGCCGGCAAGAAAGGTGATGTAATAATCCTCGAGAGCCCTGTCAATTTCACCTTTTTCAGAGAGCTTGTCGATCATGTACAGACCGAGAATATCTGCTTTACTTTCTTCGATCGTGGATGCATGTTCCTGTAGCGCCTCCCGAACCGTGCCTTTCCCCGTGATCGTATTTTTTATGCCCAGGCCATGCGCTACTTCATGGAACATGGTATTGGAAAAAAAGGCATCGAATGAAATTTTATCAACCTGACCGGGAGCAATGAGTTCCTGTGCGATGGGGACCAGGATCTTGTCGAATTTGGCCCGCATGGCATTTTTCAGCTGAAGGCGCCGGGTACCTTTCTTTAATTGTACTTCTTCATCATTGGGAAGATTGATCGCAATGGTCTTGCTGCCTGCATTACAATCACCGGCATAATAGACTACATCGTAAGCATTCAATTGGGCATCGGAACCGGGTTTTTCCTGCTTGTATTCGGCCGGAACAGGAAGAGCCTCCTGAAGCTCAGGCAGAAAAGCCGCATAACGGTCGAGGCGTTCACTCCAGGCTTTATCCTTGATCAGCACATAGGCTTCGTGGGCAGCCTTATACCCATATAACTGATCTTCGTACGTTTCAATGGGCCCTATGACCACATCGATGGTATTGGTGGTCATGTCCATCCAGGCCAGGTCGCTTTCCTGGTAGTTATCATCCCTGAAGGCTTCAGCCCGGAGTTCAAGGTATCTTTTCAGGCCGGGGTCTTCAGCGTATCCCGCCGCTTCTTCAAGGAGACGGGACGCTTTCAGGATTTTTTCATTAAAATATTCATGGTAGTGAATGGCCTCCAGGTTACCCCTTTCGTCTCTCCGGATCATGGTGTATAAGCTCCTTTTATCCTCCGCCCCGCTGGCCTCAAATTCTTCTTTTGTCATATCAGCCGGATAAAAATTGGCACCTGCCGGTTTCGGACCCACGCCGTCAATAAAGGGTTCATTGTTGTTCAACCTGTCCCACGGGCCATAGTTGATCCGGGCGAACTGTTTCAACTCAGGATCTTCCAGTTGATTGAGCAATGAATCACCCCGGCCAAAGGCTTCATGCCAGAAGATCTCATCCATGATATCTGCCGCCTCGATCAAAACAGGGATCATTTTCTTCTCCTGTCCGGATAGCACCGACAGGTCGGCCTGCAGGGTGAAAGGCACATACATGCCTTCAAAATAATATTGCTCTTCCTGACTTTTTGAATTTTTATCCTGGTTTTCCATTTTCCTTTCGCATCCTGAAAGTATATATACAAGAATGCTCAATGATATAATGTATTTCATAATTTGAAATTTTGAATGATCATTAGATCGGGTTCGATTGTTTTTCAACAAATATTTTCTGAATTTTAATCAGGATATCCACTGAATGTAAACTTACTAAATGTTGAGGCTCATCAATATATTTTTTATCACTTTTATGATTACCGGAATATCATTTGCGGGTGATACCGACAGCCTTGAATTTGAGCTTCTTAAAACCAGCAACAAAAAACAGAAAGTAGACCTCCTCAACAAGCTGCTCGATGCCTATGATTATTCGGATTCAGTCAAATATCTGTCACGCGCCCACGAGGCAATCCATTTGTCCGGTGAGATCAAATATGAATTTGGGCTGGCGCTTTCGCATAAAAACCTGGGTGATTTTTATCAGCGCCAGTATAAAATAGACAGTGCACTCAATCATTATAATATGGCATTGTCGCTGTTCAGGAGCATGACCTATGATGAACTCACCGGAGAAACGCTATATAAGATCGGCACCCTGTTTTTTGCTACGTCCAATTATCAGGCCGCATTGAAATATACCAATGAATCCCTTGAAATATTCCAGATACTGGACAACAAGAAGAGGCTGGCATCGGTTCATTCTTTATTATGTGATATCAAATCCATCATGGGCTTTAAGGAATCGGCCATTGAAAACTGCAGGATATCCCTCGACCTCTATGAAACGCTGGAATTATCAGATGGAAAGGCCAGCCTGCTAAACTCCATAGGGAATATTTATCTGGACATCGGGCAGCACGAAAAAAGTGAACAATATTTTAACCAGGCTCTTTTTATCGCAAGATCGAAGAACGATCCCTACACTACGGCCACCTCTCTGAGTAATCTCGGGCATATGTATCTGGAAAAAGGGGCTTATGAAGAGGCCATTCTGTATTTCAACCGTGCCATGGAGATCGATCACCAGCAGAAGGATATTGCAGGATTGGGATATTCCTATTATAATCTTGGAATGGCCCATATGAAGCTTGGGAATTATAATGAAGCCATGAACCAACTGGAACAGAGCCTTTCCTATGCCGGGCAATCGATCGACCTGGAATTGCAGGCCAAGGTATATTCCGAGATAGGGAATCTTCATTCGGAAATGGGCCAGTATCAGGATGCGATCGGCTTCCTGAAAAAAAGCATGGGCATTGCCCAGCGGATCGATTCCGATCCGATATTACAGACCATTTACAATAACCTCGCCAAATATTATGATCGACTCGGTGACCAGGAAAATGCCCTGATCTATTTCAAATTGTATATGCTTCACAGGCAAGAGATGTATGCCCATCAGTCTGCTTTGAAGATCGCAGAAGCGGAAGCGCTCTATGACCTGGAAAAAAAAGAACGGCAGATCCAGTTATTGAGAAGTGAAAACAGGATAAAAGACCTTGAGGCGGCAGAGAAAAACATGATGAATATCTGGCTTATCACCGGACTGGTATTTGTTTTCGGGTTTTCTGTTGTTATTTACCGGCAATACCGGTTACAGAATAAGGCAAACAGGATCCTCCAGGAGCAGAAAGAGGCCATTAACAGGCAGAAAGGGGAGATCAGCTCCCAGCGGGATGATATTGAAAAAACCAACCATATTCTTGCAGATAAAAACCGCCAGATCACCGACAGTATTGAATATGCGAGAAGAATTCAATTTTCCCTGTTGCCCGGGGCCGCCTTGCTGAAGGATCACTTCAGGGAATCTTTCATTTTATATATGCCCAGGGATATTGTCAGCGGTGATTTTTACTGGATGTCGAAAAAAACGGACCATATCATTGTGGCGGTAGTCGATTGTACCGGACATGGTGTGCCGGGTGCATTCATGACCGTGCTTGCCAATTCCCTGCTCAACCAGATCTCGATGGATTATAAAGATTGGGAGCATCCGGAAAAGATCCTGGACATGCTTGATAAAAAAATAGTCGAAAACCTGAACCAGCATGGGATCACCCTGTCGGCGTTTGAAGGAATGGACATAGCGTTGTGTATAATTAACTACAAAACCAGGGAGCTGAATTTTGCCGGGGCCAAGATGCCCCTGTATCATGTAAGGGATGGCGATCTCGATCAGCTGAAAGGCGACCGTTTCTCTATTGGAGGGAACGATGTAAAAGAAAAAAAGTTCACCAATAAATCAATCAAACTCAGGGAAAATGATATGATCTATATGGCCACCGATGGTTTTCAGGATCAGTTTGGTGGGGAGAAAGGTAAAAAATTTATGAAACTGCATTTCCGGAATTTTCTTAAAACCCTTTCCGGCAAGCCGGCTGAAGAACAGCATGATCAACTCAGGTCCGTATTTAATGAATGGAAAGGGTATAACGTACAGACCGATGATGTGCTCGTGTTCGGGATCAGGATCTGATTTCAAAAAAAAATCGATATTTTCATAGTGATGAACGGGAGAAAGGCATTAAACAGGACTATTGATGAAAAGCAGGTCTTTATCAAAATGATGAAGTACTGTACCTACAGGGAAAGAGCCGAAAGTGAGGTGATGAAAAAACTGAGAAAATATGATCTTTCTTCTGATTCGGAGAACAGGATCGTAGAAAAGCTCTCGGAAGAGGGATTTGTAAATGATCTCCGGTTTGCCAGAATTTATGCCCTGAGTAAATTCCGCAACAACCATTGGGGCCGGTTCAAGATCCGTTTGGGATTGAAAGAGAAGGATATTAATACCCATTACATTGACGAGGCGCTGCGGGAAATTGATCCGGAAGAGTATAATGCCACCATTGAAAAACTGATCAGGTCGAAAAACCGATCGATAAAAGATAACGATGATTTTATTAGAAAGAATAAAATAGCCAGGTATCTGGTGAGCAAGGGATTTGAGAATGAACTGGTTTGGGAAGGTATTCAAAATGTATTAAAATAACCCTCTGCGTAAATTAATACCACCAAACAGTACATCTGCCCGCCCGTCTTTATAATTACAGCCACTAATTCACCGGTTTATGTTGAATCCGGTTCCTGCTGAGAATTAACACGGACCGGAATATCCTGCGGATTCCGGGTATTAAATTCTATATAACTACCTGGTATTCAAATGTTTGATGTAAGGTATACAGTAGGCTCGAAGGCCCGGGGAATCACAAGCCAACCGGTGTAATTCCTCTGACATGGATTATTTAGCCTAGGCGGCTGATCATTCAATAAAGATATTTTTTATGTAAAATACGGGTATTTGCGCCTGAATAATTAAATTGGTTCCTGAATATCACAGTATTTTTGTAATAACAGGCAACGGATAATAATGGAATTAAGGACAACTGCAAGTTCAGTGCTAACCCAGTTGACAGATGTGATTGAACAGATCAACGAAAAAGACTATAGCCGTAAAGTGGCTTCCTTGAATGCCTCCATAGGCCAGCATATACGGCATATTGTAGAGTTTTACCTGTGTTTATTTGATGGCATCGAATCTGGAAAAGTCAATTATGATGAAAGAAAAAGGGATAAAAGAATAGAGGAAGATAAAGCCTTTACCCTGGAGGTGATTGACGGGCTGAAAAAAATGATAAATAAAAATAAGAACAACCCTGTCCTGTTGCTTGAGGTGAAATATGGTGATATGGGGAATGAGAATATTCCCCTGAATACCAATTTTGAACGGGAACTGGCCTATAATATAGAACATACCATTCATCATCTGGCGATTATCAAAAACGCTTTTGGCGAAATATGTGAATATGTGGTATTGCCGGAAAATTTTGGTGTGGCCAGTTCTACCATTCGATACAGGAATCAGTGATCATGTGTACCGTCACATTCATCCCGCTCGAAGAAAAAGGATACCTGTTAACCAGTAACAGGGATGAAAAAACAACACGTCCGGCATCCACTCCACCCGTTATCGACAGGAAGAAGGATTATGCGGTTTTATATCCAAAGGATCCAAAAGGCGGAGGCACGTGGATAGCTGCTGATGACCGTAATCGTGCCTTATGCCTCCTGAATGGCGCCTTTAAGGTTCACTGGCCCCAATACCCGTACCGTCACAGCCGGGGTTTAGTAGTGCTTGATTTTTTTGAGTTTGAGAATATGTACGATTTCGTCGATCTCTATGACCTGAATAATATAGAATCGTTCACCATGGTGATCATCCATTCTTATAACCTTTATGAATTCAGATGGGACGGTGAGAATAAATACCTTAAGGATCTATCCTGGGATAAACCCCATATCTGGTCATCGGTTACTTTATATGATGAGGAGATAATCAAAAAACGGGAAAAATGGTTTGGTGAATGGCTCGAACAGGGACACGAGCCCACTATAGACAGCGTCCTGGACTTTCATTTGTTTGCCGGTGAAGGGAATAAGCAGACCGATGTACTGATGGAGAGAAATGACGGGCTCAAAACCATATCGGTAACCTCGCTTTTTAATAGACAGGAACATTCAATCATGCATTACAGGGATATTATTCGCGATCTGAAAGAAAAAGTTAAGATTAACACGGCAAAAGCTGGATAAAACATTAAAGTTGAAATTTTCCGAAAGCAGAAATTTCCTGATCCGGTTAGTTAACTGGGAATTCTGGCCCTGGCAGATCATTTATTTCCCTGTCATGCTGTTCTGGCTGTGGCTGTCGATCAAAGCCCGTTCCCTGTTCTTTTTTGCTGCCGTGAATCCCGGTATTGAGAGTGGCGGCCTGCTGGTGGAATCAAAATCGGCCATTCTGGACCTGTTAGCGGATGACCTGAAACCAAAAACACGGTTGATGGAATATCCCATTTCCTTTGAGGAGGTGATCGAAAAACTGAAAGCTGGATCTATCCGTTTTCCTGTGATCGTTAAGCCGGATCATGGAGAAAGGGGCAGGAGAGTAGAAAAAATCGAAGACCGGGAAGAGCTAAGGACATATATTAAAACGGTACGGGAGGATTTTATCATACAGGAATATATTGATCTGCCCTTAGAAACAGGCATATTTTATTACCGGTATCCGGGCCAGGAACAAGGGACAATTAGTTCACTGGTGATAAAAGAATTGCTTCATGTTACCGGTGACGGTTCCTCTACTGTAGAGACGCTCATGGGAAAAGATCCCAGGGCCCGTTTGCAGATCAAACGGGTGCGCAAGCGGCATCCCGGCCTGATGAACCGGGTACCGGACAAAGGTGAAAAAATAGAACTGGTCCCCATCGGCAATCATAGGCGGGGTGCTACCTTTCTGAACGGAAATCATCTGATTGATGAGGCGCTTACAGAAGTGGTGGATGAATTTGCCCGTAAAATAGAAGGTTTCTTCTATGGGCGTTTTGATATACGTTGTGCCGGTATGGAAGAACTGAAACAGGGAAAAACCATTAAGATCCTTGAATTGAACGGAGCAAAAAGCGAACCGGCCCATATTTATGATCCGGGTTTTTCATTGGCAGAAGCCTATAAAGTGTTGTTTTCCCATTGGCGTATTATATACAGGATTGCCAGGGAGAACCATAAAAGAGGAGTTAAGTACCCTTCATGGAATGAAGGATGGGCCATGTGGAAGAAATTCCGCTATTATAAAAACCTGCATTGAACAGACTACAGGAAAGGATCAACTTTACCAGTCAAGAACATCTTCACCATCCGCTGGTGCCCTGTGCAGACCGATGGTATTATTACTGTATAGGATCCCGAAATACAGATTGCCGTCTCTTATGCCTACGCCAAAGGCATAGATAGCTTTTATATCTTCATCGGGATCATCCTGTGCGGGCATATTCCTCAAATGGCTGGCAGGCAGGGTGGGTTCATTTTTCCAATCGGTAAAACGATCATTATCACTGGCCTGAGCTGAACTGATGCCCCTCAGAGAAAACACAAAAAGGCTGGCGCTTAAAAGAATGATCGATAAACCTGCCGATACCATTAGAAAACGTCTTGAAAATTGATCTGAATTTTTCATATGTGAATAATTAATTGGGTTTTAAAGGATCAAAATATCATTTTTCTGTAATCTTACCTATATTGAAAGTTAAATTTATTTTTTACTGAAAAAAATAAAGCAACTCACGGGAAAGAACAGAATGAAGATACGCGTAAAAGAAGCTGTTGGGATCATCCGCAGGTTAACGCCGGCAAGGTTCTGGAATATGCTGCTTCTCCGGGTCAGTTATCTTTTATCCAAAAGATTAAAAAGGGCGGTCCACTGGGGATATCCTATGGCCATTTCCGTCGAACCCACCACGTCATGCAATTTAAGATGCCCCGAATGTCCCAGTGGTCTGCGCTCATTCACCAGGCCCACAGGAATGCTCTCCCTTGAAAAATTCCGGCATATCATAGATTCCCTGCATCATCACACCGCTTATCTCACCCTTTATTTTCAGGGAGAACCCTATTTGAATCCTGATTTTTTTGATATGATCAGTTATGCACATGAAAAAAAGATGTATACCAGTACTTCCACCAATGGTCATTTTCTACATGAAGGTAATGTAAGGAATACCATATTGAGCGGACTCGATAAATTAATCATCTCCATAGATGGGTCAGATCAGGAAACCTATGAAAAATACAGGATTGGGGGGCAGCTTGAAAAGGTATTGGAAGGCACCCGTAATCTGATCCAGTACAGGGAAAAGGCCGGGGCCGACCGGCCACTGGTCGTTTTTCAGTTTCTGGTCCTGGGAACCAATCAGCATCAGATCGATGAGATCAGGACTATGGGGGAACAATACAAGGTGGATGGCATAGAATTTAAATCAGCGCAGATCTACGATTACCACAATGGATCGGACCTGATCCCGGATATAGACCGGTATTCGAGGTATGAAAAAACTGCCATGGGAGCTTACCGCCTCAAGAATGACTATAAAGATCAATGCTGGCGGATGTGGAGTTCCTCTGTGATCACCTGGGACGGCCGGATCGTGCCCTGTTGTTTTGACAAAGATGCCTCCCATCAATTAGGTCATCTGTCGGATAATGACCTCAGGTCGATCTGGAAAGGTGAAGGTTACAGGGAGTTCAGGGAAAGGATACTGAGTTCCCGTAAAAGCATTGATATTTGTTCAAACTGTACCGAAGGAACCAGGGCATGGGCATGACCGGAAAGCGGGATTTGGAATTATTTTTCCGAATGATTCCGGATCATCTGTTTCCGCATCTTTTTCACATCCCCCGGATCACAATTGCAGCCGGTTCCGCAATCCTTATCCGTATTGATTGATTTCCAGAGCAGGTATCCCACATAACTGATCGCGGCAATAAATATGGCAAATACTAAAATTTCCTGAATCATAATCTGATCTCCTCAAATTCAATGCAAATATAATCAATTTCAACCATACCAGAACCTTTTTATTATTTTCTGCATCTCGGGCTGTAACCGGTTGCCGGCAATGATCTCTTCGCCAAAGATGAAATTATCGCTTCCGTTAAAATCAGTAATGATGCCACCGGCCTGCTGAACGATAAGGGCTCCTGCCGCCACATCCCAGGGATTGAGTGAAAATTCGAAAAAACCTTCGCTCTTGCCGCTGGCCACATAAGCGAGATCTACAGCAGCACTTCCAAATCTTCTGAGACCGTGCGAATTGGCCAGGAAATGGTACATGATCTTATTGAAATCTTCGATCCGGCTGAAATCTTTATAGGGATAACCGGTTATATACAGGCCGTCCCTAAAATCATCCACCCCGGATACCCTGATCACCTCGCCATTACAATAGGCTTTTCCTCCTTTCTGAGCGTAATAACAATCATCGGCAGGCAGGTCGTAGATCACGCCAAGCAGTATATCCTGATCGTCCATAAGGGCAATACTTATCGAATAGGGTGGAAGACCGTGCATGAAATTGGTGGTGCCGTCGAGCGGATCGATCACCCAGTTGATCTTCTTTGCTTCACCGGTGCCTTCCTCCGCGATGAATCCCGCTTCCGGGAGGATCTTACCCAGCGCATCCACGAGAAATTTTTCAGCTTGTTTGTCCACATAGGAAACCAGGTCATTCTGGCCTTTGTACTCAATTTTTGAAAAATCAAAGTTTGCTTTCTCGTTCTCAATAAACTCACCGGCTCGTTTGCCGATCTCTATGGTTTCGGAAAGAAGTTTATCTATGTCCATATTTTGTTTTTTCATATAAGTTGTCACAAAGATACTTGATGTGCCTGCCAAATAAAACCTACCTGTTCCCCGCCACTACCAGTACGATTTCACCTTTGGGCGGATGTAAGTTATAGTGTTCGGCCAGTTCCCCGAGTGTCCCGTTCCTGGTTTCTTCGAATTTTTTGGTGAGTTCTCTTGACACGGAGGCATGACGGTCCGGACCAATGGCAGCAGCAAGCTCCTTTAATGTTTTGGCGAGCCTGAAGGGAGATTCATAGAAGACCATGGTACGGGTTTCATCCTTCAGGCTCCCGATCCTTGATTTACGACCTTTCTTATGAGGCAGGAAACCTTCAAAAGTAAATCTATCATCGGGCAGACCCGATTTAACCAGGGCCGGTACAAAAGCCGTGGGTCCCGGCAACACCTCGAATTCAATTTCATTTTCCAGGCAGGCCTTAATTATCAGGTATCCCGGATCCGAAATGCCGGGGGTGCCTGCATCAGTAACCAGGGCGATACGAAGCCCTTCTTTAAGGCTATTAATTACTTCCGGAGTGATCTTATGCTCATTATGGGCATGATAACTCCGGAGTTTCGTTTCGATCTGATAATGAAGGAGCAGCTTTTTTGTGACCCGGGTATCTTCGGCGAGGATCAGATCACATTCTTTCAATATCCTGATCGCCCGCAAAGTTATATCCTCAAGGTTGCCGATTGGAGTGGGTACAAGGAATAACCGGGAGTGTTCTTTCATGGATTTCCGGCTATGTTATTTAACCAGTTTATCGATTTCGGCGGCAAGTTCCCTGTCTTTCTCCGTGACCACACCGCCTGCATCATGGGTGCTTAGTTCGATTTTAACCGTATTATACACATTTTCCCAGACGGGATGATGGTTTACCTTTTCAGCTACAATAGCCACTTTCGACATAAAACCAAAGGCTTCTATGAAATTGTCGAATTCAAAGGTCCGGTGCAATGCATTATTTTCTTCCTTCCACATATTGTTGTTTTTTAATGTTAAAATAGATTGCTGCTGATCTGATGATCAGGATCAGCAGGATCGGTATAGTAGCCACATGGAATTGTTGAGGTATAAATTTCCACCCGATCAGTAAAAGGATAAATAATATCGTCCAGAATAAAAAATAATAGGAAGTTAATTTTTTCAGCCTGGCCTTATATAACATCACCGGAACCAGCAAATGGGTAGGGAAAGCCCAGAGGATATTCAGATTATCCTTTGTAGCCATATGATCGGTCCAGAACCACAATAAGGCCATGATCAGCCCGGCCAGACCGATAATCAGAAAAATTGCAGAATCTACGTTTTTAAGGTATTTTTTTCTTTTTCGTTCATAAAAATAGATCAGGATGACCAATATCAGCAATCCTGAAAAGAAGATCAGTGGAGTGAACCAGCCCCCTGTCCGGCCATCTCCCGATTCTTCAAATAAAACCCGGGTCCTTGCCACAAAAGGGATAAGCCTGTCTCCTTCTCTTAATTCGGCATATTCAAAAGCATCGAATAATTTGAACGGAAGGAACATATAATCCCAGGCCTCGGCCGTTTTATCGGCAGGAAGGCCCAGCACCAGGTCAATCCCGAAGTCGCCCCATGGAGCCTGAACCTGGAGGTATTCATCCAGCAGTTGACGGAAGGTTTTGTTATGCTCGATATGGTCATCATTAAAGATCAGCTTTTTACCCAGTACCGATTTGAACACATCACGGATACGCGACGAGCAGTTATCATAAAAGAAATCATAAAGGTAGAACCGGTTTTCAGGATAATAGTTGACTTCCAGGAACTGATAGACAAGATTTTTTTCCTCCTGGCTAAGATCCAGGATCTGTTCATACAGCGATTGATTGAGGTAGCGGTAGGTGACCAGCATTCGCTGGAATTCATATTTTGATAGCCAGTAATTCAGCTTCCCGCGCATGAATTTGATATAAAATCCTTCCGTATCAAAATCGAAAGTCCCATAATTATATACTTCATCGATCTGATTTACCGGATCGTAAACACGGATGGCGCTATGGCCGAATTTGGTAAAAAGGGGGCCTCCCGGAGCGCCTGTGATCAGGCTTATCTGGGCGTATTCAGAAAGTGAATCAATGGGTGAGGCGGACAGAGGATCAACGGACGAATCCTTATCCTGGCCCCTGGCTCCAGGGATTAAAAAATGTAAAAAAAAGCAGGAAAGAAAAAACCACCGGATCATCGCGAATTATTTTTGAGCCACCAGAATGTATTGATATTGAAGACTGCCCTGGTCGCTTTCCAGTATGTTAAAACCGGCGCTTCGTATAAGGCTGGCTGCCTGTTCTACGGATACTTTTTCTATATCGGGCGGCCCGATCGGCATATCACCCGTTTTAAAATCGACCACGATCAATTTGCCACCCGGTTTCAATCCCTGCCGGATCTTTTTCAGATAACTGATCCGGTTGTTCAGGATATAAAAGGTATTTACGATCAACACCCAGTCTGCTTCTTCCGGACCAATAGCGGGATCATCCGGAACCGTGAGCCTGGTGATCAGGTTTTCTGAAAATTCTTCCGGCAGGTCTGATTTTCGTTCTTCAATATAATCGATGAATTTTTGCTCGATGTCTATGCCGATCACCCGTCCTCCCTCTCTTAATATCCGGAATGCAAAATATCCGGTCCCTACCCCGATATCAGCAATGGTCTTGCCTGACAGATCTCCCATCTTGTCGAGTACCATTTGCGGGTTCTGCCAGTTAACCCTTTCCGGATCTTCCAGATTTTTTACAAGGGATTCAAAATCTTCAATTGATATATCTTCCAGCTGTGTCGAATCCTGATGTGTAGTTTGTGAAGCGGGCTCATTTACAGGTTTATCCTGATCAGTTGAAGTGCAGGCAAGCAAAAAAATGCCGGCCACGTAAATTAAAATGCACCTGTTCATATAAATGAAACGATTAGAACCCCAATATTATACCAATAAATTCACTTACTCAAAAGAAAGTGATCTAAAGTGAGATTATTCCATCAATATTATATGCCTGTTTATAAATATTGATTATTTCATCACTGGACTCCACGCGGATCTTGATGGATAAGCCGACGTATTTTCCCGTTTTGGATTTTTTGGTCCTGGTCTTCCCTTCGGGTAAAACAGACTTCAGGTTTTCTATCTGATCATTGGGAACAATGAACTTGAACAGATAGGTGGTCGGGAAATCATAATGATTTTCCAGTTGATTTCTAAACTGTTCAACCTTTTTCTTCTCTTTTTCCTTCAATGGATCTCCTAGAAAAACTTATATCGTTCATCAACTATATCGGAATATTCTTTTACTGCCTCGGAAAGCAGGTAGGAAGCCTGACTGGTTCTTCTCTGCTCCAGTTGATTCTTGTAATTCGAGTAATCCGCAATTTCAGGGGGTTCAATCAATCCATTCAATTTAATGATCACTATGCCGTCATTTTCTTCAACGGGTTCCGATACCTCTCCTTCCTCAAGAGAAAAAGCAACCCCCACTGATTTGGGAGCAAAGCCCACGCTAGGCAATGAATTGGAACTGAGCCGGAGGTCTGGATGCGAATACACATTGGCATCTTCTCCGTACTGACTGGCTATTTCTTCCAGGGTGCCTTGCAGTGTATTCAATCGCTGAATGATGATATCTCCCTTGAGCTGATTTTTTACTTTGGGTAATATCTGCTCCCTTACATCCTCCAGCCCGGCCACCCCGGCCTCGGTTTTATCCGTGAGTACGGCCACCACATAGGCATCCTGAAGTTCAAAAACGTCGGATACCTCACCGATGGAGGCATCTACGAATGCCCAGCGTATGATCTGTTCTGCTTCACCCAATCCCGTAATACGCCTGTCGTTTTTGCCAATATCTTCCGCTGTATTGATCACCAGGGAATCGGTGGCTGCATTTTCTTCGAACGCCTTCCTGTTTCCGGAAATGCTTGTAAAATAATCGGCCTGGCGGAAGGCTTCGTTACGGGTTTCGTCGCTGGCAATGATCTCTCTTTCGATGGTAGCCACTTTGAAAAGTTTGTTTGTTCTGACCCCGGTTACATTGATCAGATGAAATCCATACTCGCTTTCCACTACCCGTGGGATCAATCCTTCGCTGTTACGGGAAAAAACCGCATCGGCAAAAGGTTTTACCATCCTGTTTTCATTAAACCAACCCAGGTCTCCGCCACTGGAAGCTGAGGGATCATCGCTGTTGTTTCTTGCCAGGAAGGCAAAATTGGCACCGTTCCTTAACTGGTTCAGCAGATCCAGCGCTTCCCTTCCTGCCGCATTCCTGTCGGCTGCGCTTTCTGAATCCGGCCTGATCAGGATATGACTTGCTCTTGCATGATACACAGTATCATCAACCACGCCGGATATCTTATGTACAATAAAGTTCCCGCCCTGTAAATAAGGACCGATGATATCTCCCTTTTCGAGTTCCCGGTATTGATCTCTGAGCCTCAAAGGAAGCTGACCGATATTATAGGTGCCGAATGGACGGTCCCCGTCGGTATTGATCCGGGCATAGATCGAGTCATCGTTTACCTGCCGGAGTTGCTCTGTAAGTTCCTCAATCTCCTGACGGGTGTAAAGGGTATCCCCGGAGGAGGGAGTGATCGGGAAGGATACATAATTCAGCGTTCTGCCGTCTTCTAATATATATTCATTTTCATGTTCCCGGAGATAAGCCCTCAGGTCACTTTCAGCCACTTCAACGAGCGTATCACTTACCGTATAATAGGGCACATATAAATATTCGACCTCGGCTGTGGTGTTTTCCAGCCGATATTGTGTTCTGGCTTCGGCCGTGGTAACAAAATTTGATTTTACAATGAGGTTATCGTATTTCATTCGCAGCCTGGAGGGTTCAAGATTGCTTTCAAAAAGATACCATCCGGCCTGCTGCTGGGGGTTCATCTGGTCAATGTTCTGAAGAAAGGTTACGATCTGTTCACGGTTGAATTCACCGGTTTCAGGATTGGTGAAGGCCTGTACGAGATCGGGATGGATATTATTTCCCTGTACCATGTCGACCAGTTCTTCTTCGGTAATCTCGAGACCGAGTTTTTCATATTGTTTCTGAAAGGCTTTTTTTACGATCAGATAATCCCAGGCCTGTTGACGGATTGAGATCATATCGGACTCGGTGGGATTTCTGCCGAAATTGAGGGTATAATTATACTTCAACTCTTCAATCTGCTGAAGGTATTCTTCCCGGGGAATTTCTTCACCGGCAATTTCACCTACTGTGTTCTTGCCTTTACCCAGGATCACTGAATTCGGACCCAGTATATCACCCCCTATAAGGAATAAAATCAATCCAAAAGCGATAATACCAACTGCTAATCCTGTCTTTTCCCGTATTTTACTTATTAGTGCCATTATTTAATAGTTAAGAGGCGCAAAAATAAATAGTATTGCATTAAACTCAAAATCTCTCTGCCTCAATGAATTCCATTTTATGCCGCATCGGACTCCATGATGGTGAACTTCACCAGGTTTATCCGGTTTTCCTCGATAGATACTACATGAAATTTGAATGGTTTTATGATAATATCCTGGTTGAGATAGGGAATATCTTCGGTAACCGATAGGATAAATCCGCCAAGCGTATCATATTCACCCCGGGGAATATTCCAGCCGTATTTTTCATTCAGATAGTCAATCTCATGGCGGGCACTCAAAAGATAGGTATGATCATCGATCTGATGTTCGACAAGGTCCTGTTCGTCATACTCATCTTCAATTTCCCCGAAAATTTCTTCAATGATGTCTTCTATGGTAACGATCCCGGATGTGCCACCAAATTCATCGACGACCAAAGCCAGGCTTTTCCTTTCGGTGATAAACTGGACAAGCAACTCATTCGCAGGCATGGTTTCCGGTACGATTATGATCGGTGTCAGGATTTTGGAGAGATCACCGGGTTTTTTGAACAGATCCAGCGAATGACAGTATCCGATAATTTCATCGATGGAGTCTTTGTATACCAGTATCTTGGAATGGCCGCTTTCCATAAATTCTTTTTTAAGAATCTCTATGTTATCGTTGATGTCTACTGCAATGATCTCAGGACGCGGGATCATACATTCCCTTATTTTTACCGTCTTGAACTCCAGTGCATTATTGAAAATTTTGGTGTCTACGTCGAATACCCGGTCGGTTTTTTCTTCAATGATCTTACTTTTAATGAAATTATTGAGATCGGTTAATCCGAAAACAGGTTCATCCTCTTTGAATTTAAGACGCAATGCTTTTATGATGATAAATTTAGAAACATTTACAACCACATAAACGACAGGATATAAAAGGATGTATATAATCCAGATGGGGATAGCCAGGATCTTCAGCATCTGGTTGGGATTGATCAGGAAAATGCTTTTCGGAATAAATTCAGCGGTAAGCAATACGATCAGAGTGGCCATTACTGTTTGAAGCATAAAAATCACGGTCTGGTTATTCAGTATCTCCGGCAGATTTGTGGCCAGCATGGGTTCGATCAGGTTGGCCATAAAAATACCATATACCACCAGTGATATGGTATTCCCGATCAATGTGGTGCCGATAAAATGAGAAGGATTTTTAGTCAATTTTGATATGATCTTACCGGATAAATAACCTTTCCCCTTGTCCAGTTCGATGCGTAATTTATCAGAAGAAACAAATGCTATTTCAGTACCCGAAAAAAAACCTGAAAAGACAAGTGATATGATAATGGCCGACCATGTTGAATTTTCCATTAATATATTTTAGGATCCCTGTTTATTCTTTCCTTTTCTGAATGCATAAATGAGAAATAATACAAAGCTAATCATGAAAATCCAATAGGATTCATGGAAACCTACTGTAAATGACTGATGTACGGCTATTATGAAAGTCGAGACGATCAAAGCAAACAATATGGTGTCAGTTATCTTTTTCATCCAGTGTAATTGTTCCTCTGGCATCTGATATACTCCACCACGTAAAATCCTGACTGGCTTCCAGTCCCTCTCCCATGATAATCTCATCTTCGGTCTGAATACTGACAAACTTATTGGTATAAACGATCTCTTTTTTAGGATCCCAGTATAATTCTTCCGTATGCAGTTCGTCACTACTTTCCAGGTTTTTAACGATCACGTTTCCAAGTGCCCGCCACTTGTTTTCATTGGCATAGAAATAACAATAATTGGCCTCCAGGGTGGTGGATACGCTTCCATCTTTTTCATAGAATTCCAGATATATACCATTGGGGAACTGCCGGTCCTTATTTTCAAATTCTTCCTGTTTGGGTGTAACCAGTTTCAGCTTGACCGTGGCCGAATCGCTGTAGTAGGTAACCAGGTCATTCAGTTCATAGACAGGCCCTTCGTATAAGGTAAGCTCTTCGGCTTTTCTAATCTCTGTGCAACTATGGAAGAAAAGCCCGGCGAAAAGGAAAATAAAGATATGATTTTTTAGATCGATCATTTTATATTTACGGGCACTTGCTTCAAAAGCCGAATTAAAGACGGCCTGGTTTCTCAATAGTTCAAATAAAGAAATCAATCGTTGAGAAGAAATAATTCATTTTGAAACTGGCTTCTTACTGATTATTTCACCTCAGCGATTGATCTGAAAAATGGCATTGGTCTATGGGGTTCGTGTATTACCCGGTTCCTGATCTCAATTAATCCCTTCGCCTGATGGTAGCGGTTTCATTTATCCAGCAGTCTACGGTTATCTTTTCACCCACTTCCATATTATATGTGAAAATAGTTTCCATGGTGGGGAATTGTTCCCTGGCTTTTCGCATGGCGTCCTGGTTACCGGCTTTACTGTACATCTCATAGGCAGCAAAAAATACCGCCCGGTCTTTTACCTCGTTTTGCCCTTGTTTGCATTCCTGATAACTTGTAAAATAAAGATTACCGATAAAATTATAGGCTTCTTTTTTACCTGGATCGGCCTCCAGTGCCTTGTAGGCCATTTGCCTGGCTTTTACCTTATTGGCCAGTGTATTGTAAATATTGGCCTGATTGAGGTATAGTTCAGCCTGCTTGATATTTTCTTCAGTCAGTTCAATAGCTGTATTATAGAATTCAAGGGCTGTTTCATAATCTTTGTTCAGATAGGAACGGTCGGCTATCAGTTTGGCCATTCCATAATTGGGTTCCTTATCGAAAATTATTCTTACCGCTTCCAGGAAAATAGGTTCATCCAGGCATTTTCCTGCAAAGGCCAGTTTAAATATGTTTTTGGCAAGATCCAGATCATCCGGATTCGCCTTAAGTTTCGATCCCAGGTTATTCTGAATGAAGTTGCAGTCCACCTTAATGGTGGCTGCAAGTAATTTATCGATATTGTCGCTGATCTTACTCAGTCTTTCATTGTTTTTACCCAGGTTTTTTTTAGTGGTAATTACACCAATGATCTGATCGTATACACTCAATACCTGATCATCACTGATGTCTCCGCCAGTCAGTTTATACCGGCGAACTATATCCATATAGGCCAGCAGGTTCTGATCCCACACGTTTTCTTCATTCAACTCAAATGTTTTCTTAAACATTTGATAAAGATCACCATATCGATCCTGATCACCCTTGAAGAATCCATATGCCGTGTACGCTTTACGGTTCATGACGGCAGCCTCTTCATTAAAGTATTTGATTCTGAGGTCATACATCATCAGCGTGGAATCTTGATAGATCCTCTTCAGTTCCGGGTCCTTGGCTGTTTCAGCCAGGCTTTCATATATTTTTGCGCCGTTAATGTAAATCGATTCGTTAAGGTCAGGTACATTGGTAAGTAACCACTGCAGGTGCGGAGTCGATCTTTCGTATTGTCCCAGTTTGAACATGTCGGAATACAATACAATTTTTTCATTTGTCTTAATGCTGTCGCTTTCGTTGTCCGGAAAATTCCAACCTTGCTGCGCAAACGAACTTACCATTCCGCTTATTAAGAAACCTAATGTCAGAATTTTAAATTTCATGATAATCCAAATTATTCAATTTTTCTTCTATAAAACCATATGTCATTTATTGTCAATCCAAGTGACACTCTGAAATATTTTTCAGTAATTGCCAGTTCTCCTTCTCTCGACCTTTGCCCATACTGTAAACTGATGGAGACAAGAGAGGGCGAATTTATATTAATAACGGGCAAAGATACACCAAAATTTATACCAAAATCATATATCTGGTTATTATTTAGCTCGTAAGGTGTTAATTCATAGGACATTCCGGCCCTGTAAATAATTCTTCTGAAGTAGCTGGAAACGGATGTCGCTTCCGGGATATGTTCAATGCCAAAGGCCGTTCTGTAACTTTTTGCCAGATTTTTATTCTGATCATCGAAGCTTGAATACCGGTTCCAGTCCTGCACGATGGCGTCTGCCGAAATCAGCCATTTTGTGCCCCTGGCATAGGAGATACCCACGCCGTATTTTGCCGGGAGTTGGATGTTCCCTTTCACATCATTAAAAACAGTATCCGTGGTTATGGCCAGGTCACCTCCCTTTTGACGGCGTTCCAGTCTTTTTTCCCGGGTTGCCCCGATTTGGGAAGGAAGTTCATAAATCCCACCCAGGAAAAGCTGTGACTCTTCTCCCAGCCGAAGATTATAAGCAAGCCCGAAACTGACATTAAAATCATTGACCTTTGTTCTTTCAAACAATGCCGTAGCATAGGAAGTAGTCGTATCGATTTCAAATATGGTTTCATCGACTCTCGATCCGAACAGATAGGATACTTTCACTCCAAGGGCGAGTGATCTGAAAAGATTAATGCCGTTAGACCAGAATACGGAGTTGTATCCGCCATTTCCTTTTAAATTGAGAGTGGCCTCTTCTTCAATACCATTGATCCGCTCATTAGTGATTATGTTATAATTGACATAACTATAAGGGGCAAGTCCGATCCCGCTGGATATCAGGGATTGGCGGATGGGAAAGGCAAGCGCAAGATAATTCAGGTTCCCGGCTCCGTTGAACTGCCTCGCCGTATCCTGGGAAATGGTTCTCCTCTCGCCCGTAAAGCCTACTTCGAAGGAGGTAAAGTAACTCCGTATGCCCAACATGGCAGGATTGATAAAATTAAAATTCTTGTTACTGGGATAAGCTATAGTACTGCCCCCCATACCCATATTCGAAACAAGCTGTGGATGCACCACATCACCCAGTCCAATGAACGTATAAGGAGACTGGCCTGTTTGTGCTGAAGAGACCGAACCGGTAAGCATCAAACAGCCCAAAAGAAAAACCTTAATTCTGCTTCTTGTTGAAAACATATATATAATAAACCCCTAGTAAAACCAGATTGGGGACTGCAAAGATGGAATCTTTTATTTTACTTTCAAAAAATTTAGCCGTCCCACCCGACAAAATCACCCTTAAATTCTTATTTACCAATGAATAACGATTAATTATTCCCGATATTTCCTCAATAGTTCCGTTAATCACCCCGCTTTTAATTGAATCCTCCGTGGTAGAACCGGTCAATTCGGGATGACCGTCAAACTCAACCCGGGGAAGGTGGGCCGTAAATTGATGAAGTGCCTTGAAACGCATATCGATCCCCGGAGAAATGCCGCCACCGTGATAAATACCTGATGCATCGATAAAATCATAGGTTATACATGTACCTGCATCGATGACCAGGGAATTATGACCCGGGTTCAGCTTCCGGGCACCAGCCGTCAATGCGATCCTGTCGATGCCCAGCGTCCGGGGTGTTTTATACGCCAGGGTAAACGGAAGAGGGGTTTCGTGCGTGATCAGAAAGGAGCTAAAAGGAAAAAGATCCTTTTTGATCGTGTCCGGTGGGAAATTAACCGAACTGATGATCACCTGACGGGGTTTTAATGACCGCACTTCATTTATGAGATCCGTGTAAGCCTGTTTCTCGGAAATTTTAACTAATTTACCTTTTTGAAACAGGCCGATTTTCGTACTCGTGTTTCCTGAATCTATGGCAACTATCATAGGTTGACGATCTTTTACATAATACAAATATTGACAATTTTAACCTGTTGTGTGAATTAGATAATTAAAAACTACTAAGCAACTAACTGAAAACAATTGAATATCAGGTAGTTATATATTTCTGATGTTCGGTCCCAGACCGCGTTAACTTAGTGGTCCCATAGTGATTTGGTGATTTGGTGATTTGGCGATTTGATGATTTGATGATTTGATGATTTGGTGATTTGATGGCCAAAAGTACTTTGGTTCTCCGTTACTTAGTAACCTTCGTGGCTAAAATATAATGATTAAATGCCACAAAGTCTCGAAAATACCAGGATACACCGGGAAAGAAAATGATAAATAATTAATAATCAGCATGTTAAAAGATAATGAGACGTATGATAATTTACACAACGAGTAATTTTATTTTTAAATGGGCAGAAATACAGTAATAGGAATTATGTCAGGCACCTCTGTGGATGGCCTTGACATGGTGGCCGTGGAATTTACCAAACCGGGTGATCAATGGAAATATGACATGGTCAAAAGCCAATCGTACGATTATCCGGAAACCTTGCGCAAAAAACTTATCGATTGTATAGGTTTTTCAGGCAGGGACCTGATCATGCTGGATCATGAACTGGGATTGTTTATCGCGGATAGGGTAAATGATTTCTGCAGGAATGAAAAGTTTTCAGCTTCACTGATATCTTCCCATGGTCATACTGTATTCCATCAACCGGAAAAAGGGGTCACTACACAGATAGGAGACGGGGAGGTGATCAGTTTGCACACCGGCATCACCACCCTAAGTGATTTCAGAAAAAAAGATGTACTGAAAGGAGGGCAGGGAGCTCCATTGGTTCCTGTTGGAGATAAATTATTGTTTCATGATTATGAATTCTGCCTTAATATTGGCGGTTTTTCCAATATTTCCTTTGATAACAGGGGGGGACAACGGATTGCATTCGACATATGTGCAGCCAATATAGTGCTGAATCATCTGGCCCGCAAAGCGGGAGTGCCATTTGATGATAAGGGCATGATCGCCCGTAAGGGGAAACTCATTCCCGGGCTGTTGAAAAAACTGGATCAGCTGGATTATTATGACATGTCCCGGCCAAAATCACTGGGTCTTGAATGGGTGCAGGAAAATATCTTTCCACTCCTGGATGAATTTTCAGGATCTATTCCGGATCTGCTCAGAACCTGTACGGTCCATACTGCCGGACAGATCAACAGGGCCATTGAAAAAGAAGTGAAAGCCAGGCAATCTGAGAAAAAACCCGCCGTACTGGTTACAGGCGGAGGGGCTTATAACGACCTCCTGATCGAACTTCTTCAGCAGGCACCGGGTCAATATCATATCCGGCTTCCCGATAAAACATTGATCGACTATAAGGAAGCCCTGGTTTTCGCCTTCATGGGATTTTTGAGATCAAAAGGAATGGTCAACATATGGAGCTCGGTTACGGGTGCCCGGGATGATTCGTCGGCAGGTGTGATCCATGAACCCTGAGCCGGCCCGTGTGTTCCGTAATTACCGGGAACGTGCGCAAAACCCATTGTATGCTTTAGACAGTGAAGAATTTCCAATCCTGGGGGGCATTGTGATTTGGTGATTTGGTGATGGGGTGATGGGGTGATGGGGAGTTGTGGAGGTGTGGAGGTGTGGAGGTGTGGAGAAATGCAATTAGTTCTGAGTGGCCTGACGAAGGAAGGCAGTATCGACGGTCTTGAGGATGGAGGATGGAGGATGGAAGATTGAGGATGGAGGATGGAGGATGGAAGGTGAAAGGTGAAAGGTAGGACCGGAGACGGGGTGTAGGGTGTGAGGTAACCGCTAATTCCTAACAGCCTAACAGCTAACAGCTACACCCTACACCCTACACCCTAAACCCTAAACCAATGAACCCCTGAACCCCTGAACCACCAACCCCCTGAACTTTCAAAAAAAAGCGTCCCTAATATGATTGATACTGACCTCCGGATAAAGCATGATAGAGAGTATATCAAACCGGATCGGCCCGTTCCATCCGGTATGCTGAATATAATGGTTCGCGCATCGTAATATGTGGTCTATTTTTTTATTATCCACAGCCTCCTCGGGCATGCCAAAGCGGGAACCCTGCCGCGTTTTCACCTCGAAAAAAACCAGGATGCCTTCTTTTTCAGTGATAATATCTATTTCCTTTCTCCTGAACGTATAGTTTGTTTTACGTATCCTGTAGCCGGCCTGCTTCAAATAATTGACAGCAATAACCTCTCCCTTTATTCCTATTTCCTTATTTTTGCCCAAATATTTAATTTTCCTGAAATATAATGTTATATCCTTTAAAATTTCAACCGATTTATAAAGATAAAATATGGGGTGGGCATAAAATCCGGACTGTCCTCAACAAGGATTACTCGCCTTTGTCCAAATGTGGTGAATCATGGGAACTTTCAGGAGTAGAGGACAACCTTTCCATAGTCAGGGACGGTAGTCTGGCCGGGAAAAATTTGAAAGAACTTATTCAGCTGTTCAAGGGTGACCTGGCGGGACACCGGGTTTACAGAAAGTATAAAGACCGCTTTCCTCTGTTGATCAAGTTTATCGATGCCAACGACGATCTGTCGATACAGGTACATCCTGACGACACGTTAGCCCGGGAAAGGCATGGCAGTTATGGTAAAACGGAAATGTGGTACATTATCCAGTCTGATAAGGATGCAGAAATCATTACCGGATTTAACCGGGAGACGGATAAAGAAACTTACCTGGATTATTTTAAAAAGGGAAAATTAACGGAAATTCTCAATACCGAAAAGGTGAAGGCCGGCGATGTGGTATTCATGCCGGCAGGAAGGGTTCATTCGATAGGGAAAGGGATTTTGCTGGCCGAAATACAGCAAACCTCGAATATTACTTACCGCATATATGATTTTGACCGGGTCAACGAAAAAGGGAAGCCTCGTGAATTGCATGTGAATGAGGCCCTGGATGCCATTGATTACTCTTATTATCCCGAATACAAGATAAGGTATAAAAACCAAAAGAACCATCCCGTAAAAATAGTTTCCTGTGATTATTTCACCACATCAAAGCTATGGTTTGACAAACCGCTTGGAAGGAATTACCGAACACTCGACTCCTTTGTTTCGTTAATATGTCTGGAAGGATCGGGCAGTATGACTTATGAAAATGGAATGATCGAAATAAAACAGGGCGAGGTGATAGTGATACCTGCTATAATCGATCAGGCCGACCTGATCCCTGATGGAGAAATGAAAATTCTGGAAACTCACATAACCCTTTGAATCCATTGGACAGAGATCTCAATAAGACCGTAAATTTTCAGCACCTTGGACTCATCGATTACAAAAAAGCATGGGATTACCAGGAGAAGCTTTTTGCTGAAATTTCGGGGATCAAGCTGGATAACCGGAAGAGGCCTGAGGACTCGCAGATATCTACACCGAATTATCTTCTGTTCTGTCAGCATCCGCATGTGTATACATTAGGAAAAAGCGGGGATGAGAAGAACCTCCTGATAAAGGGTCTTGAATTAAAGAAAAGAAAAGCCACTTTCTACCATATTAACAGGGGAGGCGATATAACCTATCACGGTCCCGGACAAATTGTGGGTTATCCCATCTTCGATCTCGAAAATTTCTTTACGGATATTCACCGTTTCCTGAGGCTGCTGGAAGAGGCCATCATCCTTACATTAAGGGAGTATGATATCGATGCCGGCAGGATAGAAGGATTGACCGGTGTATGGCTGGATCATAAAAAAAAGGTCAAGCCGAGAAAGATATGTGCCATTGGCATCAAACTGAGCAGGTGGGTTACGATGCATGGATTTGCCTTCAACGTGAATACCGATCTTTCCTATTTCGGTCATATTGTTCCCTGTGGGATATCTGACAAGGCCGTTACCAGCATTTCACAGGAGCTGAACCGAAAAATCGGGATCCGGGAGGTGGAAATAAAACTCAAAGGACACCTGGTGAGACTTTTTGATATGGATCTGGTGGATCAGAAGGTAAGCGTTTGATCACCTATTTTTCATAGGTCACTTCACCCCGTTTGTTCCATTCCCTGACGATATACGGTGTAAATTCTTCATTATAAGGATCTTCCCTGTACTGGATCTGTTTTTTTGCCCTTCTCCTCACATCGTAATATTCAGTCCACTTACCCACTTTTTCACCGAATTTATATTGCCCTTTCACCGCTATTTCACCGTTTTCATGGAAATAGAAGTAATCTCCTTGTTTTTCGCCATACACTACCGGGACCACTTCTTTCAGCTTTTTCCTGTCGTCATCGTAATATTTAACCAGTGATTCCTTCGGCCAGCCGCGATAATATTTTTTTTTATCGGTCAGTATATCCCGGTTATCATACTTGACCCATCTTCCATGTTTGGTTCCGATGTAATAGATGCCTTCTTCCAGTATTTGTTCACCTTTCATTTTTTTATACGGGCCATGCAGTATCCTCCCGTATTTTTTATCGATATTCCCGGTACTCCTGATCCTTTTCCTCCGGAAATCGAACCAGTGAATTTCAGGTACATAAGGATCCGGTTCAACCCATTTTTTCAGATAATGGAAGACCTCGACGGTCACGTTATCGCCGTATCCGGTTCTCGTAAATCCTTTTTTGGTCTTCAAACCATAAAATACATTTTTCTTTCTTTTTTTCTTCTTGTCTTTTTTACCTTTCGCTTCCTCCTCTTCTTCCTCAAGATCAAGTGTCAGGGGATGGGACCGCTCGATAATAAATTCAATCTCATCTACCTCATCGCTTTCCTGAGCGAAAGACAGATTCCCACAGGTTAAAACTGACAAGATTACGAGGCCGGTATGGAATATAAACCTGTTCATCTTTTCCGATAACGATTTATAAAAAATAATATTTTTTTATCCAAAGATTATTCAGCTGAAATTCAATATTGTATCCTCTATTATTTTACAGCATTCATCCAGTTCCACCTCATTCATCACCAGGGGCGGGGCAAACCGTATAATATTGCCGTGCGTAGGTTTGGCCAGCAGACCGTTTTCCTTTAGCTGGAGACATATATTCCAGGCTGTGTCGCTTTCAGGCGAGTCGTTAACCTCCACGGCATTGAGAAGTCCGCGGCCCCTGACTTCCCGGATCAGATCCGATTTATCTTTCAGTGCATTCATGCTGGCCCTGAACACTTCGCCCAGATTACGGGCATTCTGTGCCAGTTTTTCATCCCTGAGCACTTCCAGGGCTTCAATGGCTATCCTGCTGCCCAGAGGATTGCCCCCATAGGTGGAGCCGTGTTGTCCGGGTTTTAAAACCACCATAACCTCATTGTCAGCCAGCACGGCAGAGACCGGGTACAGCCCACCTGACAAGGCTTTGCCCAGGATAAGTATATCCGGTTTCCGGTAGGTTTCCTTTCTTTCACAATGGCCTTCACAGTCACAATGGCCACACATGGCAAGCAGGCTCCCGGTTCTGGATAACCCGGTCTGTATTTCATCGGCAATAAACAATACGTTGTTCTTTTTGCAGATCTCGTGGGCCCTGACCAGATAATCTTCCGAGGGCATATTTACCCCGGCTTCACCCTGGATCGGTTCTACAAGAAATCCGGCTACATTTTCCCTTTCCACAGCTTTTTCCAGTGCGTTAATATCGTTAAAAGGGATCTTTATGAATCCGGGGGTGTAGGGGCCGTAATTATCGTGGGCTAGCGAATCGTCGGAAAAAGATATGACCGTCGTGGTCCGGCCGTGAAAATTATTTTCGCACACGATAATTTTGGCTTCATTTTGATCGATACCCTTGACCTCATAGGCCCATTTCCGGCATATTTTAATGGCCGCTTCCACAGCCTCTACTCCCGTATTCATGGGCAATACCTTATCATAACCGAAATAACCGGTAATGAATTTTTCATATTGCCCGAGAATATCATTATAAAAAGCCCTGGAGGTCAGGGTAAGTTTTTTACTTTGTTCGAAAAGGGTTTCCACTAACCGCGGATGACAATGACCCTGGTTTACTGCACTGTAAGCCGATAAAAAATCATAATATTTTTTTCCTTCCACATCCCATACAAACACACCTTCGCCTTTACTGAGAACCACCGGCAGGGGATGGTAATTATGGGCCCCATATTGATCTTCCAATTGCATGGATTCCCTACTGGATTGTATCGTTTCCTGCATAATAATAATTTAAGATAATAGCGAAAAAATAACAGGTTCAAAGGTATTAAAAGTTAAGATTTTTTAGAATGATTTAAGAAGGCATTATATGCAGCCGGGAAAAATCCGGGATCGCATGCGGGTTTTTCTTTATCTGATTGCTTTGTTTTTAAATTAAATTTAATCATCTTTGCAGACCAATTTGGAAAGCAAATACTTGAAAAGATGTCTAAAGTCTGTCAGATAACCGGAAAAAGGGCGCAGGTAGGGAATAACGTTTCGCATTCCAATTCGAAAACCAAGCGGAAATTTTATCCCAACCTGCAGAAGAAGAAGTTTTTTATCCCTGAGGAGAACCGATGGGTTACCTTGCGCGTGAGCACAAGAGTTCTGAGGACCATAAATAAGAACGGGTTATCCGCTGTGCTGAAAAAGGCCCGCAGGGATGGCACGCTCAATATGAAATAAATTAGCAGAAGTTATGGCAAAAAAAGGTAACAGGGTTCAGGTGATTTTGGAATGTACGGAGCATAAGAATTCCGGCAAGCCCGGCACGTCGCGTTACATTACCACCAAAAACCGTAAAAATACACCTGAAAGGCTTGAACTTAAGAAGTACAATCCGATTTTAAAGAAATATACTGTACATAAGGAAATCAAATAATCATGGCAAAGAAAGTTGTCGCTACACTCAGAAAAGGAAAGGATTTTGCAAAGATCATCAAACCGGTTAAATCACCGAAAACCGGCGCATATTCTTTCAAGGAGGAAATGGTACCGGTAGATATGGTAAAGCAAGCATTGTCCTCTGATAAATAAACACCCAGTTTTAAATATTATTTTCTTTCAGGTCCCCGGCAGCGGGACTTTTTTATTATATTTTGTAGTTAAATCCTCTACACGAATGGCATTATTTAAATTCTTATCAAAGGATAAAAAAGAATCCCTGGATAAGGGACTGGAAAAAACCAAGGAAAGCTTTTTCCATAAACTGGGGAAAGCGGTAGCCGGTAAGACGAAAGTCGATGAAGAGGTTCTGGATGAGCTGGAAGAAGTACTGATCACCTCGGATGTGGGTGTTGAGACGACCATCAAGATCATACAGCGGATAGAAGAACGGGTAGCCAAGGACAAATATCTGAATGCAGATGAGTTGAATGTAATCCTGAAAGAAGAAATTGCTTCATTGCTGGCTGAAAACAAATCGGAAAATGTAACCGATTTTATCGTTCCTGAAGGCACTAAGCCCTATGTGATCCTGGTAGTGGGTGTAAACGGAGTAGGGAAGACCACTACCATTGGAAAGCTGGCCGCCCAGTACAAGGCGAAAGGGAAAAAAGTGATACTCGGTGCGGCAGATACATTCAGGGCCGCTGCTGTGGATCAATTGCTGAAATGGGGTGAACGTGTAGGAGTGGATGTGGTATCCCATGGGATGAATACCGATCCCGGATCGGTAGCGTACGATGCCGTGAAAAAAGGAGTGGATGAGGGAGCCGATGTCGTACTTATCGATACGGCCGGGAGACTGCATACCAAGGTGAACCTGATGAATGAACTTTCCAAGATAAAGCGGGTAATCAAAAAATTCATCGAAGATGCCCCCCAGGAAGTCCTTCTTATACTGGATGGCAGTACCGGGCAGAATGCATTCATACAGGCAAAGGAATTTACACGGGCCACCGAAGTTACTTCCATGGCGATCACCAAGCTGGATGGTACGGCCAAAGGGGGAGTGGTAATAGGGATCTCCGACGAATTTAAAATTCCTGTAAAATACATCGGTGTGGGTGAAAAAATGGAGGATCTGCAGGTATTTAATAAGTATGAATTTGTGGATACGCTTTTTGGTTGAAAAGGTCTAAAGGGTGATAAGGCGGATATTCAAATATTATCTGATCCGTTTTCGTCGGGTGCCTCGACCGGCACCTTTTTCTCCCTGATCGGGATCCTGTAAAAGATCTGGTAATTTAATCCCCATTGGCTGTCGCTACTGGAACTGCCGTAACCAGGTACCCTGAAGTTATTGAATATGCTGGAAGAAGAGTCAACATTTTTACCGAATTTGAACCTTACTGTCCAGCCAAGATGGATATTTTTCCATACCTTTGCCTTTAGACCCGTTACCGCTTCAAACCAGCGACCGCTACCATCTGTATTGATAATCTCCTGATAATCCCCGTATATGGCATCATTGATGCTGTATTCGAATGATTCCCTGAAATCAGCCGATGCATACCTTAATCCGAAGTAGATGACATGATCGGTCTGGTTGGAACCGATGAAATTGTAATCCACACCGGCGCGAAAATAATTACCCCTGTTGTCATAGGAATAACCTGTTTCATCAAATCCCAATACCGAATTTCCATAATCGACACTTATGAAATAATTATGAATATCGATATCTCCGCTGATCTCAAATTGCCTGATGTCTGCATTCAGAATACTCAAACCCGCAAGAGAAAGGTCGGTGCCTATCTTGATCTGGGAAGGGACAAATCTGGAGACCTGTGCCCCGGTGTTTGAGAATAAGAAAAGCGCTAGCCCTATGCTAAGGATATATTTCAATATTTTTTCTGTTTTTACTGTTGACGATGAGCGTACTTATTTCAGGATTAGTCACCATGGCACCGGGAAAAGAGGCATCGTTCACCTCCAGATCATTCAGGAGAAATTCAAATCCACAATCCTGTGATATCAGGTTTATATTTCGGCTATAACCCACCTCCAGTGTTTCTGACCCCTCGGGAAAATTGAAAAGGAATGTCGTATTAGTATTTTCAGAATCGACCGGCAGGAATAGTTTACTGACCGTGGTATCATTATAAAACGATACCTCCGTTCCCATAGCAGAGATATTCAGGATATCGACTTGCTGACTGTTGTTGGCGGAATCCAGGAACTGTATTACAATGATGTTTGTAGCAAAGGAGACACATTCCGGGCCACTGCACCCCTGAATCAGCCTGAAACCTGTTATAAAAATTATAATAATGCTGATCGTTCTTTTCACAGAGAAAAATTTGCTTTACTGTCTGCCAAAATTATTTAATAAAATGCTAGTTAGCATATATAGCGATCACTTTAAAATCTCAATGGCTATTTTTTTGTTATTTTTGCTGTTCAATATTTATTAAAAATTGCGTACCAAGGGAAACAACAGGCATAAGGTAAAGATAGTCACATTGGGATGCGCCAAAAACCTGGTGGATTCGGAAGTGCTGATCGCCCAGTTGAAAGGCAACCGGATCCATGCATTTCATGAAAATGATCAGGAGCATGCCGATGTGGTTGTGATCAACACCTGCGGCTTTATAGAGAATGCCAAACAGGAATCGATCGATACCATCCTGCAATTTGCGGAAGCCAGGGAAAAAGGAATAATAGAAAAGCTCTATGTGACCGGCTGCTTGTCTCAGCGATATAAAAATGATCTCGAAAAGGAGATCCCCCGGGTTGATGGATATTTCGGCACACACGATCTTCCTGCTCTTTTGCGAAGGTTCCGGGCCGATTATAAACATGAACTTGTCGGTGAACGGCATCCCTCGCAGGGATCACATTTTGCCTATTTGAAGATCTCTGAAGGTTGTGACAGACCCTGTTCCTTTTGTGCGATACCGATCATGCGGGGCAAACACGTCTCCCGTTCCATTGAATCCCTTACGGAAGAAGCCCGGAAACTGGCCTCCAAAGGGGTTAAAGAACTTCTGCTGATAGCCCAGGACTCAACATATTATGGTCTGGATCTGTACAGATCGCGAAAACTTGCCGGTCTTCTGAATGCCTTATCGGAAGTCGATGGCATAGAGTGGATCCGTATGCACTATGCTTTTCCCAGTGGATTCCCTGAAGAAGTGCTTTCGCTGATGGCTGAAAATGAAAAAATATGCCGTTATATCGATATACCGCTCCAGCATGCATCAACTAAAATGCTGCAGATCATGCGCCGGGGTATTGACCGCCCAAAAACCGGGGAATTGATACGGAGGATGAGAGAAACAGTGCCGGGTATCGCAATCCGCACTACCATGCTGGTGGGGCACCCGGGTGAAACAGAAAAAGATTTCAATGAGCTTTTGGATTTTGTTGAAAAAATGCGGTTCGACCGGTTGGGCGTTTTTACTTATTCCCATGAAGAAGGTACCCATGCTTATAACATGAAAGACGATATACCGGCCCGTGTAAAGAAAGCAAGGGCAGCTGAACTGATGAAGTTGCAGGAAGAAATATCAATGGATCTGAACAGGAAAAGGATAGGGAAACAATACCGGGTGCTGATCGACCGGAAGGAGTCAGGATATTTTATAGGCAGGACTGAATTTGATTCACCTGAAGTGGATAATGAAGTATTGATCGATGCGGATAAATATTATGTCAGAACGGGTGATTTTGTTGATGCAAAAATTATCGATGCCTTACCCTTCGATCTTATAGGGCAACCCCTGGTACCAGAAACAGTTAATTCTTGAAAACAGAAATAATCTTAGCATGAAATGTGAAAAAGTAGATCTGGTAAAGACCGGAGCCTATCCGGAGATCCTTCTGGATTATGCAAAACAGGACCCACGCCTTAAGCCGTTTTATCAATATCCGCCCGAACCGGGTTCTTTCAAAGACATACTGGATAAGAAAAAATTCAGCAGCACTAAGCGCAAGATCCTTCAGGAAGTATTGAATGACCAGTACAAAACGATGCCGGCGGCCGGTCCGGTGACTGAAAATATAAAAACGTTGGGAAAGGATAAAACCTTTACGGTGACTACGGGACACCAGTTGAATATTTTCACCGGACCCCTGTATTTTATTTACAAGATCATAACCGTGATCAACACCTGTAATAAATTAAAGGATATTTATCCGGAATATTCCTTCGTCCCTGTGTACTGGATGGCATCAGAAGACCATGATCTTGAGGAAATAAGTTCTTTTACCCTTTTCGGGGAAAACTATATCTGGAACACCGGTCAGACTGGTCCTGTGGGACGTATGGATCCGGGGTCCCTGAAAGAGATCATCGACAAGCTCCCTGAAAAGATCGAACTCTTCGAAAAGGCTTATACTGAACAGGATTCACTGGCGAATGCAGTCAGATATTATATGAATGAGCTGTTTGGAAAAGATGGGCTGGTGGTGATCGATGCAGATGAAAAACGATTGAAAGAACTGTTTAAGGAGATCATGAAGGATGATCTGACCGATCACCATGCCAACGACCTGGTGGAGGAAACCTCATCAGAACTGGGGAAGGCCGGATTCAATGCCCAGGTTTATCCGCGTGCGATCAACCTCTTTTATATGAAGGATCATTTAAGAGGTCGGATCGTACGGGAAAAAGAAACGTATCAGGTGCTCGATACAGACCTTTCCTTCACCTATAAGGAAATAATTAAGCTCATTGACGAATCTCCGGAATTGTTCAGTCCCAATGTAATTTTACGCCCCCTGTACCAGGAAACGATACTGCCCAATATCGCGTATGTGGGAGGCCCGGCCGAAGTGGCCTACTGGCTTCAGCTGAAGGCGGTATTCGAATTTTATAAAATCGACTTTCCGGTGGTACTGCCCCGGAATTTTGCTATGATCGTCGGGAAAAGCCTCAATAAAAAGCTTTCGAAATTATCTGTGACGGGAAGTGATCTTTTCAGGGACTTCAATGAATTAAAAGTGCTTCATCTGGAAGAACTTGCAGAGAATTCCTTTTCCCTGGAAAAGGAAAAAAGGATCCTTAACGAGGTGTACGAGTCCATTAAAAATAAAACCATGGCGGTAAATAAAAGCCTCGAAGGATTCATTGGCGCCGAAAGAGCCAGGCTGGAGAAAAGTATTGAAAATATAGAAAAAAGGCTGGTTAAAGAAGAGGAGAGAAAACAGGATACCAGTATCAAACAATTACAGACCCTCAAAGAGAAGCTTTTCCCGGGAGAAGGCCTTCAGGAAAGGCATGAGAATTTTCTTACGTTTTATCTTAACGACCCGGAATTTATCGGGTCAATCCGCGACCAGTTCGACCCGTTCGATTTCCGGTTCAATATCTGTTATGAGGAATGAGGAATGATCCCGGGGCTTATTTCCTTGCTCGAACCATTTCCTTTTTCCCGGGAGGTCCGGGCAGGGTTTCCACATGAAAACCTTCCGATTTCAAATTCCTTTTGAATTCGCCCTGGGAACTGTAAGTTACCAGTATCCCCGTTTCCTTAAGCATCCGGTACATTTTTTTTAATATGGCAGGTTCCCACAACTCAGGTTGCCTGGAGGGGGCAAACGCATCAAAATAAATAATATGAACACTGTCAGACGGGAGATTGAACTCCTGAATGGGCTCCGTTGATTTTCTGATCCGGAAGAAAGGATCGATCACCCTTTCTTTCCCCCACAAGTCCTCATGGATCGCTGAGAAAAGGTTGCTTGCCTGGTCATGGCCTACCAGGCTTGAATAATTCAGTTTTTCAATGATTCCCGGATTAAGCGGGAACGGTTCCACCGCCGTATAGTTTACCGGTCGTTTGAACTTGCGTGCTTCCATTACAGTGAGCAGGGCATTCAACCCTGTTCCCAGGCCCAGTTCAAAAATATGAACTGGCGATACTTTTTGTTCACTGATAAAATACCGGAAACCGTTTTTAATAAAAACATACTGGGATTCACGCAATGCGCCGTGACGTGAATGATAGGTTTCATCGAGTTCATCCACATACAGGGTATGAGATCCGTCTCCGGTCTCGATCAATTTCATTTCAATTTCAACTTTTTTTATGGATCAGGGCCACCGCATAAGCTTCGATGCCTTCTTCCTTTCCTACGAAACCCATCTTTTCGCTGGTGGTGGCCTTGATGGAAATTTTGTTTTTATTAATTTTCATTACCTCCGAAAGGCGGTCTTTCATGGAATCGATATGCGGATTGATCCTGGGTTTTTCAACACATACAGTCGTATCCAGATTGCCTATATCGAACCCATCCTTCCTGATCATTTGCATAACCTCCGATAGCAGTTTCTTGCTGTCTATGCCTTTATATGCCGGCTCGGTATCGGGAAAATGATAGCCGATATCGCTCAGGTTAGCCGCACCCAACAGCGCATCACATATGGCATGGATCAACACATCCGCATCCGAATGCCCGACAGATCCCTTTTCATGAGGTATTTTTACGCCACCCAGCCACAGGTCGTATCCTTTACTCAACTGGTGTACATCATATCCAAATCCGATCCTTAAATCCATTTTTCGTTTATTATGGTATTCTCAATTACTGAATAATATACCTACCGAGATCTCCCATCCGGTAAAATCGATCTTCGCTTCATCGTAATTCACACTGATCACATCCAGATTGCTGGCGGAGCCACCGGTGATCGAGCCCCTGTAATTCAGATCCGATGCACCCGAGAGATAATTCACTTCCAGGTTGATTCCGAAATCCCTGGTAAAGTAGACGATGATCTCACCACCGGCCAGGTAACCCAGACCCGGATTATTATCGTAATCGAGATCGGCATTGGCCACGGTCCAGTCATAATGATCGGCAATTGCCCTGTCCATATTGCCATAATTCACATGATTGCCAAAATTATAAAAACCGAACCCTCCGCCTTTTAAACGGAACACCACATTTCCCGTCTGGGCCTCAAGCACCGCCTCAAGCGGTACAAAAAAGGTGAACATCGGCCCCATCAACGGGGCCTCCGATTCGAAAGGCAGGTTCTTTACATTGAGCCCCGACATCCTGTACAGGGAGAAGCCGGTTTCCACAGAAAAAAATGGTGCCGGGTTGATACCGAAACCGCGTATAGAAAAGGGGCTTATGGGAGTTGAAAAATAACCATTTTTCGGGAAAAAGAATGAAAACGACATGCCCAGATCCTGTGCAGCGGCATTTCTGAAATTAAAGGTGGTCAGTATAAACAACAAGGGTATAATGCATATCAGCCGTGATTTAGGATTGATCATAATACGTTCCGGGTTATTGTAGCTGGTGAAATTAGCCAAAAACCAAAAAAAAACCTTGAGAAAGCTCCCAAGGTTTTTCGAATGAAGGTATCTAATAAAGAATCATTTTTCTTTTTCAGGTTTGATACGACGCATAAGCAGGTAATAAACGATAAGGCTCAAGCCTCCAAACAGGGCGATCATAGCAAAATAGGCCACGTCATCATCCATGATCCGGTTAATATCCAGGATATTGGCCACAACCAGGCCGATCCCAACTCCAAAGGCAAGGATCCCGAACTTTAATGCATTATACCGGCCATGCAATTGATTTTCATCCCTTAAAATGCTGGCATCCTGGCCTTTTTCGATCAGGGCCATACGTTCTTTATTTCGCGCGGTGATGGCAATATATACTATGCCGAAAATAGTGGCGAAAAAACCAAGGGGTACTAAAATTTCTACCATTTTTATATTAAATTTAATTCAACATCGAATACTCATTTCTAACCTTTGGACGCCCGCAGTTCTGATCAGGTTACACAGAGGTTAAATGTAACCGGAAATTATTTAAAGGCGTCAAATACGGTGAATGAAGGAAGAAATTGAAGATATAGTCATAGAGAAGATTAAGAATGGGGATTACCAGGCTTGCCGGTATATTGTCGACAAATACAAATCCTACGTTTTCCAGATCGCGTTGAGGATCGTGAAAATACGGGAAGATGCCGAAGAAGTGGCGCAGGACAGTTTTGTCAAGGCATTCAGGGCGATCGGTAATTTTAAATATGAAAGCAAGTTTTCCACCTGGTTATACCGCATCACGTTCAATAATGCGGTAAGCCGGACAAGGCGAAAACAGATCTTCAAGGATGAGATCAACGAGGAAGTGATTGAATCGGGCCATCTGGTAAGTCTTGCTTCCGGGATGGAAAACCTGAAGCAGGCAGACAGGGAAAAAATATTATATGAAGCCATGCAGGACCTCAGTGATGAAGAAAAAGTATTAATTTCGTTATATTATTTTGAGGATAACTCCATGGCCGAAGTCGCCGGGGTTACCGGGCTCGATGAAAACCTGGTCAAGGTAAAAGTGCACAGGACACGTAAAAAATTGTATAAAAACCTTACGGACTTAATGGGAATTAAACAGGAAGACCTCTTATGAAAGAAGACAGAATAGACCGGATCATCCGGAAAACATACAATTCCGATATCGAACAGGGCCCGTCACCGGAATTCACAGAACGGGTCATGAAGGAGATGGGAGTTAGACGGTCCGGATCGAAGCTCGAAACAAAGCCCCTTAGATCAAAACGGGGTCTGTTATTAACGGGGTTGATCTATCTTTTCATTTTTGCGCTGGTGGTCGTATTGCCCATGGTATTGCCTGAAGCGATGGCCGGCGGTACTGTTTATCAATTACCCGAATTCAACCTTCCCCCCCTGACCGAATTACTGAATCTTGATCAGGGTATGACCCGGATATTGATGGTGCTGATCCTGGGTGGCTGGGCCCTGATATTTTTCGACAACTATATCAGGAAACTTTTCATGCGATAACGAGGTTCTGATTTGTCCTGACGAATAAAATTTAGCCGGGCAATCTGTTGAAGAGAGAGAAAATATTCTCTGGTATACCGGTATGAATCTGAGCCCTGTTTGTGGCAGAACCGACTTTAATCCTTGTATAATTTCCCGATTGAAGCACAATCACGTACAATGGCCGGAAGGGGAACTGGTTTCCCTGGAAAAGGCTGAAAAATACGAACATCCATACACCTTGATTTCCAGGAAATTTCATAGAATTTTCGTTTGTGAATCGAATATCATACGGCCCGAAACCACATTATTTAATCACGGATATTCCTGAAAATATTGCTTTGCATTTCTCACCATTAAGCACTAATTTTACAGCCCTTTTGGGATGGGGCATTACATCTTGATCCTCATTTTTTTAACTCAAATTAAACGGTTTGATATGAAAGTTTTTGATGACAAGCATATAAAGAATGTTGCCTTGTTAGGCAGTTCAAAGTCCGGGAAAACCACACTTGCTGAAACCATGCTTTTTGAGGCGGGCCTTATCAACAGGCGGGGTAGCGTTGAAGATAAGAATACGGTATCGGATTACCATGAAATTGAGCATGACCGCGGGAATTCCGTCTATGCCACCACACTTCATACAGAGTGGCGGGATTACAAGATCAACCTGATCGATACTCCGGGTCTGGATGATTTTATGGGTGAGATCGTTTCCTCCCTGCGCGTGGCCGATACCTGTCTCATGGTGATCAATTCACAATACGGGGTGGAGGTTAATACGGAGCTGATCTGGAATTACGTGGAAAAATTCGGCAAGCCTGTAATTTTCACCATCAATCAGCTTGATCATTCGAAATCCAATTTTGAGGGTGCTTTTGAGTCCATAAAAAAACGTTTTGGTGCCGCACCTATCCTGATGCAGTACCCGGTTAATCAGGGAGATGGTTTCAATGGCATTATCGACCTTCTGAAAATGACTTATTATAAGTATCCTGACGATGGCGGCAAACCCGAAAAACTCCCCATTCCCGATGAAGAAAAGGATAAAGCGGAACAGTTGCATAACGAACTGGTGGAAAAGGCTGCGGAGAATGATGAAAGTCTGATGGAACATTATTTCGAGAAGGGCACGCTCGAGGAAGATGAAATGAGGCAGGGCCTGAAGATCGGAATGCTCAAGCAGGAAGTTATGCCTGTATTCTGTATGTCAGCGAAGAAAAATATGGGAAGCGGCAGACTGATGGGATTCATCGATAATGTGGCGCCCTCAGCTGTGGAAGGGAATCCTGAAATTACGGTGGATGAAAAAGAAGTGGCCGTGAACCCGGATGAAAAAACATCGGTTTTCATATTCAAAACCATCAATGAGCCGTATCTCGGCAAGGTCAATTTCTTCAAGGTTTGTACCGGCGAACTTAAAGTAGGAACGGATCTGGTCAATGCACAAAGCGGTGTTACCGAAAAATTCAACCAGTTGTTCATTATGGATGGTAAAAACCGGAACAATGTAGATAAACTTAGCGCGGGTGATATCGGGGCTTCTGTTAAGCTGAAGGATACCAATACGAATAATACCCTTCATGTCAAGGATTTTCCCATTGAATATAAACCCATCGAATTTCCCGAACCACGGATCAGAACAGCCATCAGGGCCAAAGATAAAAACGATGAAGAAAAGCTGGCCGAAGCACTCAGGGAGATCAACCAGGAGGATCCCACAGCCCAGTATATCTTCTCAAGAGAACTGAAGCAGATGATCCTGTCTGCCCAGGGAGAGCTTCATCTTTCCGTGGTCGACTGGAAATTGAAAAATATCTATTCCGTCGAAGCGGAAATGTTCAAGCCCAGGATCCCTTACCGGGAAACGATCCAGAAAAAGGCCGATGCAAGTTACCGTCACAAAAAACAATCGGGCGGCGCAGGCCAGTTTGGCGAGGTATTCATGAGGATTGATCCTTATTATGATGGCGCACCCGTGCCCACTGATCTGAACATAAGAGGTAAAGAAGAGATCAATCTTGAATGGGGAGGCAAACTGGTATTTTACAACTGTATTGTAGGGGGAGTGATCGATCAGCGATTCATTCCATCCATTCTCAAAGGGGTAATGGAAAAAATGGAGGAAGGTCCGTTGACCGGTTCATATGTGAGGGACGTACGGGTATTTGTGTATGATGGAAAAATGCACCCTGTCGATTCCAATGATATTTCCTTTAAGATCGCAGGTGCCCAGGCTTTCAAGCAGGCATTTGTGAACGCCAATCCCAAGATACTGGAACCGGTTTACGATGTAGAGGTAATGGTACCCGAAGAACTGATGGGAGATGTAATGACGGATCTGCAGTCCAGGCGTTCGATCATCATGGGCATGGATGCTGTGAATAATTATCAGATCATTAAGGCAAAAACTCCGCTGGCCGAGATGTATAAGTATACCACTACCTTACGTTCACTCACGCAGGGACGTGCCAGTTTCTCTTCGAAATTTTCGGAATACGCACCGGTGCCGCCTGACCTTCAGCAAAAACTGTATGAAGAACATAAGGCGGCAGAAGTGGAAGAATAATTTGGAATGATTAATAACCAAAGTTCAATGGATCAATGATCAATTAATATTCAATTTTTAATTTTTTAATTGCTCAAAACCGTTTCGGAAAGAATTGGAATTTCAGAAATTGGATATTGGCCATTAATTGAATATTGTTCATTGTGATTTGAACATTAATTGATTATTGGCTATTGATAATTGAACATTAATTGGAGATTGGCGATTGGAATTTGAATATTTTATCTAGTTTTCGCCGATCATCTTCAGGATATCGTCCAGGTATTCCCTGGAATTGACCAGACGGGGCACCTTGTTCTGCCCACCCAGTTTATTTCGCTTTTTCATCCAAAAATAAAATGTGCCTTCATTCACCGGGTGGACTACCGGTTTATCAAGAGCCAGATTTTTATATCTTTTAGCATCATAGTCACTATTCAGTTCCCGCATGGTGGTATCGAGAACTTCAGTGAACTCCGAAATATCATCAGGGTGCTTTTTGAATTCAATAATCCATTCGTGTCCTCCACGATTCCCTTCTCCTATATACCGGGGTCCGGCTGTATAGTCCCCGATAATGGCTCCCGTTTTCTCGCAGGCCCTGGTGATACCCTGTTCTGCATTTTCTATGATCAGCTCTTCACCAAACGCGTTAATGAAATGCCTGGTCCGGCCGGAGATTTTGATCCTGAACGGATATTTGGAGGTGAATTTTACCGTATCCCCTATTTTATAGCGCCATAAACCTGCATTGGTAGATATGATCATGGCATAGTTTTTACCGATCTCCACTTCATCAAGGCTGTATGTCCTCGGATTGTCGCTTTCAATATCCTCAAAAGGCATAAATTCATAAAAAATGCCATAATCAAGCATCAATAATAATTCATCCGATTCTTTCTGATCCTGGATACCAAAAAACCCCTCCGAAGCATTGTAGGTTTCCAGGTAATGCATATCCGGAGAGGGTATCAGTGATTTAAAAAGGCTGCGATAGGGGGTAAAGGCAACCGCACCATGGACAAACAATTCGAGATCCGGCCAGATTTCCAGTATATGCTCGGCTTTTTTCATTTCCAGGATACGCTTGATCAATACTACCGTCCAGGTGGGCACACCGTAAATACTGGTTACATTTTCTTCTGCCGTGATCCTGGCCATTTTTTCTATCTTTTCTTCCCATTCATCCATAAGCGCGACATCCATGGGGGGAGTTTTTTTGATCTGGCTCCAGAAAGGAAGATTTTTTATGATCACCGCCGACACATCCCCGTAATAGGATTTTGAATTCTCATCAAATTTATTGATCTGATGGCTGCCGCCGATCACAAGGCCTTTCCCGGTAAACATTTTGGTATCCGGGTAATTATTGACATATATGGAGATCATGTCTTTGCCTCCCTTGAAATGGCAATCCTCAAGGGCCTCATCGGTTACCGGTATAAATTTACTTCGTGCATTGGTAGTGCCTGATGATTTGGCAAACCAGTTGACTTCCGAAGACCACAGGATCTTCTGTTCCCCTTTCAATAACCTGTCGATATAAGGATAAAGATTTTCATAATTCCGCACCGGCAAGTTACGCCTGAAATCTTCTATCGACTTTATGTTGGTGAAATCATGGTCCCTGCCAAAAACAGTATTTTTACCATTTTTGATGAGGTTGTTAAATAATTCCTGCTGTACTTCGATCGGAAATTTTAGAAAAAGCTCTATCTGATGCATACGCTTTTTCATTATCCAGGAAATTATGGAGTTGATGATTTCCACGCTCTGATCCCTATATTTTTCGTTTTAATTCAAAATGTTTGCCCAGATAAACCCGACGCACCTGTTCATCGGCAGCCAGTTCTTCGGCACTTCCTGCCTTTAAAAGCTTCCCTTCAAACATCAGATAGGCCCTGTCGGTAATGGATAAAGTTTCGTTTACGTTATGATCCGTGATCAGGATTCCGATATTCTTTTTTTTGAGCCTGGCCACAATCATCTGGATCTCTTCCACGGCAATAGGATCCACTCCGGCGAAAGGTTCGTCCAAAAGCACAAACTTAGGATCAACGGCAAGTGCCCTTGCAATTTCAGTCCTCCTTCTTTCACCACCCGACAACAGAACCCCTTTATTTTTTCTTACATGAGACAGACTGAACTCGCTTATCAGATCTTCCATTTTCTGTTTTTGTTCAGCTTTGGTCATATCCGACAATTCAAGCACAGCCATCAGGTTTTCTTCTACCGTGAGTGATCTGAAAACGGATGGTTCCTGGGCAAGATAACCGATACCTCTTTGTGCTCTTTTGTACATAGCAAGAGAGGTAATATTATTGTCATCCAGAAATATTTCACCTGAATTAGGTTTGATCAGGCCTACGATCATATAAAATGTAGTGGTTTTACCTGCTCCGTTCGGACCGAGCAACCCAACAATCTCTCCCTGTTCGACATGCAGGGTGACATCATCGACCACCATCCGCTTTTTATATTTTTTATAGAGGCTTTCTGCCCTTAAAATCTTTCCCATCAGTCGAACTTGATATCCTTGGCAAATAATTGTATAGACCTCTGGCCCATATAATCATTCTCTTCAATGGTGTAGGCCATTTTAAACCTCATTCCACTCTCGATCAGCTCAAAATATTGTGCAAGGCCGAATCCCAGGGTCTCAAATACCGTATCGTTTCCTTCCTGATGAACCATGAATTTTAAATGTTCATTTTTCAGCAAACGGGGACGGGATGAAACATAGAGGTTTTCTGACATAAATACCGGTTGCTTATTATACGGACCAAAGGGGGCCATTTGTTTTAATATTTCCAGAAATTTAGGTTTAATCACGTCGAGATTAATAACCTGATCAATATCGATCCTGGGGATAAGCTGTTCTTCGGTAATCCGTTCTTCGACAATTTTTTCAAATTTTTTTGTAAATGCAGATAATTTATCGAGAGAAAGAGTAAGGCCTGCCGCATACATGTGGCCTCCATACTGATCAAGGAGATCAGAACACTCGGCTATGGCTTCATACACATCAAACCCATCGATCGACCGGGCCGAGCCAGTAGCCTTATTATTGGAGCGGGTAAGGATTATGGTAGGACGGTAGAATTTATCGATACAACGGGAAGCCACAATACCGATCACCCCTTTATGCCAGTCGCTTTTAAAAAGTACAGTAGATTTTGATTTTTTCAGTTTTTCATCACCCTCTATCATCTTAAGCGCTTCCCGAGTAATGGTGGTATCAAAGCTTCGGCGTGTATCATTGTTACTGTTTACCTTCAAAGCTATATGTTCGGCACTCTTGTACGATTCGGATAACAGGAGCTCTACGGCCAAACCGGCATGAGCCATCCTGCCTGCCGCATTGATCCGCGGACCTATTCCGAACACAATGCCCGAAAGGGTTACTTTTCCTCTCAGTCCGGCCACATCGATCAGGGCTTTTAACCCCGGTCGCGGATCATTATTCAGTTTTTCGATTCCATAATAACAGAAGATCCGGTTTTCTCCATCGACCGGTACGATATCGGAAGCAATGCTAACCGCAAGAAAATCAAGGTATCCGAATAATTGATTAACATCGAGTTTGTTCTGTATGCTGAAGGCCTGCATAAATTTAAAGCCCACACCACATCCCGATAGTTCCTTATAGGGATATTTACACTCTTTTCTTTTGGGATCAAGAATGGCATAAGCTTCAGGCAGTGTTTTCCCCGGCAGATGATGATCACAAATGATCATATCGATCCCCAGCTTTTTAGCTTCGCTCGTCATTTCAATGGCTTTTATGCCACAATCCAGACTGATGATCAGGTCAATTTTATTCTTCCCTGCCCATTCAATTCCGGCGGAAGAAATACCATATCCCTCTTTATACCTGTCAGGGATGTAATAATGAATATTGGAATATATTTTCTTCAGGTAACGATAAACCAGCGCTACCGATGTGGTGCCGTCCACATCATAATCACCGTAGATAAGGATGTTTTCCCCATTATGGATCGCCTGGTTAAGCCTTTCAACCGCAAGATCCATATCCTCCATCAGGAAAGGATCATGAAGGTCTTCAAGTTTGGGCCGGAAGTAAGTTTTGGCTTCCTCAAAGGTGGTAATATCTCTTTGGACCAGTATACCGGCCAGAATGGCATTAATATTAATAGCAGAAGAAAGCCGGGTTACCTTCTCCTTATCGGGCTCGGGTTTAATGATCCATCTATGATCCATGTTCAATACAAAAATAGATATTAAACTTAAGAATATGCTCCGATAATAAAAATTATAAAATAATACCTTTCCCTTAACAGGCCCCAATCATGTTATCGGCCTGTGAGGCTGTCTGATTATTGCCATGTAATAATAAACCACAGTGTGAAGATTCGGGTAATACGATAATGGTCAGTAAAACGGATATCCTGGGATCAGAGGCAGGTTATTGATGATGCAGAACCGGAAGGCTGATTTTAAATACAGTACCCTGATCCACTTTACTTCTAACCCTGATATTTCCTTTATGCTTCTGTATGATACCATAAGATATGGATAATCCCAATCCGGTACCTTCCCCCACATCTTTTGTGGTGAAAAACGGATCGAAAATTTTGTTTAAATACTTGCCGGGTATGCCCCTTCCGCTATCTTCAATCCAGATTATGGCTTTGGTCCTGGATTTCCTCGTCTTGATCAGTATGTGTCCTTTATCCTCTATCGACTGGATTGCATTGGTAAGGATATTCATGAATACCTGGTTCAGCAATCCGGGATAACATTCAATCACTTCAAGATCTTTGTCGTAATCCCGGGTAATGGTGATCCGGTCCCTATATTGATTTCTAAGAAGGATCAGGGTGGATTCGATCCCTTCATGAATATCTGCCCTTCGCAATTCCTGCTCATTCAGTCTCGAGAAATTTTTCAATCCTGAAACGATTTCCTTCGTACGGTTTGCTCCTTCGCTTATTCCGTTAAGTAACTGGTCCAGTTCCGTGATCAAATAATCAAGATCATATTTTTTTCCCAATTCTCTGGCATTTGAAATCCTGTTCTGGTCCATATCTCCGGATGCCGCTTCCCTGTATGCGTCAAGTACCTGCCTTAGTTCGGCGATCCCTGTCTTTAATGGTGAAATATTTGCACTGACAAAATTGATGGGATTGTTGATTTCATGTGCTATGCCCGCCGTTAATTGACCAAGTGAAGCCATCTTTTCCGATTCGATCAGTTTACGCTGGGCCTTCCTGAGTTTATCCAGGGTTTTTTCAAGTTCTTCGAATGATTTTTGGATTTCATCGCGCTGAAAAGCTATTTCAGCATTTTTTTCCTCCAGTTCCCTGTTGATCTCTAAAATGGATTCTTTCTGACGGGAAAGAAGCTTGTTGTCCTTACGTTTCTGTACATAACCTATAATGATCAGGATGAGTATGATGGATAACAATCCAATGGTCATGATAGATAACTTCCGGCGCAATGCGGCACGCTCCAGCTCCCTGTCCTTCATGTCGTTCTTTAGATCACGAAGCTGGTCAGGCTTTGCTCTGGCGCTGATATAAGCCGGTCCCCTATTACCGGTGCGGGCTTCACCGGCTACCTTGTTCAGCAGGATGATGGCCGAATTAATCTCAGATCTAAGAATATGATCCTCTGCCTGAATAGGATCTTCCCTAATCCGTATTGAATCGTTCAGGCTGTGGGTAAGTGCATCGGCATGAATGGCAAGAAATAATACCAGGCTGAACAAATAAGACATGATCTGCCATATGGGGAGTCCGATAAAAATCCATGCTGATTTCATAACTGTCATCAATACTTTTTTTTAATTATTGTTGGTGTTTTGATTATTTGACATACGATCTGGCAAAAGGCTGTCAGGGTATATCCAATCCCCCGGATATTGGAAATGGAGTGATTTAAAATCCATCATCCGTTTCTTCCTCTTCTTCTATTTCTTCCGGGATGGCGAATCCATCATCCGCGGGTTCTTCCTGGGGAAGGATCGGGATGGTCTTCTGCGCCGGAGCATAATCGATTTCATAGGGTTCGGTTATGCCCAGGTATTCTGCCCTGAACCGGTCCACAAAACGCATGGCATCACTGAATTCTCCATCCAGGTAAAAATATTCGCCAAAATTCGCCTTGAGCGCATCAGTCTTGTCGGCAATTATTTCGAGATACTCCTCGTTGCTTGAGGAGGTAATGATGCGGTTTTCTTCAAAATTGAAGAAATACCAGCAATTGGGGGAAAGTTGGAGGAATACATTGATAATATCACCGGTTTCATTCTTTTTTATTTCAACAAAACCCTGAGCCATGGCGTTTATATCATCCCGCATCACATTGGAAATGCCAATTTCACCTGTACTGTACCAGGCTTTATGTTCCTTCGACCATACCAGATCAATATCGGAGAGTATGAGGGTCTTCAGAAGCCTCTGGGAAATGGAAACCAGCGGCACATATTCCTGAAGAGATTGTTCTTCGAAATCAAGTGTAGCTCTCTCACCAATGATCTCCGATAATTTATACAGAGTTTTTGGATCATTCCCGTAGGCAACAGGAAGGCCGAGAAAATCGACCGTCTCCAGCATATGCAGGCCCATGGAATTGATGGCCTGCGAGGGCAGATCAAAATCCATGGTGATAAAGGAGTTCATCCTGTATTCATTGCCTTTAATGTTCCCTGATCCGATCCCGGCTGCTTCTATTTCAAAGTCATCGGATATCAGATTGAAATCCACCGGGCCTTCGAATTCAAGATCCCCGGAATTCACTTTAAGATTATAAATTTTACCTGAATAGGATTGTCCCGTAATTTTCAAGGTATCTTCGATCAGATATATGCCGGAATCTGCCTCATAGGACAACATGCCTCCGGCAGTGAAAAAATCCTGATCCATTACTGATTTTTTATCGCCTACATAAGTAGCATAAAGCCTGTCGGCGTTGTCATAATGAATGCCTGCGATCAAAGGTTCCTCATCTTCGGTTCTGGCTTTATTGAAGTCAATCACTACCTGCTGGGTTTCCGTTTCACTGCTCTGGTATCTGATCCAGATATCATTTTCAGGATCCGGGTTATATTCCAGTTTTACAAATCCATTCAATTCGAAGGCAGGGTCAGGGGCGTACATGATGGCTTCACCTTTATATATCATGCCCGGGGAAATCACTACTCCGTCTTGTTCAAAGACGTATCCCATAGCCTTGGTATGCATTTTTTTATCTCCGCCTTTTTCATCATCGGCCACAAGCAGGAACTCATCAATTTTGATGGCAAAGGTATCATTCACTGCATTTACAAACTGATAGGTGGCATTGCCTTCAAATTCATTCCTGGAAAGGATATCGATAGTCCCGTCATAAAGTTTATGGTATTCATTAACCGTGTCGATCACAATAGTCGTATTGTACAGGGTGCCGATCCGTGCATTTTCCAGCACCAGCACTTCGTTGTTTTCCGGTGTGATCTTGGCATCTGCCACTTTGATATAAGGGATCCCGGAAATGAGCAATTCCAGCTTATCAATATCATATACGGCCTCTGAGGCATTGAAAGCCAGTGAATCCAGTTCTTCCCGTGTGGCATAGAAATACGTATTTGAAATATCCACACCATCGGGTTTGGTCATCACGACGGTACGGTCATCAAGGTTCCACCGGGCATTGGATATGGATGTTTTGAACTGGGCAAACGGGAAGTTGATGGCTGCCATACCCTCAATCTCTGGACCGATATCAGCATAATTCTGCGACAGGTTGAAGTTAAGCCGGATGTCCTCACCCGAAAGCGCGGGTTTTTCAGGATTATTGGATTTGATCTCGAACCGGGCATGACGCGCACCGAAGCGGGTCTCATTAAAAGAGAACTGGTTTGATTGGGCCACTGCACCCCTGGTCAGCAGGGTACCGTTACCAAATCCTCCCTGCCGGTTCACCACATACATGCCATCCAGGGTGGCCGTATTGTCGTAAAGTGAAAACGGATCTTCCAGGTTACGGATATACATGCTGTCCTTGGCAGGAAGCCATTTAAGCCTGAAGTTTTCAACCCAGGCATCCGGAAAACTTCCTCTTTCATATTCACCTTTACGCATGGTAAAGGAGGTTCCTTCTCCCGTGAGAGAATCCATAAAGAAAGTAAATTGTTCTGATTTGAGTGTGGAAGTGAGATAATTAACTGAGCCCGTGGTGGTCAGCCCATTCTGATCCAGTTTTAAATTATCATATATTCTGCCCTCTCCATCGTATAACTGGTATCCTTCGGGTGCAATGGTGTGTTCAAACCCGAGAGAGTTATCCTCCATGATATGGAGTGTTTCCTCAAATTGAGGTAATATTCCTTCAGCCACAAATACACCGTCAAAGCCGATAGCCGCCGGGTCACTTCCGCTTAAACTGTCTATCTGGAAAGGAGGGATCACAAAATAGATGGATTTATCATAAGCACCGTCAAGTACTTCATGGTTATCAAAATATACAATTGCACCCTGTTCAGCGTCAAACCTCGGATATTCGGGATATATTTTCTGCCCTGATTTATTATCGGGCCGGTTGATAAACAAACGACCGGTGCTGCCATCAAATTCTTTGGCCAGTCCGTCCATGGTTTCCCGGGCTGATGAGTCGGTGGCCGAAACCAGTTTGTTATCTACCCGGCGCTTTCCTCCTGTTTCAAGATCATCGATGTAAAAACGGATAGAATCAATCGTGTTGAGATCGACAAAAAAACTGTCATAATTAAACAGAAATTCCCTTCCTATGAATTCAAAATTACCTGCAAAAAGTTGTCCGTTGAATTTGAGATCCCGGTCTCTTTTTACCGTAATTTCATTATCCCCGGGCATTATGTACACATCCAGTATTTCACTGATGTAAAACCGGCTGATCCCTCTTATCGTCATTTCTTCATCGGCAATATCGATGGTCGCGTTGGGCTTTAAAGGAGATAAAGACTTTATTTTCAGGTCATCATAATCTTTTCTGAAACGATTGGCATCCACATAATGAAAAGCCTTGTCCCTGACCATAATATCCCCGGTATTCTGATTGTAATCGATGAATTTATTCTGCATCAAGGCGATCATGGCCGATTTGACCTCGGTATCGTTCTGGCCCATTCTGCTGGCCATATCATACACATTAAAATGTTTACTTTTGATCTTCCGGGCATAGTATACCGTCATGATCAAAGGATTGAAACTGTACATGCCCGCAAGGCTTTTCATATCTTTTTTATTGAAATAGTCGGCCGATTCGAAATAAGAAGAAACTATGTTTTGGGCACTCGAGATGGATATATCAATGCTGTCCTCGTCGAGGTCCCAGCGTATCCTATCCGAATATATATCCATATTGAAATAAGAAGCAGTATAGGGTGTAATACGGTAAGTTCCGTTGTCCCGGCGTATCATGAGTTCCCTGTTATTGGGATTATAGTCAAGGCGGACCGCAGGATGATAGATCGAATCCCGGTTATGATATATGGTGATTTCAGCCTTTTCGGAAGTAATGATGGAATCACCCAGTGTAAACTGTGGCGAATAAGCCCGGAAATAATAACCGGATTCGTGCCGGACGGATAATTCCGATATTTTTCGCAATAAGGATTTACTGATGATCTTTTCTCCAACAAGAGAAAATCCCCCTTTGAATATCAGATCCTTATCGACAGGGTAATAGACCCTGATGGAATGATCGTATGAGGTGAATCGTGGGTAAGTGGATTTTTCGCCGTCTCTTCTTGGAATGCTCCGGTAGAAAAAAGATCCTTCAACCGGTTTGTCTATTTTTTCATTATAGGTGAGCATCGACCGGACAGCATATATTTCAGAATTATTGGTATTCAATGCGAATTTACCCAGTTCACAGTAGACTTTCCCGGGATCAATTCCCAGGGTTGCCCAGTCGAATATTCCGCCTTCACCGATAAATTGTTCGTTGATCAGCAGGAAAGCACCGGAGGTAGTCCTGAGTGTCACCGAGTCATAATGGGTTTGAAAGGTAAGGTCAATGGTATTAAACCGGATCAATGGCCCTTCTTCCGGAGGCAGAGGTTCATCAATGATGGCATCGATCATAGCCTGGTCATCTTCAGGCGAATTTTCGGCAGACAGGTTATTCATCGGGATTTCACCCCAGGGATCGTTTTCAGGACCTGTGCCGGCATTGCCTTCATCATCCCGGTTACCGGAAGAATTACCCCAGTCATCCGTATTTTCAGCCCAGGGATCACTGCCTTCCGCCCAGGGATCAGGATCCTCCTCCCGGTTATCATCACTTGCCCAGTTATCACCGGAACTGTCCCAATCGTCCGACCAATCGCCTGAAGTTTCCGCATCTTCCGGTTGAAGCTCACCAGGCTGATTATCTACAGCTACAGGCTCTTCAGGTATTTCCTCAGCCATAAAGTCATCGCCTTCAACATATTCAAAAGTGAAATCGATATTGCCGGCCAGGAGTTTATAGCCATTGGAATAATGGATGGCTTTATGTGTAAGGAAGGAGTTGATGTTCCTGAAAAAATCCCTGATCTCTCCGCGGTTATGGTTCTGTAACACCTTAAGACTTACATCAAGGATCTGTTCCAGTGCCGATATTTGGACCAGCTCATTACCTCCGGCGTTGGTCACCGTCTTCAATATATACAACAAGTAAGGAACCGTGGATAGCTGCCTTGACTCCAACGTGCTGTATATTGTATCGATTTGGGATTGCTGACTGGCCGTAAGCCCCCCTCCATCCCAGAGGATCTGGAAATCCAGTGCCAGCTCAATGGCAGAAGGTATCTTGGTCCGGTATACCTTGACCAGTATTTCACCTGCCACATCATCACGCGCCGGGATGCTATCCGGCAACTGCGCATTGGAGGCAGGCCTGATGGTCAGGAACAGGAAAAGTAAAGTTATATATCTCAGGAATCTCAAATCCAATAATCCATTAAATCATTCTTACGCTTTCCGGCTGATATGCGTTACATTTATAACGAATTGGAACAGGTATCTTTTACTATTTCAGTGAAAATTACGGAGATTTTTTCTGAAATACCATAACTGCCCAGTTATTCCTTGTGTGGGTTTTTTGTAGGGACAAGTCATGTTTATCGGCCGCTTTCCCGATAAGCCGGGTATCCTCTTTATAAAATCCGCTCAATATCAATGATCCATCCAATAAAAGCCATTGACTGAAAAGAGATATATCTTCCAGGATGATATTTCTGGTGATATTGGCCAGGATAAAATGAAAGGCTGATGAAGACGGGATTATACTGGCGTCTCCTTCAAGGACCTGTATTCGGTTACAACCATTTAAATCGATGTTTTCCAGGGCATTCCGGACTGCGTTGGGATCGATATCGTAGCCGGTCACCGATCGTGCACCTGATTTTTCTGCAGCGATGGATAATATACCCGTACCACAACCGGCGTCTAGTACATCCTTTTTTTCAAGATCTGCTTCGAGCAGCATTTCGATCATCAGGACGGTCGTATCATGATGGCCCGTGCCAAAGGACATTTTAGGGTTTATGATGATTTCGATGGGATAACCGGCCACCGGCTGATGGAAAGCAGACCGGATCAGGAATCGATCTTTTATTATAACCGGATCGTAACTGTTTTCCCAAACTGCATTCCAGTTTTTTTCTTCAATTGATGCCGTCGTGTAATCCAGGATACCTCGTTCTTTTTTCGATTTCAGGATGTTTGTTATTGCTTGAACTTCGGGGGATTCTTCGTTCAGATATATCTGAAAACCATCTTCAGTTTCTACAAATGAATCTATCCCTGAACCGGCCAGCTCGGCGATCAGAAGATCTTTATTGCCGGAGCGGCACGATATGCTGAATATCTTGTAATGTGATGGCATTAATTATTACAACCGGCAAATGACTCAAAAGAGGTAAAATAAATACTGAAATCAGCCTGGCCTTTTGATTCGACAAAGTAAACCGAAAAGTCGGCAAAAGCTTGTTTATCGGTAAAATACCATATGCCCGGCCGGTCGGCGAAAAGAGAGTTGTCCGTTTCGAATACAAGCAGACCGGCAAAAGCCTCTGAGCTTTCTTCGTAAATAAGAAAATCAGCCTGACTGGGATATTCTGCAATATATACGGAACCCCGGAGGTCACAGTAGTCCACCTGTATTGCTTCCGTCGCCACCTGCCTTGTGGTGGGATCCAGGATGCAGAATAATAGGATACCCCAAATGATTTTCATTTTATTGATCAAAGGATTGTATAAAAAACATGAATTTAATTATTCCGGAGGCTTGTCAGGTTATTTCCAATCTTGTTGATCACCTGTTAAAAACCATTGGACTGTTTTTGATATACTTTCCAGGCCCGGTTTGGTTTTCGGATAAATCTCCGGTAAAATCCGTATTCTACAGAACATGGATCTGATTCACTGAAAGTCAAATCCCGTTCATTTTTCACACAATCCCTTTTTATCCTGTTTAAAATGACTTGATAATATCTATAAAATCTCTCGATTTCAAAGAAGCACCGCCAATCAGTCCGCCATCCACATCTTCTCCCGCAAATAATTCCTTCGCATTGCTTGGCTTGCAGCTTCCACCGTATAATATAGAAATATTCTCAGCAAATTCCTTACCATATTTCTGAGCAATGTGCTTTCTGATGGCTGCATGCATTTCCTGCGCCTGATCGGTCGTGGCGGTTTCACCTGTGCCAATAGCCCAGATCGGTTCATAGGCAATTACTATATTCCTGAATTGTTCCCCGGTCAGGTGAAAGAGACTCTGGCTGATCTGATCGGTGACAAATTGCCGGTAGGTGCCGTTTTTTCTAATATCCAGCGACTCGCCGCAACAGAATATGGGTGTCAGGCCTTCACTGAGGGTAATATCCACTTTTTTTGCCAGTAATTCATCCGTTTCGTTGAAATATTCCCTTCGTTCACTATGGCCTATGATCACAAAGTCGCATCCGGTTGATTTCAACATGCCGACCGAGATCTCACCGGTATAGGCTCCCGATTCATTTTCATTACAGTTCTGGGCCCCGAGGAATACCTTATCGGCCGACTTAACCAGCTCATAAACCCGGTTAAGATGGATAAACGGCGGATTCAATATAACGGTCACATCATTCGACACTTCATCCCTGACCATATTCACGATCTCGGAGGTCAGGGCTACCCCTTCATCAAGGGTTTTATTCATTTTCCAGTTTCCGGCTACTATTTTTTTTCTCATAATTTCAAAAATTTTTTGTGTAGGAAAAATTCATCTCAAAGATACATTTTTTAAGCCGGGAAAGCGGCCATCAGCCGGAGAAATACTGTTTCACTCAGAATGCTTCCTTTATGGAAAGGTAGATGGCATACTGATCACCGGGGCCTTTGCCTATATCGAGCCGGAGGTTGAGCTTTTCGTCCCTGAGCGGGCGGAACCTTCCTCCAATGCCATAAACGAATTTCATTTCACGAAGACCGGACTCCGAAAAGCTCGGGGCTACATTGCCGATCCCTCCGAACACAACACCTCCCAGCTTCCAGAATAATTCCCTTCTCCCTTCCACCTGCATATAATACGCATGTTTGTCGCGATAGCGGTTTTCGTGTTCAATACCCCTAAGCCGTACATCGCCTCCCAGCCTGGGGAGCCGGTAAAAGGGGACTCGTTCTCCCGATACCTGATTATAATAAAATTGAAAAGCCAGTATGTTTTTTTCTGATACAACTGTGTTATACGTCCTGAAGTCCAGCGACAGGTTATTGAAAACAAAATCATTGCCGAAAGTACCCGGGAACAACAGGTTTTTGAACTCCAGGTATATGCCCTTCTGCGGATAATAAATATCATTCCTTGAATCCAGTCTGAACAAAGGGCCGAATCCGAGAATATGACCGCCTTCAGTTCCAATAATACCGTTTCGAAGGAGTGTACTGTTCTGTTCAAAACCCGAAAGTTGATTGATCTGCCAGTCGTACCTCAATCCCAGGAAGATCCGGGATGTAGCGGACCATGAAATGTCTCCGCTGAAACGAAAAAACTTATCGGTATAAAGCTCACGGTCGGCATCCGAATCACGGCCTATGCCATAATAATAATCCGGATAATTAAAAAACCGCATCGTATGGTTGAGGTTGATAACCGGGGTGATATATAATTCCGATTTAATGGCGGAAAGGATCTGGTTTCTGAGGGTATAAAGGAAATAGGGTGAGATGGAAGATGGCCTGTGAAAAGGAGCTTCCGGATCCTTTTCCGGTAACCGGAAAATCAATATGCCCACGCCACCGAAAGACAGAGAGGTTTCCGGTGCATAACCTACAGCCGGATAAGCGGCAAATTTTATTTTTGATGAAGGCATTCCATCAATTGAATCGTTTTGATTTTTCTGTCCGGAGGAAAAATTGTATCCCAGCATAAAAAACACCAGGATCAAGTAAAATCTTTTGAAGAAGGACATGTAAGCAAATCTTTAATCCAGCCAGTATCTTGATTCAAACATCAATGTCAACGCTACACCTGCAATCGCCGCAGAGAGCACCATATACCAGTCCCGTCGACTCACCCCCAGGTTATTGACGAAGATCCAGGAGATGATAAGATATAAGAACATGATCAGAACAAAGGCGAGCATAACGCCTGTATTGAACCCCAGGAGTGGGATAGTAATGGCCCTGTAGATCCCGGCAATATTCTTCAGGTATCCGGCTAATCCAAAGCCATGGATTATGCCAAAAACGGTGGCCATGATATGCCGGGAAGGGGATCTCGAAGCTACGGAGGCCTGTTTTTTGAAAATATTGGAAAAAGCCGCAATAAAAATGGTTAAGGGGATCAGATACCGGATTACCTCCAGATTTGGATTGATAATCCGGAACCCGGAAAATGAAAGGGAAAGTGTTATCCCGGCCATATAAAATAACAGCAATACAAAGGCCCTTTTCCAGTCCCGCAGAAGATAGATGGCCATGAGTGCCACAACAAAAAGCATCTGCTCCACACTGTAAAGATCCATGATATAGCGATATCCAAGTTTCAGATATAAAATGAATGTTGACATAAAAGTGTAGTCAGATGGTCAGGCAAAGTTAATCTAACAGGGTGAATTATCCTCTTTTAAATGATGGAATGAATTTTAATGTAATACACGTTATTTCTTATTTTCAGTAAAAGGGGCTTCATGAAATATATCCCAGTTTTTACCATTATGTTTGAGCAGTACGATCTTATCGACCACAAAATCTGCCGAAAATGATTTGTCCCTGAATTCTTCCCAGGCTTTATGAAAATTATCTTTGGAGAGATCCCTCGTTGCAAGGGTTATGTGCGGACTGAATCGTCCTGCCCTGATCACCTTATCGGTCAGGGTCAACCATTTTTCTGTGGCCAGGACAAATCTTGAATAGAGATCTTCGAGGATTCGATTCCTGGAAATGTTGATATAAAGAACTCTGGGAGGAAAAGCACCATAATCTTTCAGTGTGACCGTAAATGCTTTCTCCTTTTCACTGAACCTTTCGATCTCCCGGATAATTATGTCTTGATCTGTTTCAGGCCACCGGAAGGGGGGTATCAATGTGATGTGGGGGGGCGATTTCAGCGCATGTGCCGCTTTATAATTTTCCTTCATATATTCTTTTAACCCGGATATGATATTCCTTACATCTTCCGGAGGAAGAATGGCAATGAAGTACAACGTTTTTGAAGGTTTCATAAAAGCATGAAAAAATGACGGGATGGTTGTAAAATGAACTTCCAGTGTAATCGAGAGTAACAGTGCCGGACCATTTTCAATATATTGGCACGTTATATTCTCGTTAAAACCCGGACGGTTTATTACCCGGATCAACCATTTTACGACAACCCGTCATTTTATTGATACCCGAATTATGCCTTTGCCTTTGCCGTGGCTACCGCTTTTTTCCTTTTCCTGTTAAGGTCCAGGACAAGCGGTGTGGCCACAAACACCGATGAATAGGTACCCACCAGTATACCGATAAGCAGGGCGAATGAAAAACCCCTTAACACTTCTCCTCCGAAAATAAACAGGATCAGCACCACGACCATTGTGGTGAAGGAGGTGATCAAGGTCCGGCTTATGGTATTGTTAATGGCCTCGTTAAAGGATTTGAACAGCTGAGAGCCCGGTTTCAACTGCATGGTTTCCCGGATGCGGTCAAATACCACCACCGTATCGTTAATGGAATAACCAATGATGGTAAGCATGGCCGCGATAAATACCTGATCCACTTCAAAGGTTTTGCCGAACAGCCGGACGAAAGCATAGGCTGCCAGCACAAAGAGGGTATCATGGAAAAGGGCTGCCACAGCTCCCAATCCAAACTGCCATTTTCTGAACCGGATCACAATGTAAATGAATATCACGATCAGGGAAAAGATCACTGATTCCATGGAAGCATTTTTGATGTCATCGGCAATGGTAGCTCCCACCTTGGATGACCCGGTTATCGCAAACGAGTCATCATCCAGTTGAGTGGCATCCTTAATATAATTCAACCCGGTTTCCTCTGAAATGCCGATCACCAACGCATTTTCAACGATAGAGTCGGCCCTTACGGATTCATCGTCGATAAGATAACTCGTGGTTACCTTAACTACATTATTGGATCCGTAGGTTTTAACTTCCGTACCTGCATTTTCGAATTCGGTCTGCAGCGAGGTTCTTAACTGGGTGGGAGTAACCGGATTGTTGAATTCAACGATATATGAGCGGCCACCTGTAAAATCCACCCCCAGGTTTAATCCACCCTCGAGAATGAGCAGGATCATCCCGGCAGAAATGAAAACACCGGAAAAGATATAGGCCATTCTTCTTCTTGACATGAAATCTATCTTCAGGTTGGCCAGCAGGTTTTTAGACCAGAACATATCGAAAGAGATCTTGCTTTTATCTCCTTTTTTCGTCATCCAGGTTGCGATCACACGGGTAATGAACACGGCTGAAAAGAAGGAAGAAGCAATACCGATCATAAGCGTGGTGGCGAAGCCTTTTACAGGGCCCTGTCCGAGCGTATACATGATCACACCAATGAGGAAGGTAGTCACATTGGCATCGATAATAGAGCTGTATGCCTTGCTGTATCCCAGTGAAATGGCATTCAGAATGCCCGATCCATTCCTGAGTTCTTCCCTGATCCGCTCAAAAATAAGTACGTTGGCATCGATGGACATACCGATAGTAAGTACGATACCGGCAATACCGGGCAGGGTAAGGGCAGCATTGAGCTGGGCAAGGATACCAAGAATGAAGAATATATTGAAGACCAAAGCGATGTTGGCTATAAATCCGCCTTTCGAATAATAGGCGATCATAAACAGCACGACAATGCCCAGTCCGGCTACAATGGAGATTATTCCCTGGTTCTGGGCTTCCTTGCCCAGTGTGGGTCCGATCACGGCTTCCTCCACGATACGGGTTGGCGCAGGCAGTTTTCCTGCCTTCAGAATATTGGCCAGGTCCTTGGATTCTTCAATGGTGAAATTCCCGGTGATCTGTGAACTCCCATTGGGAATTTCGCTGATCACGTTCGGTGCCGAATAAACATAACCGTCAAGGACAATGGCAATCCTCCTGTTGATGTTTTCGGCCGTCAGCCGTCTCCAATCTTTGGCTCCCGTGGCATTCATCTGCATGGATACGCTGGGGTTTCCATTCTGGTCAAAATCCGATCTGGCATCGGTGATCACCTCACCCGTAAGCGGCGCCTGTCCTCCCCTTCTCACTTTCACGGCAAACAGTTCGAGCACTTCGGCCCCTCCTTCTCCCTCCATGGGCTTGTTTTTCCAAAAAAACTTCATATTGCTTGGGATAAGGGACTTGATATCCGGCCGCTGAAGTATCCTGTTTATGCGGGAGGTATCTTTCACATCATAAAAAAGCCCGTAATAAGGGGGCTTTCGAAGGCTGAATAAAGGGGAAGCAAAAGCATCCTCCAGGGAATCCGCAGCGGTAGTGTCTCCGGCAATCTGTGCAGCCAGGTCTTCAGCCGATGTGTCTGTGTCCTCCTCTGCCTCATCCAGTAAGAGATCGGCAAGATCTTCGGTGCTCTCCCGGGCTGTATCGGTTTGGCCGGAAACATCCTCTGCACCCAGATCGGGGGTATTCAATTTTCTTTCCTCGACGATCTTGGTGTTGATGGCCTGGAGGGTGTTCGAAATATCCTGCAATTCAAATACCTCCCAGAACTCCAGCTTCGCCACGCCCTGGAGTAATTTTCTTACCCTTTCCCTGTTGTCGACACCGGGCAACTCTACCTGGATGCGGCCGGTACCCGGTAATTTCTGGATATTGGGCTGTGACGTGCCAAATCGGTCGACCCGGGTCCTGATTATTTCAAATGAACGGTCGATAGCGTCGCTTACCTCGCTTCGCAGTATGCTTAAGATCTCATCGTCGCTGGATTGCAGACTGATCCTTCCCCTGTTAGCAGCATTCGCAAAAATGGTACTGAGCCGGCCATTTGGATTTACTTCCTGAAATGACTCATAGAACAGATTTACAAAGGAAGCCTGACTGTTTTTCTGTTTTTGCTGGGCCATCTCCAGGGCTTGCCGGAAATCTTCGTTTTCACTGTTGCCGCTTAATCCCCTGATGATGTCTACCGGCGATACTTCCAGCGTGACATGCATACCGCCCTGTAAATCCAGTCCCAGGCTGAGCTCGGTTTCTTTTACCTCTTTATAGGTGTATTGTATACCGAAAAGATTGTATACCGGTTCATTCCATACCGAGTCGAGATAAGCCTGCCTTTTGTAATAATCGAGACTGCCATTTTCATCCGTAGCATATTCAATGGCATCCTGCTGTATACCTCTTGAAACAAAAGTAAATGAAAGATAATACAGACAAAGCAGGGTAATAATTACCGTGAGGGTGATTATAAATCCTTTATTTTTCATTTTAATACGTGTTTAATTTCAGCATGAGTTAATCGTTGTTTTGAATAAAAAGTTGAACTGGTGAGAGTTGGCTTTGGCCGGACTATGGTGCGTTGGGGGAAATGATATGCCGGAACAGTGTCTTGAAAAATTCGGATTCGGGCAGTATGAAAAAAATGGATGACCAGGTTCTTTTGAAATTGATCTCCGCCACCCAAACCTGGATTCTGGGAATCTGATCGATGTGTAACTGAAAACTTGAAAGGGTTGCCTGGTAATCGGGAAGAAACAGTTGTTTTTCCGTACCGGTTTGCTGATCCTGTTCGGCGGGGGCATTTTCCCTTTCGGTATACTTTTTTTCAATACTGTCCTGTATGCTGTATTCAAAAGTGGATACAGAAAGGGTAAGGCCGATAATGATCAGCGCGATGGTCCTCAAATATCCCGATATGGCCGATACCTTTTTCATTTTCTTATAATGGTTGGCAAAAATAACGATAAATATTTAAATATCAATGTGTTTTAACGGAGGTATTTTGCCCGGTGCACGATCACTCCTGCCTTAATATGTTCCTTATATGTGACCGGATCATCTGTAGGGACCGGTCGAAACCCGAGTTGTTGTTGATCACTACATCACAGGTTTCCTTGCAGGGCAGAATATATTTCCTGTAAGCCGGCATTACATGATTCTGATACCGGTAAAGTACATCATCAAGGTCGTATCCCCTTTCTTCCTCATCCCGTATTATCCTTCTGGTGAGCATGATATGCTCCATGGCATGAACAAAGATGCTGAAATCAATCAGATCGCGGATTTTCTCCTGGTGGAAAACAAATAATCCTTCCAGGATCAGGATTGGTGATGGAACAAATCTGATGCTCCGGGCAGGCAGGTCAGGATTATTATAGGTGTATTCCTTAACCGATACCCTCTTTCCGCTGATCAATGTATTTACGTCCTTTTCGAACCGGTCCAGAAACATGGATTCCGGCAGATCAAAGTTCTGATAACCCCTGGGGTCCCTCGGTTGGTTTTCCCTGTTTTTATAATAATTATCCTGTGAAACGAGGCATACCTCTTCCGGTTTGAATTCAGCTACAAGCTTATGTACAAAGAGGGTCTTTCCTGAGCCGCTGCCACCCGTTATTCCTATGATATAGGGTTTTTCATTGATCATTGATTCTTTGTTGAAGATAACGGACTAGTTTTCTGAAGGCGATACCCCGGTGGCTGATCCTGTTTTTATCTTCCAGTGGCATCTCTGCAAAAGTCTGATCGTATCCATCCGGTATAAAAACCGGATCATACCCAAACCCTTTATCGCCCCTTTTTTCAGAGATGATCCGGCCTTGTACCAAGCCCTTAAACTGAATGGGGTGATTGTCCAGGAACAGTGTGATCACGGTTCTGAATTGGGCCGTCCTGTTCTCTGATCCTTCCAGATTATTTAACAGCAACCGGATATTGTCTTCCGCATTTTTCTGAGGTCCGGCATACCGTGCAGACCTTACTCCCGGCTTGTCATTCAAGGCTTCCACTTCCAGCCCAGTATCATCAGCAAAACATTTCCAGCGGTACCTGTTAAAAACGTATTGGGCCTTTTCGAGCGAATTTCCTTCCAGGGAGGACTGGTTTTCAGGCAGGTCCTCATCACATCCGATATCTGCGAGAGAAAGTATTCTGAACTGTTGCCCCAGCATCCGGGCGATTTCAGTTATTTTATGGGTGTTGTTTGTGGCAAAACATAATTCGATCATAAAAAATGAAATTACTGAACGCTGATCAGTTCAATTTCAAAAATCAGGTTTTCATTTGGACCGATTATATCTCCGCTCCCTCTTCTTCCATAAGCCAGAACAGAAGGCACATACAGGGTAATTTTCCCTCTTTCGCCTATGTAAGAAAGTCCTTCATCCCATCCACGGATCACTCTTCCCTGACCGTGGATATAAGAAAGGGGCTCGCCCCGGTCGTAGGATGAGTCAAATTGGGTTCCATCAAGAAGTGTCCCGGTATAATGCACTTTTACCAGGCTCCCCGGTACCGGGCTGGAACCTAAACCCTCATCATGGATTACGTATCTTAACCCGGAGGAGGATTTGGTTGCATCTATATTGTTTTCTTCCAGATATTGATCCAGTATGGCCAGGTCTTCCTGTAACTGGGTATAGGGATTGTAGAATTCAGTTCTCTCGCAGGAACTGACCATGCCCATAACCACCAGGATCAATATTAATCTCAACGCGTTCATATTATTCCTGCCTTTCTTCAACTTCCATTAATTCTATATCAAAAATAAGAATACTATTCGGTATTATCATACTTCCGGATCCTTCTTTTCCATAGGCCAGTGTGGAGGGAATATAAAAAGTAAACTTATCCCCTTCACGCATTAGGGATATTCCTTTCTCCCAGCCTTCAATCACCTCTCCGTTTCCAAGGATGAATTTCATCGGCCGGCCCTCTTCATAAGAGGATCCGATCGGCGTTCCATCCAGTAACCTGCCCCTGTAATGGATGGTAACCAAACCGCCTTGTTCGGGTTGTGCTCCCCCGCCTTTCTCACGAATCACATACCTCAGCCCTGATTGATGCTCCAGGGGAATTATGTCGTTCATTTCCATATAATAATCAATAATAGAAATATCCTCCCATAGTTGTTCTTCAGCTTCCTCTTCTTCCCTGTCTTCCCTGTTATTTCGAATAGAAGCCTGCCAGCGGTTAAATTCCAAATTATTCAACTGATCCACTACCCCGACATAAAAGGTGATTTTACTTTGCGGATCCAGATGATGCGGGACATTCCCATTGAAAGAAACCCTGAAAAGATTTTCACAATTCACTTTCAGTATCGCACTGTCTCCAATGGTAAGCCTGTTCAAACCTTCGTAAAGCTGTCCTGCGTTTTGCCAGACACTGTCAATGTAACGGATTGTCGCCGGCATTTCCCTGTTACGGTAAGAATAAAGGAGGGAATCATTCTCATCGTAATAGTCCATATTGAAAAGGATTACATGATTGTTCCGGAATTCCTCTCCGTTCATATTCCGGATAATATAATATTCAAGACCGGAATCAGCGGTTCTGAAATCATCCTGGCTACACCCGAAAATAAAAATCAGCAGACTGGATAGTACCGGTGCGTTAAATTTTAAGCTCATGTGCTTCTTTATTTAACGTATCCTTATACTCCTTTAATATGTTTTCAAATTTTTTTATGGTTTCCTCGAATGACAGGTCACTCGTGCCGCCTGCAGCATTTTTATGGCCGCCACCACTAAAATGGTTTCTGGCAAAATCATTCACAGAAAAATTCCCTTTGGAACGGAGAGAGAGATTGATCCCATCGGACTTTTCGGTGATCAATGCGCCCAACACGGCGTTATCCAGGCTGAGTGCATAATTCACCAGCCCTTCGGTGTCACCGGTTTTGGAATCGAACTGTTTGAGATCCTCAGCGCTGATAGCAATATAGGCCGTATTGTATTCTTCAAGAAATGAAAATCGCTGGCTCAACGCAAAACCAAGAAATTTCAGCCTGGTGTAGGAGTTGGTATCATAGATCAAACTGCCCACTTTGGAGGTGTCGGCTCCCAGTTCCATCAAATTGGCCGAAACATAATGTACATTCTGGGTGGTATTCTTATGTTTGAACTGCCCGGTATCTGTCATGATCCCTGCATAAAGACTTTCTGCCATGGGAGGATCGATCAATTCCCTGTCTCCCAGTTTAACGATGAATTCGTAGATCAACTCGGCAGTGGCCGCCGCTTCAATGCTGGAATAGGAAAAATCGGCGAAATCTTCGGGATCAAGGTGATGGTCGATAAGAAATTTCCTGGCCTTGCTTTTCCCCACTTCCTCGCCCAGCACATCGATCCGGGAAAGGCTGTTGAAATCAAGACAGAAGATAATGGTAGCGGCTTTTACAAGTGAAAAACATTGCTCCCTGTTATCTTCGCTCATCACAATAACGGACTTTTCACCATTCATCCAGTTTAAAAATTTCGGATATTCCGAAGGGCTGATTATGGTAACCTCATGATTTTTTTTTAAGAGGTATTCTCTTAAACCAAGGGAGGATCCCAGGGCATCGGCATCCGGATTGTGATGAGGAATGATTACTATCTTCTGGGGAGAATCAAGTAAGGCTTTAACGTCCTTAAAATTCAACATTGATTATTTGATGTTCCAGATGGTTAAATTGGCAGATGCAAATGTGATCATTTATTCGTTAAAAACAAAGCCAAACACAGGTAGTGGATATTTCGGCAGGCTGCCGGTAATTTCAGCGGTTTTTGGTATGATCTATTAACAGAATGGCTATTTTTGCACACAAATCTTAATACTATGCAAGAAGATATTACTTTTACCATGATCAAGCCTGATGCGGTTAAGGAAGGAAACGCGGGGGCAATAATGAAAATGATCGAGGCGGCCGATTTCAAGATCCTGGCCTTAAAACTCACCCGTCTTTCAAGAGAACAGGCCGGCATGTTCTATGAAGTGCATAAGGACAAACCCTTTTACGAGAGTTTATGCGACTATATGTCATCCGGTAAAATAATAGCCATGGTGGTTTCCAAAAAGAATGCGGTTAAAGAATACCGGAATCTTATCGGTGCCACCGACCCGGCCAAGGCAGAAACGGGTACCATCAGGAAATTATATGCCAAATCGGTGCAGGCCAATGCCGTCCATGGATCCGATTCGGATGAAAATGCACAAAAAGAAGCTAATTTCTTTTTTTCGGAGCTTGAATATTATTACGATTAATTTCCGTGGTTAAGAAGTGATCATTCCGGTTGAAGAACCTCTTCCGTGTTCGAACGTATCCAGAAATTATTAAAACCTTCACCAACGGATAGGGTGGCCAGTCCCAATTGGAGGATTTCAAGTATGGCCAGAAAGTTGAAGATCACGGCAATCTTCTCGGGTTTTTCCTTTATTATGTCCACGAATGAGATCTGTTTTTTACTGGATAATTTTGCCAGTAAATAATCCTTCTGGTTTTCGATCGTATAAGGAAACTGGACAACCGTATGCGAGGGTTTGTTGGATTCGATAATGAAACGGTCCATGGCTTTTTCGAACGCCCGCAGGAGTTTATAAAGATCGAGATCCTGTAATTCTGATTCTACATTACTTAATTCAGATAATTTTCTGACTTCCCTGAGGACATTTCCCCGTTTTTCCCTGTCGATCTGATTTCCTTCCATCTCCATCAGCTCACCTACTACCGACTTATACTTTTTATATTCAAGGAGATGTTTTACCAGTTCCTCCCGTGGGTCGATCTCGTTACCTTCCTCATCCAACGATGGGCGGGGCAACAGCATTTTTGCTTTGATCCGCATCAGGGTGGCCGCCACCACTATAAATTCACTGGCTACCTCTATGTTCATTTCTTCAAGCTGCCTGAGGTAATCCAGAAAATCATCGGTGATCTTTGAGATGGGTATATCATATATATCCAGTTCATCACGTTCTATAAAAAAAAGAAGCAGATCAAAGGGGCCTTCAAATAAGGGCAACTTGATGGTAAAACTCATTCAGATAGTTATTTACTGTTTTTCTGGTTATATTGACTTCAAATATAGGACTATTCAGATCAATTGTATAGGTCAAATAAAAAAAATGTATTTTTACATTTTTGATTATTTTATGATATTCGTTAAAACAATATATTATTTATCAGGTTAATAATCTGATATCAACCATACACCGGAAAAATGCTGATAGAACAAGGAGAACTTCTCAGGAATATTAATTCACCCGATGGTCTGAAAAAGCTGGATCAGGCTCAGCTTGTGCAGTTATCCCGGGAACTTCGGCAGTTCATCATAGATAACGTTTCTGTATATGGCGGTCATTTCGGGGCCAGTCTCGGGGTGGTGGAGATGACAATCGCCCTTCATTATGTGTTTAATACCCCTAAAGATCTTTTGGTATGGGATGTAGGTCATCAGGCTTATGGTCATAAGATCCTTACGGGCCGGAAAGATCTGTTTTACACCAACAGGTCCTATAAAGGCCTTTCCGGTTTCCCGAAACGGACCGAGAGTGAATACGATACATTTGGCGTGGGTCATTCTTCCACCTCTATTTCTGCTGCACTCGGGATGGCCATAGCTTCCAAATATCAAAAAGATAAGGACCGCCACCATATAGCAGTGATCGGCGACGGTGCCATGACAGGCGGTCTTGCCTTTGAGGCGATGAACCATGCCGGTGTTTCCAATACAAACCTGCTTATTGTGCTCAATGATAATTGCATGTCCATCGATCCCAATGTGGGAGCACTCAAGGATTATCTCACGGATATCACCACTTCAAGGACCTATAATAAATTCAAGGACGAGGTGTGGAATATACTGGGCAAGGTCAGCAAATTCGGGGTAAATGCCAGGGAAATAGTCAGTAATGTCGAAAACAGCGTAAAGACCATGCTGCTTAAGCACAGCAACCTGTTTGAATCGTTGAACCTGAGATATTTCGGTCCGGTAGACGGACATGATATCAACCATCTGGTGCATATTTTCAATGATCTTAAGGATATCCCGGGCCCCAAAATCCTGCATTGTGTAACCGTAAAAGGCAAAGGATTTCAACAAGCTGAAAAAGACCAGACTAAATGGCATGCCCCGGGTAAGTTTGATAAGCTGACCGGAGTGATCCATAAAAAAACGAATCATATCCCACAGCCTCCCAAATATCAGGAGGTCTTTGGGAAAACCCTGGTCGAACTGGCAAGAAAAAATGACAGGATCATGGGTGTGACGCCGGCAATGCCCAGTGGCTCTTCAATGAATATCATGATGAAGGAAATGCCCGACAGGGCTTTTGATGTGGGTATTGCCGAACAACATGCGGTAACTTTTTCCGCAGGCCTCGCTACACAGGGCCTGGTCCCCTTCTGTAACATATACAGCACCTTCATGCAAAGAGCCTATGATCAGGTGATACATGATGTCTGTATTCAGAATCTGAAAGTGGTTTTCTGCCTCGACAGGGCCGGCCTGGTGGGAGCTGACGGTCCCACCCATCATGGTGCCTACGACATAGCTTATATGCGGGCCATACCCAATCTGGTAGTAGCCGCACCGATGAATGAATCGGAACTGAGAAATATGATGTACACCGCCCAGCTTCCTTCCCTGAAAGGCCCGATGAGTATCCGTTATCCAAGGGGCCAAGGTGTAATGCCCGACTGGGAAACGCCTATGACTGAAATACCCATTGGAACGGGCAGACAAATCGTCGAAGGAGAAGAAGTGGCCATTTTATCCATTGGTCATATGGGCAATTATGCTCTTAAGGCCATCGAATTGCTGAAAGACAGCCAGATAAGGCCTTCACTTTATGACATGAGATTCATCAAACCCCTGGATGAGGGTTTGTTACATAAGATTTTTTTAAATTACAGGAAAATTGTTACTATTGAAGACGGTACGTTGACCGGCGGATTCGGAAGCGCTGTTCTGGAATTCATGGCTGATCACGACTATAATGCCTCCGTAAAGCGACTCGGCATTCCGGATAAAATTATCGAACATGGTGATCCTGAAAAATTGCATGAAGAGTGCGGTTACGACCCGGTTAGCATATCGGAAACCGTGATCAGTCTTTTTGAGACTGTTTTTTAAATTAAATTAATTATTTATGTCATCTATTTTTTTATCTGAGTCCGGGAAAGGTCAGCCCGTCGTATTTATTCACGGGTACTGTGAAACCAGTGAGGTATGGAATGAATTCCATAAAAAATTATCCCGGAGGAACAGGGTCATTTCAGTCGATTTGCCCGGATTCGGTAAAAGTCCGCGGCTGAACTATGCCTTCAGCCTGAAAGACGTAGCTGCTGAGGTTAAGCAGGTACTGGACGAAAGGCGGCTTTCCAATTATGTGATGATCGGTCATTCCCTGGGAGGCTATGTCACATTGGCCTTTGTAAAACAATTCTCATACATCGTTAAAGGAATCGGACTGTTCCATTCGAGTGTATTCGAAGACAACCGGGATAAAAAGGAATCACGAACCAAACTGATCGAATCCATTAAATCGAATGGTGTGAAGCCATTTATAAAAACATTTATTCCCTCCCTTTTTTATGAAAAGAATCTCAGGTATGTCGATGAGACGATAGAGGAACTTAAGGAACTGGCGGAAAAAACCTCTCCGGAAACTGTAATGGAATATGCAAGGGCCATGCGGGATCGTGAAAGCAGCGTGCAGTTTATCAAAAAATACCGGAAACCGGTGATGTTTATCATCGGGGAAAAGGATAAGTCATTGCCGTTGAAGAAAAGCCTTGAACAGGCCGTTATGCCGGGCAATTCGCACGTGCTGCGCTTAAGGGACACTGCCCATATGGGCATGTTTGAAAAACCGGAAGAGACCCTTCAGTTTGTAGAAAAGTTTATTGCCTTTTGCCGGTAAAAAAAACTGCCGGACCTCAAAAGGATCCGGCAATTATAAAACTGATCGTATAACTAAACAGTACTCATCGCATGACTGCCAGTCATACGATGAGTTGTTATTTTCAAATAGTGGTTACGGCATATTATTCTGCCGGCTCCTGAACCAGGATCTCCAGTTCAATATAATCGTTCTCATTGAAGGTGCCCACGATATTACTCACCAGGATAACGCCCCGCTTGCTGCCTCCATCCTTGTCCGGGTCCGTGGCAAAAGCAAATACATCGCCCATCTGCAAGCCGGTGATGATTTCCCCGTCTTCCGGGGTGCCTCCGTCAAACACCTCATCGATATCGGCAAAGTTTGACAACTCGTTGAACTGACTTTCAGTAAGCGTGGTAATTACGAACTGAATAGAGTTCAGTGTGTTCCACCCGGCCACCTGGTCGGCCAGCGCTGTATTGGACAGGGTGGAATACCCCAGCGGAGAAGCCAGACTGGCCTCATCGGTATTGCCGTAATAATAACCAAAATCGATATCAGCGCTTAATGGTTCTGCGGTGTTAAGGACGCTGTCTGGTGAATAGGTAGCGCCCGTATTGGTGCTGAAGAATGAATTGGCCGTTTTATCGCCAAGAGGTGCATAAAGCAATACCGTGGTATAGCTTCTTGCTGTCGGCGACACCGTGGTGATCTCGATCGACTCGGTGGCCGCTACGGCATTTTGCTGATCTGTGACTACGAAATCGAAAACCACCGTCTCACCCACTTCTTCAGATTTCAACACGTATTCAAACTCATAGAACAACTGGTTTTCTCCCTGGTTGGGGAATACCTGATCCTCCTGGGAGGGATCTCCCGTTCCAACGGTTTTGTTTACAGTGAGGGATACCAGGCCGGCCGGGGCATTTACAGAAACATTCGTAAAGGCCGTATCGCCGGGTTCGCCCTCGAAGGGGAACGTATCTCCGTTAAGCAGGATGGTGGCAGGTTCGGGCACGGGTTCTTCATCTTCCGTACAGGAAGCAAGGAATAACAGGTAAGACCCGATTACCAAGGTTAACCCAAAATAAAGTAATGATCTAGCTCTCATAATTTTTGATTTAGTTAAAAGGTTAGACAAAGATATGCGTTATTTTTTTATAAAATTTTATAAATGTAATACAAAAAATTACATCAGTAATGAAATTATTTTGAGAAAAGAACAAATTAAGTGTTTGGAATCCATATTGTCCAGCGTATTCAATCAATATGAACCGGTCAAATAAATAACAGGGAAAATTGAAAAATCACTTTTCCCGACGTAAATATCAGAAAAACCACGCTAAGTATAACTTAAATTTTAAGGTAATAATTTTGAATAAAAACTATTTTTTTATCTTTGTTTTTCGTTGGGAGGAATTTTTATTAAAATTGACCCCGAATAAGGGCCCAAAACTTAAACTACCCGCATAATGGATGCATATTTAGAACTTGAAAAATGGAATGTGTTTGGCAAATATGTAGCTTATATTCTTGTTTCGATAGGAATATTGATCATCTTATACCATTTTATCCACCTGGGTCTGACCAAAGATTATAAAAAAAGATACGATTATATTAACCGATACGAAATAAAATCCTTGTGGATAAGCGCCATATTCCTCATTGTGGGAATTGGATTTTATATGAATACCCTTTACGCGGAAGGGGAGATCATCTGGTTGATGGTGCGGGTATTTGTGACGGTCATGCTCGGTCTCATCATCGGTGTGATCATTTCAAATCTTTTGAAGTTCTTCTATCCTTTTTACATTGAGAAGAGATTGAGAAAGCTTCGCTATACCCCCAGGAAATCGCCAAAGACCGGAAAACCCATGAAGTTACTGAGTGAGGAAGAGGAGGATGTATATCTGGATGAAGGAATGCAAGCCGAAGAAAACGTGTTTTCGGTCGATTACGATGTCTGGATCGATGAGGAAACCGGTTATACCAAAATAGAAAAATACGCGGGTCATCTTGTGGCACTTCAATGTCCCGAATGCAGTTACCAGACACTTAAAGTAGTAAAAGAAGAGATCCTTGAATCACCCACCGAAACGGAAGAAGGTGAATTGATGAAATTCTATAAATGTGATTACTGCGGATACAAGGAAAGAAAAGCTTTCAGGGTGGCCAAACTCAAAAAGGTTGAGGGGCTGAACAAATCAAGTACCACGGTTTAAATTTAACTCCCCTTGATTATTCTTCAGGGAGAAAGACCGAGCTTACCGCATGCATTGGGTCTTATGGTAAAGGTGCCTTCCCATTCACGCGGACCGATTCCCGCTCCGGCCTGTTCGACTGCAAGAAACTCATAGGTTCCCGGTTCCAGGTCCACGGTCACACATCCTGTGGCTCCACATGAGGGCGTTTCATTATAAAAAGTCGAGATTGTACCAGCCCTCGAGCCTTCTATGAAAATATCAATGGGAGGTCCGTCGAAATTCGACCAGAACATATAACTCCCCTCTTCCACAATATCGTCATCCAGTATACCTTCACAAGAGCCCAGCATGAGCATCATCAGAAAGGCCAGATAAGTTAACCGTACAATTTTTTTCATAGTGTTAAGGTATTTGAAGAATATTGCAATCAAAAATCCGACCAAAAAAAAATGGGAATGTATCCTGCGTTTTTTGATTCAAACAAACAAAACTTCAGATACACTCCCAAATCGAAATTAACCTTAACGTTATGAAGAGAGTTTAATGCAAACAGAAAAACTCAATTGGTGTGCCAAAAAAAATAAGCTTTTGTGGATCAGAAGGTTAATGGATAAGGGCCTGTGAGTTGCGGCCATTTCCTGTTCAAAACCGAACAATGAATGACCGGATATACAGCAGGATTTTTTCCCGGATCTGGTATCAGCGGATCCAGGACACCTTATCTTCTATGGGTTTTCTTTTGCTTCGGGGCCATTTTTTCGGTATGCCGGTATAGAAAAATCCGAGTAACTTATCATCGGGGCCCAGGCCGAAAAAATCTTTTGCTTCTTCCATATAAGTAATACCCCCGGAGCCCCAGTAACATCCAATCCCATACGCTGCGGCGGTAAGATACATGTTTTGAACTGCACAGGCCACCGCTTCGATTTCCTCGATTTCGGGTAATCGTTTTTTCGGATCCCGTTTCATCCCGATAGCAATAACATGAGAAGCCATTAACGGTTTATTTCGCAGGGATTCAAATTGATCTTCTTTAAAATCACCGGCTTCCATGCTTTTTTTTCTGTATAATCCGGATTGAAAATCACCCAGTTTCTTCAGGCCATCTCCTGTGAAAACCATAAACCGCCAGGGCTGTGTGAGCTTATGGGTCGGGGCCATATTGGCATTGATCAACAGTTGTTTCACAATTTCGTCATCCACTTTTTCGCCGGTATACATCTGGGGGTATATTGAACGCCGGTGGTGAATGAGCCGGTTCATCTGGTCTGTTTCAAAATTCATATTAACAGGATTTAATATTTATTGATCAGCTAAAATAATCGATTTGAGATCACCGTGGAATATTCCTCCCCGGTTTTTTATGTCACTTTAATTTGTTGTTTACGCCACCGCTAAACCTCCTTGTGATAGATACATTGACTAAAATAAAAAATCCCATAATTTTTCCTGGATACAGATTTATACTGAAAGCTTTAATTTTTTAAAAAGCTTATATAGTTTTGCAAGATTATTTATTAAAAATTTACTATGAGGCAGCAATTGTTGAGGGAAGGTGCAAACGAGTTGACCTATGAGATCCGCGGGATTGTAAAAAAGGCCAAAGAAGTGGAAAAATTTGGACAGCGGATATACTGGGAGAATATTGGCGACCCTGTTCAGAAAAATGCAAAAATACCGGACTGGATTAAAAATATTGTCGTTGACCTGGCCGGCCAGAACGATACCTATGGCTATTGTCATTCCAAAGGAGTGCACGAAACACGTGAATTCCTCTCCGACCTGAATAACCAGCGGAACGGTGCCCAGATATCTGCTGAAGATATACTCTTCTTCAATGGATTGGGAGACGGGATCGCTAAATTATATCAGTACCTCATCCCCACCTCCCGGATTATAGGCCCTTCCCCTGCATACTCCACCCATTCTTCTGCTGAAGCGGCTCATGCCAATACCCATCCGATCACTTATAAACTGAATCCTGACGATAACTGGTATCCGGATATGGACGACCTTTACATGAAGGTTAAATACAATCCGAATGTCGTAGGCATATTGATCATTAATCCGGATAATCCTACCGGGATGGTTTACCCCAAATATATCCTGGACCGGTTTGTTGAAATTGCAAGAGAGTTCAACCTGATCCTGATATGTGACGAGATCTATCTTAATGTAACCTATAACGGGGCCCGTTCTCATGCCCTGGCCGAATATATCAATGAAGTACCCGGCATCTCGCTAAAAGGGATATCCAAAGAACTGCCCTGGCCCGGAGCACGGTGCGGATGGATGGAATTCTATAACCGTAAATCGAAACCTGAGTTTGACAGGCTTTGTACGACGCTTGAAAATGCCAAAATGATCGAGGTGAGTTCTACCAAACTTCCTCAACTGGCCATTCCCCTGATCATGAGTGATAACAGGTACCCCGAGTATATAGAGGCACAAAACAAAAAGATCGGTAACAGAAGTAAGCTGATCACGGAATTACTGTCACCTGTAAAAGGAATCAAATTCAATCCGACCTATGGGGCTTTTTATAATACGATAATTTTCGAGGAGGGGGTACTGAATTTCAGACAAACCATAGAGATCGAAAATCCAGGGATACGATTCCTGGTAGAATCCTGGGTAAATGAAGAACTCGTACAGTTCGATCAGCGGTTTGTGTATTATCTGCTGGGCGCCAAGGGTGTATGTGTGGTTCCCATATCCTCATTCTGGTCCGATCTGCTCGGATTCAGGGTTACCTTACTTGAAGAAGATCAGGAAACGCTCAGGGAAACCTTTACCCGGATACGTGACGGGCTGGAAGAATACCTTCACAGTTGATCATATGAATCAGGATCCCGGATACTGGGTTAAAAAATTAAACCTTCAACCGCATCCGGAAGGCGGATATTTCCGTGAAATATACCGGAATGAGGAGCACATCACTGCTCTTCCGGTTGTGTCCGGTTCCATAATAACCCGGTGTTTGAAATGAACACAATTTTGCTGCTTAAAATTAGATTATTTTTAAAATATTACCCCAATTGGGGGATTACATTAACATATTTTTAAAATACCTGCTTTTGTGTAGCAGGTCAATAAGGGTCAGAATAGGAAATGCTGCCGAAAGGCGCCAGGGCGAAGGCGGCGAGTTTGACATGCTGTTTGGCAAAGGGGATACCGATAATCGTGAGGGCCAGGATCAATCCGAAAATAAGATGGAGGATGGTGATTTCTATACCGCCCAGAATGATCCACAGTACATTAAAGAAAAGATTAAGACAACCATCGCCCGTTTTTTCATACTGAAAACTTTTGCCAAAAGGGGCCAGGGCAAAGAGGCCGAGTTTGATAAGCTGAAGACCGAAGGGTATACCGATAATGGTCAGGCAGATCAGCAATCCGCCTATGAAATAGAACAGAAAGATAAAGATCCCGCCCCCAAGTATGGCCCACAATATATTTCCAATGGTTCTCATGCTGTTAAAATTCAGTTAAGCGGATTTTGTTTTTTACCGGGTTGGCATAAATGGATAAAAAACGGATCTGGCTTTTCGCATCCCTTATACCGGCTTTTTCCAGCTTTTTATTTACATAGGCCAGGAAAGCCTGTTTCTGGTCGGTCGTATATTCTTTATGGTAGGTGTCTTTTTTGGTCAGTTCATCATAGGCGATATAATTGGTAGGCCATAACCTGATGATCGACTGGATCTGTTCGTCAATACAGGCTGCCAGGCTGGAATACTGTTCTTTTGCAGTTTCATGCTGCATGATCTCATCGAATTCATCATCGATCTGGCTGCCGATGGTCACATGGATCCTTCCCTTATAACCGGTCAATCCCGTGACCATACTGATCAGGTCTTCCTTGGGCGATTTTCTGTACGATTTGTTTCTTTCCTTGGCGATAAGTTCTTTCACCTTCAGCAGGTCACAGGGGTCATATTCATAGGAAATGGCAAGCGGGAGTATATTAAGGCTCCTCAGGTATTCAAATTTATCGTTTTCGCCACCATAAGCCAGCATTTTCAGCAGGCTTACCTGGGTGATGTCATTGCCGTCTTTTGCCCTTCCCTGCCGTTGTGCGATCCAGATCGATTCTCCTTCGTTTAAAATCGAATCTTTAATAAAATTGGAAAGGCGCTGTGAATACAGAATGGACTGTTTCATGGGAGGGGCCCGGTGAACAATAAAACTTTTATTCAACCGGGCCAGATCCTTGATCCATTCCTTGGCGAAAAGATTGTCGCCAATGGCTACTTTGGATGTAGGCCAACCCTGCTCATGTAACAATACATTCAGCACGGAAGGATCCAGCACAATATCATGATGATTGGAAATGAAAAGATACGATCTGTCTTTCTTTATATTTTCAAATCCATCATATGTGATTCCGTCAGCGGTCTGGCTGAGTAATTTTTTTAATATGGGATATATTACCCTTATCTGGAAATCATAAATGCTATTGACATGCAGAAGTTCATTCCTGACCTGTTCAAAGTCCTTTCCGGGATACAACCGGGCAGCAAGAGGTTTTAAAAAATCAAGCCGGACCAGTTTTTTTAATACCTCATTAACCTCTTCGTCATGATAAGGCCTGATCTCATCGTAATTATGTATATCGATCATGGGATCATGAATATAATGTTTAAAAAACTGTTGTTAAATTATATCCTAATAAAATAAAAAAATTATTAATATAAACTACAGATAATTTTCATTCATTATCCTGTTCTTTCCGGGGTTGAACTGATACGTATATATTTTCCGGTCTGATTTGATTTCCACTATACGGTAACCATGATATCCGGGTCCCCAGCTTCCTCCGATATATCCATCAAAGAGAAAAGCCGTATTTTCCGAATGTTTGATCCCATCCTCCTGGTGATCGTGCCCGTGAAATACGCCCGTGATCCCGGTCAGCTTATCAAGCACCTGCATGACGTCGGGACAGTGGATACCATGTTTGGTCCAGCCTCCCTGTGAAACATGTAAAAAGAGGAAGATCCAGCGGCTTTTTTCGCATTTTCGTACCTGTTCACGGAGCCATCCGGTATCGGCGCATAAATAATTTCCTTCCGGATCACTGGTAGGCGCACCCAGGAAAGAGATATCATGGATCGTATGGATAAAATATTCAGGATAACCGAAAATCTCCTTCCAACGGGCCGGCGAACAGGTGTCGTGGTTTCCCTTAACCACGAAATACGGGATATTCACCCGGTCGAAATAACTTTTCACACGGGGTAAAAAGTCTTCCCTGTCATGTACCAGATCGCCGTTAAAAAACCAGAGATCCAGTCCGTTTTTATCTTTTTCTTGTCTCATCCATTTCACGAGGTTTTCATAGTTTTTCTCCAGCGATGTGCCCGGCTCGCCGTAATGGCCATCCGAAGCAACAGCAAACCGGAACAGGTGATCTTTTTTCATTCAGCCAGCCTTTTTTCAATAACAGAAAGGATCTCATCTTCAAGTTCAATGGCCCTTTCTTTCATTTTATGTGCATCGTTAAGTATCTTTTTGCTTTGGTCCCTGTCATCAAGACCCTTGCAGTTATTTAGTACCAGGGAATAATTTCCGGTAACTGCTGCCCGTGCACAACTGGCGCCCACCGCAGTTTCGGGAATCGATTCCAACGGACCATTTGAAGCCAGGTATTTGATAGTCGTCATGGATTCAAGGGAGATCTTCATGATCTTAAGCGGGACTTCTATAGCCTCTCTGGTGGCCTTTTTAATTGATTTTGCCTTTAATTTCCTGTCAGGTTCACTATAGCCGGGAAGTTTCATCGCGGCCACCAGGTTGCCGTAGACAATGGCATCTTTTTCCACCAGTTTCAGCAGTTTATCTTTATACCGCTGTGCTTTTTCCGCCTGGTCTGAAAACTTTTCCCAGTGCTCGTCCCATCCCTTCTTGTGGGATGAGATGTTGGCTACCATGGAAGCCAGTGAAGCGCCCAGGGCACCCACGTAGGCACCCACGGAGCCTCCGCCGGGCATCATTGGGTCGCCGGAGGTTTCATCGGCGAAATCCCGCAGGTTTTTTTCTGTGAGTATGTCCGGTTGCTTTTTGTCGATCAGATAATCGATTATCCTTTCTTCGGGATTGAATTCCGTAATTTCATCGAGCCCGAGCGAACGGACAGCGATCTTGATTATTTCGCGTTGAGGTATCCCTGTCGACCGTTTTTGTTTCCGCAGGAAATATTTCCCCGCTTCGATCATGGATTTCAGGGGAACCAATCCGATCAGCTCCGACCCGGTAACCCGCAAGCCTCTTTCTTCTGCTTTTTTTACAGCCTCTTCGAATACCGTATGCAGGGGAGTTTCCTCGATATGGGTAATATTCGTGGAAACCTGGGCGATCCCGAATTCATCGATATACCAACCGATTGCTCTTACATGCCTGAGCGATCCGGGGATGTATTCCGGTTTTCCATGGCTGTCACGGATGATCTCTCCGGTTAAAGGATCCCCTTTTCTTTTTACCCGTCCTGTTTCCCGTATATCGAAGGCTACAGCATTGGCCCTTCTCACGGAAGTGGTATTCAGATTGATATTATAGGCAATGAGTATGTTCCTTGCCCCGATCAAAGTAGCTCCAGTCCTTGGATTGAACCGGGCCGGGCCGAAATCGGGCACCCAGCCGGGATCGGCAAGTTTTTTTTTCAATCCTTCGTATTCTCCCTGGCGGCATTCGGCAAGTTTTCTTTTTTCTCCCCCGTTGCATGCATAATCATAATAATAGCCGGGGATACCCAGTTCCTGACCCACCCGGTAGCCGAGCCTGTGGGCATATTCAACCACCTCGTCCATGCTGATGTTGGAAAGGGGCACAAGCGGACATACATCGGTTGCCCCGATACGGGGGTGAGCGCCCTTGTGAAAGCGCATGTCGATCACCTCGGATGCTTTTTTAATCGCCCTGAAGGCAGCTTCTATTACCTGTTCCGGGTCGCCGACAAAGGTGACTACCGTCCTGTTCGTGGCCTTACCCGGATCTACATGCAGCAATCTTACATCCTTAATCTTTTCAATCTGGTCGGTGATCTGTTTAATGGTTTGAAGATTCCTCCCTTCACTGAAATTCGGTACGCAGGCAATAACTTGATTTTTCATGTCAGAAAGTCGGTTCTTTTCTCTGTCATTCCAGGGGTTTTATCTCTCTGTGTATGATTCACAGATTGCAAACAGTTTTTCAACTGCCTTTTTATCCGAACCGAACCGGCAGGTCACTTCACGCTGGTGCTCGAAATATTTCCCGGTATTCTCCCCGCCCACCGGTTCCGTAGCCAGCCAAACCGGTGTTTTTGCACCATCGTCGGGAGATTCGTGCCCCCCATAACCAAGATTATTGCTCAGTTTTGAATTCACATCACCGGGATGACAGGCATTTACACTGATGTCAAATTCTTTGAGGCGTTCGGCAAAAGCCACGGTCAGCATCCGGTCGGCCTGTTTCGACTGCCGGTAGGCATCATCGTTATCGTATGGCCGGTTCTTGTATTCCAGGTCGTCAAAATCGAGTCCGCCGGCCCAGTAACTGGCCACGTTGACTATCCTGGAAGGGGCTCCTTTTTTCAGATGGGGTGTCAGGGCTTTTATCATCCTGAAGTATCCCAGCACATTGGTGGCGAACTGGAGTTCAATGCCTTCCTTGTTTTCCTGTCTGTTGCGGGGAGTGACGGCCGCGTTGTTGACCAGTACATCGACGGGATCCTGCCAGTTCCCGGCAAAGGAAAATATACTTTCCTGATCATCCAATTGAACCAGTGCATAATCGACATCCTGGTTGCCGGTGATGTGGATGATGTCCTTTTTAGTGTTTTCCGCCTTTTTTTCATCCCGGGCGATGAGGATCACCCGGTATCCGGGTTTAGCGGCTATGTTCCGTGCGATTGCACTACCAATGGCACCTGTAGCTCCGGTGACCAGTACCGTTTTATTATTATCCATAAAAAATCAATTGTTTAATCCGTTGTGTGAATCAGATAATTAAAAACTTAATGATACCATCGTGATCTGGTGCTTTCGTGGCCAAAATATAATGATTTAATGCCACATAGTCTCGAAAACCCCAGGATACACCAAGAAATAAAATGATAAATCATTAATAATCAGCATGTTTAAAGATAATGAGATGTATAATGATTCACACAACAAGTTTCTTTAATAAAAAAATGATCCAAAATATAAAGAAATATAATGAGTTAGGAAAATTAATGTCTCATGAAATTTATAGAACGTGGAGATTTTAGGGAGTATACCACGTGCAGTTAAAATTTGAATATTATCTTTGATGTGTAAATAAGCTTACATTAAAGTTGGCGGATAACCAAAAGAGAAAATTATCTTCTGAATCAGTGGGGTGGATATCCATTCTGTCCAATATAATTCTTTTCGGAGCAAAATACTGGGTAGGCCTCGTTACGGGCTCAATTGCCCTTATCGCCGACGCCTGGCACACCCTTTCGGATTCCATATCCTCCTTAGCGCTCTTGATCGGGTTACGGGTCTCTAGAAAACCACCGGACAAGGAACATCCATACGGACATGGCCGGGCGGAGCTGATCTCGACGCTGGTCATTGGCGGAATTCTTGCGCTGATCGGGTTCAATTTTTTCAAGGAATCGGTGATCCGGCTGGTGGAGCAGCAATCGGTCGATTTTGGTTTCTGGGCCATAGCCGTTACAGTGCTATCTATCCTGACTAAAGAGGGGCTTGCCCAGCTTTCCAACTATATCGGAAAGAAGAACGATTCACCTAGCCTGAAGGCCGATGCCTGGCACCATAGAAGTGATGCCTTGTCTTCGATAATCATTCTGGCAGGTATATTTTTCGGAAAAATGTTCTGGTGGATCGATGGGGTGCTTGGCCTGATCGTATCGGGATTGATCTTTTATTCAAGTTTTGATATTCTCAGGAAAGCCTGGAGCGATATTATCGGAAAATCGGCTGATGAGAACACCACCAGAAGACTGAATAGACTGGTGGATGGCATGTTCAACAGGGAGACCCATTTGCACCATGTGCACATGCATATCTACGGCGACCACAAGGAGGTCACTTTTCATATCAAGCTTCCTCCCGATATGACCCTTGAGGAGGCCCATGATATCGCGAACCGGATCGAAGAGAAAGTACGCGAAGAAATGAAGATCGAGGCTACTATTCATATGGAGCCGCTTTCCTGATATATCTATCAGCGGGAAGTTGTTTATAAGGGCGGTGGAGGTTATTATCCAGGCGACGCTTTCCTGATAAAGCAGCGGGAGGGCGTTTATGTCCGCCGGGACAAAGGCTGCTAACCGTAAGGAACCACATTTCTGATCAGGCAGCGAATGTATGGTTTTACCGGCTGCGACAGAGGCTGCTATCGGTATGGAATCCACCACTTTCCTGAAAAATAAGAGATAAATGGCTTTACCTGCCGGGAGGTTCCGCGGGTGAAACAGGATACAGGGAAGTGGGATGATGCCTCGTAAAACCGGGGCAGGCCGGCTGGAAAACGAAAAAACTTTCATGTGAAACCAATAAATCTTTCATATGAAAGTTAAATACTTTCATTCGAAAACAAATTTAGTTTCATTTAAAAGTAATTGAGATCCGGCAGGTTTCGGCTAAAACCTAACCCGAAAAATTCATAAATTTTTCGCCCGAAGGGCCGATTAAGCGCAATTTC
>CAZIXF010000015.1:0-97117 GCA_964543195.1 uncultured Roseivirgaceae bacterium
GTAACTACCTGATAATAAATATTTTAAATAGTAAAAACGGTTTATTTTGAGAATAGTTTATGAATAATCGGGGTTAAAAAGAATGACAGTACCTTCCCTGCTTCAACCCAATGATCCGGTAGCTATTATACCTCCCGCCAATGCGATCGACTGGAAATATATAAGATACGCATCCGGTATTCTGGAAAAATGGGGACTCCGGGTCCGGTTATCCGACAATATTCGCAGCCGGCACCATCAATTCGCAGGCAAAGATGAGGAACGACTTGCGTCCCTGCAAAAATTGCTTGACCATCCCAAAATCAAGTGTATCTTTTGTGCCCGCGGAGGTTACGGCACCACGCGGATCGCAGACCGGTTGTCTTTTAAAGAATTCATTAAATATCCAAAATGGATCGTGGGATACAGCGATATTACGGTATTGCTGAACATGGTATATAATCTCGGTTTTGAAGGTATACATGGCCCCATGCCTTTGAATTTTATGGAAGAGGGGGCAACAGAATCGCTCAATCGCCTGAGGACGCTGCTTTTTGAAGGGGGATTTGACGATATACATATGGATCCTGCCTCCCTCAACAGGACAGGTACTGCATCGGGCCGGTTAATTGGCGGAAACCTCGCCCTGCTTTCCAATAGCCTGGGAACTCCCAGTGATATGGATACCGGTGATTGTATACTGTTCCTGGAAGATGTCGGCGAATATCTTTATAAAATTGACAGAATGATCGTACAAATGAAAAGGGCCGGGAAATTTGAACATATCAAAGGTCTGATCATCGGTCAATTTACCCGGTTGAAGGAAAATGAAAACTTTTTCGGAAATACGCTTGAAGAAATCATAATCGATCAGGTAAGTGAATATTCCTTTCCCGTCTGTTTCAATGCACCGTTGGGTCATGAAATGCCCAATTACCCCGTGCCCACCGGTAGAGCAGTACGGTTATCAGTAGATGAAAAAGGCTCCACCCTTTCAGCCAAAGATTAATCCCAGGATCAGTCCCAGTATAATTAAAACCGGTGCCAGCATCCGGACAAAAAACAAGGTAATAAAGGTGACCAGGATGATCACCCCATTCAATATATTCAATTCGAGCGGCTCGGCGAGCATAATAGTAGCAGCTATCACCAGACCTGTACTGGCTGCAATTATTCCTTCAATAGAGGCTCTGATTACCCGGTACCGTTTGAGGCTGTCCCAGAAGCGTATTAGAAAATAAATGAGGAAGGTTCCGGGAAGGAAAATACCGGCTGAGGCGATCAACCCTCCAGCTATCTCACCCCCTATACCATATGAACGCATAGATAAAGCCCCTACATACGCACAGAAAGAAAAGACGGGTCCCGGCACGGCCTGTACCAGGGCAAAACCGACCAGGAATTCTTCCGAGCTGAGATAATGTTTGAATTCTACAAATTCAGTAAATAAAAGCGGAACCAGCACATGGCCGCCACCGAATATCATGCTTCCGTTTCTGTAAAAATTTTCAAATAAACGAATGGACAATTCCCGGGTATAATGTCCCAGTACCGCGGCCAGTATTAATACACCCGCCCACAATATAAAATTGCTCCAGCTAATTGAGATCCCCTTTTTTTCCTTTATAGGTTGTTTTTTAAACTTCAGGGCGGTCAACATGCCGGCAAATACAAGCAATATGGGAATAAGAAAGGGAGACCGGATAAAATACAGCAAAGTCGCTGAAATCACCATCAGAAAAATCGCCAATTTCGTTTCAATAACGGTGCGAATGATCCTTACACCCGCATAGGCCACAAATCCAACCGCCATCGGCTGAATATACCGGGTAAACGAAGTAGAGATGTCCTTTTCATAAAAATGAGACATCATGATTCCGGCAAAGGTCATGATCGACATGGCAGGCAGGGCCCAGATCAATAGGGTCAGGTAGGCCAGCCCGGGTCCGCCGATTTTGTACCCCAAGGCTGTGATCGTCTGAGTAGAAGTGGGGCCGGGCAGCACCTGACAGAGCGCATTCAGCTCAATTAATTCATTTTCTGTCAAATAGGCCCTTTTTTCAACAAAGATCTTCAGGAAAAGAGCCAGATGAGCCTGAGGGCCGCCAAAGGCGGTTACCGAAACAAGCAACACATCACGTAAAAAAATGATATGTCGGATCCTTTTTATCAAATCTTAAAAGATAAATTATTAATCAATCGGACATTATAAATTTGCAGGATCAGGCCACCTTTTCCTGCAATTAAATTTATCGGTAATAAAAGAGTTTATCCAATTATTTCAAAAGATATAGAAAATTGATTAATTTATTAAATTGTAATTTAGTTTAAAAACCAAACTCATTAACTATGATACCTGTAAAAAAACTAACTGGCCTGTTGGCTGCTGTTGTTATTCTCGTTTCTTGTGGAGGAAAAAAGCAGCAGGATGAAACAACAACTGCCTATGAATCTACTGATGAACCCGTAACGGAGATCCTTGTTTCACCGGTGTATGATTCTCCTGAATTTCCTGATGCCATACTTGAAATGAATCAACCCGGTGAAATGGCTAAGGTCGATGCCGGTGGAGTACAATTCTCATATGAAGTGACCAATTATGAATTGAAAGCTCAAACAGCCGACGCGGACCGGAAAAACTGTGCTAATTCGGAAAATGGTCAGCACATACATCTTATCCTGAACAATGAACCTTATACCGCTCATTATGAGCCTGAATTTACCCGCGATATTGAGCCCGGACATTATGTGGCTTTGTCATTTCTGTCCAGGTCCTATCATGAAAGCCTGAAACAACCGGAAGCTTTTGTAATCCGCCAGTTTACGGTAGGCGACGTCATGCAGGAAGATGTAGACCTGAACGGACCCAATTTATTTTTCAGCCGTCCCAAAGGAACTTACTCAGGTGATGATACAAAAAAGATCCTGCTTGATTTTTACCTGGTTAATTGCGAACTTTCCCAAACGGGATATAAAGTGAGGGCAACAATTAACGGAAGAACGTTTATGCTGAATGAATGGGTTCCGTACTTTGTAGAAGGCCTGCCTATGGGTGAAAATACTTTTAAAATTGAACTTATTGATCCCGATGGCAACCTGGTTGACAGCCCTTTCAACAGTGAAGAACGAACCATAACATTGGAGGCCGAAACACCTGCTTAGTATAAAAAAATCACTTATCCAAGATAAAAAGATCATGAAAAAATCAGTTTCCGTTATTTTACTTCTATTCGTGAGCTCAATGAGCTACGGGCAGTGCGATACCTACTTCAATTTCACTGAAGGGGCGGAATATGAAATGACCCATTACAATAAAAAGGACAAAAAATCGGGAAAGACCCTTACCCGGATCGTGTCTGTAAGGGAGGAAGGCGGGGAAACCGTGGCCACGGTCCAGGGGATCGCCTATGATAAAAAAGAGGAGGAGATTACCCGGATGGAATATGAATACCGTTGCGATGAGGGCGTACTTAAAGTAGATCTGTCCAGAATGATACCCAGGGAATCGCTGGAACAGAATCCTGATGTGCGGTTCGAATTATCCGGTGATTTTATTACCTTCCCGCCCGACCTTGAAAAGGGACAGAAATTAGACGACGGAACCATTACAGGAAAAATGATCATGGGCGAGGCCGGACCTGCGGCTGCCATGAACATGACACTGGAGGTAAAAAACAGGCGGGTAATGGATACCGAGGAGATCACAACCCCTTTAGGAACCTATTCATGTTTCAAGATCACCTACGACGTATCCTCAACGACAAAGATGATGGGAATGAACATTACCAATGAAAGCAGTGGAGTAGAATTCCTGGCAAAGGATATTGGAATCATAAAAACGGAAAGCTATAATAAAAAGGGTAAGCTTACCGGATATTCAGTGCTTACCGATTACAGTGAATAACCGGTAATTTTGACTGAATAATCAATAGTCAATGGTTCAGATCAAAAAATATTTAATTAATTCTTTAATTTGTTAATTTGATAATCCCTAAAATCCTTCAAATGGGTTTGGAATTCCAGGCATTGATTATTCAGAAATTATTTTGAGTAATTTCCAATAACCAATGTGAAACAATGATCAATTAATATTCAATTTTTAAACGTCGGAATTTTTTCAACAAAAAAGGTCTGAACCATCAAACCCGCGAAGTGAAACGAAGAGGGTTATGACCGTATCGAATACCGGCTTAAAGATAGCAAATGGATTAATTACATAATACCGGGTCGGAGTGTCCGGCGCAGCAAGACGTATCGGGAATCAAAAGGTTGTTATCAATGAAATTTTTGATAAACCGGCCTTCGATAAAATCCTTCTTCAGTTGGATCACACAGGACTGATTTCATCAAGTTTGGCCATCCACTATTTTCAAATGCAGTTCATTCAGTTGTTCCCTGGATATTTTCGAGGGTGCATCGATCATCACATCCCGACCCGCATTGTTTTTCGGAAAGGCAATATAATCCCTGATGGACTCCGATCCGCCGAACAAGGCACATAAGCGATCAAAGCCAAATGCGATGCCACCATGGGGAGGAGCCCCGTATTCAAAAGCTTCCATGAGAAAACCGAACTGGCTTTTTGCTTCCTCCTTGGTAAAGCCCAGCACATCAAACATTTTCTGCTGGATCTCACGGTCATGGATCCTGATGGACCCTCCGCCCAGTTCCACTCCATTGATCACCATGTCATAGGCATTGGCATTCACTTTTCCCGGATCTTTATCAAGGAGATCGACATGATCCGGTTTGGGTGAGGTAAACGGATGATGCATGGCATAATAACGGTTCGTTTCCTCATCCCATTCCAGAAGGGGAAAATCGACCACCCAAAGGGGTGAAAAAGTGTTTTTCCTCCTGAGATCCTGTTCATCCCCTAACTTTAACCTTAATTCAGACAAAGCCTTCCGGGTAGAGTCCTTATCACCGGCAAGGATCAACATCAGATCCCCCGGCCTGGCTTTAAATGCTTCAACCCATTTCTTTAATTCATCTTCTGAATAAAACTTATCGACAGAAGATTTTACCGATCCATCGTCGTTATACTTTACATAAACCAGGCCTTTTGCCCCGATCTGGGGCCGTTTAACAAATTCCGTCAATTCATCCAGTTGTTTCCTCGAACGATCAGATTCTCCCTGTACATTTATACCCACCACCAGTTCAGCTTTGTCGAATACATTAAATCCTTTTCCTTTGGCCAGATCATTTAATTCTACAAAGGTCATGTCAAAACGCGTATCAGGCTTATCCGTTCCATACAGTCTCATGGCTTCCTCATAGGACATAACGGGAAAATCCTGCAAATCGACTTTTTTTATTTCTTTGAATAAATGTTTTATAAGTCCTTCAAAGGTATCCAGAACATCCTGCTGAGTGACAAATGACATTTCACAGTCGATCTGTGTGAATTCAGGCTGGCGGTCGGCCCGGAGATCCTCATCCCTGAAACATTTCACGATCTGATAATACCGGTCAAAACCAGCGATCATCAATATCTGTTTAAATGTTTGAGGGGATTGAGGCAAAGCATAAAATTCACCCGGATTCACCCTGGAAGGTACCACAAAATCCCTTGCTCCCTCAGGAGTCGATTTGATGAGGACCGGAGTTTCGATTTCAATAAAATTTGTACTTTGAAAATAATTCCGGGTTTCCTGCATCAACCGGTACCTGAGCTGAATGTTCTCTTTTACAGGACTCCTGCGCAGGTCCAGATACCGGTACTTCATGCGGAGATCTTCCCCTCCATCCGTTTCATCTTCTATAGTAAAGGGCGGCACACGGGATGGATTAAGTATTTCCAGCCGGTTAACGAATACCTCGATATCCCCGGTGGGTATTTTATCATTTTTTGAGAACCGTTCCACTACCTCACCTCCTGCACGGATCACATATTCCCTGCCCATCGACCTGGCTGTTTTAATGATCTGCGGATCTGTTTTGCTTTCATCGAAGACCAGCTGGGTAATCCCGTATCTGTCCCTGAGATCGATCCAGATCATGCCTCCCTTATCCCGAATTTTTTGGGCCCATCCCGACAACTTTACCTGCTTCCCTGCATGATCGAGCCGCAATTCACCGCATGTATGTGTTCGTAACATATCTTAATTGTTTAACCAGTGAGCAAATTTACAAATTGATAAAAACAGTTTACGGATTTGAATAAAATGATTGATGGTGCTTTTCACTTTTTGGTTCTTTTAATTGGTCCGGACATACAGAAATTGGCTAATTTTACGTTTAACAAGTGAAATAATGAAATACTATGATCCGGTTTATTTTCTTTTTAACAGTATTTTTTCTTTTTTCAGCCCAGCAATCCAAACTGGTTAAAACAAAGATAAGTGAAAATATAACCGCCAGGCTGCCGTCAGACATGTATCTGCTTCCGCCTGATGAGTTGTCATTGCGCTATGTTTCGTATCGAATGCCTATTGCCTATTACACTGATCCCATGGAAGAGGCAGAATTCAGTGTGAATATTTCAGCGACACAATGGACTGTTTCCGATCTTGGGATTGTTAAGGAAATTTATGAGAGCAATATAATGAATCTACTGGATGATGTGAGAATGGTGAAAGATACGATAGAAACCATTAATGAACGAAAATATATCGTTTTTGAATTTTTTGGTACGCTAATGCCGGGTGAAAGCCTCTTTAAAATAGAGTCACCAATCCGAAAATATCACCAGATGCAGTACACAATTAAGGATAATAAGCTGTATATTTTCAGTTTCAATGTACCCAAAAGGCTTTCCCCGGCGTGGGAAACCACCGCTTCGGCAATCATGCATAGCATCAAGATCAAATAGTGGATGGCTCTTGAAATATATTCCGATGAATATTTTATGAATGAAGCCATTAAACAGGCGATGATGGCATATGAACAGGAGGAGATCCCCGTTGGGGCCGTGGTGGTCTGTGAAAACCGGATCATAGCTAAAGCGTATAATCAGGTAGAGCGGCTGAACGATGCTACGGCCCATGCAGAAATGATAGCCCTGACTTCAGCCTTTAATAATTTGGGTTCAAAATATTTGACAGATTGTGTTTTATATGTTACCCTAGAACCATGTGTCATGTGTGCCGGAGCCATTCACTGGGCACAGATCCGGAAGCTTGTGTACGGCACCGTTGATGATAAAAAAGGGTTCAGCCGTGTAAACGGGAATATCTTACATCCGGATACGGAAATAAAATCCGGAATTTTATCGGCTGAATGCAAACAAATTCTTGATAAATTCTTTAATAACTTAAGATCATAAACTAAAAAAATGTTTAACTCAAAAACTATTAATTATGGCATTTGAACTACCCCCCTTACCTTATGCGTTTGATGCACTTGAACCCTATATCGACGCAAAAACTATGGAAATTCATCATGATAAGCATCATGGTGGCTATGTTTCCAAACTCAACAATGCCATCGAAGGCACCGATCTGGATGGAAAATCCATTGAGGATATCATGAAAGCGGTTAGTAAAAATTCTGACGCGGTCAGGAACAATGGAGGAGGTCATTATAATCACACCCTGTTCTGGACGGTCATGTCGCCGGATGGAGGAGGTAAACCATCGGGAGATCTGGCATCTACCATTGATAAGAAATTCGGTTCATTTGATGCGTTCAAGGATGAATTCAGCAATGCGGCAGCCACCCGCTTCGGGTCAGGCTGGGCATGGCTTTGTGTCGATAATAACGGTGAACTGTTCGTTACCTCCACGCCGAACCAGGATAATCCGGTCATGGATATTGCTGAAAAGCCCGGTACACCTATTCTGGGTCTGGATGTATGGGAACATGCCTATTATCTCAAATATCAGAATAAACGTCCCGAATATATTTCACAATTCTGGAATCTGATCAACTGGGATGAGGTAAGTAAACGCTTCAAGAACGCTTGATGAGGAAAACTATTCCCGGCAACCGGAAAGAATAAATCCCAATCAAGGGCATTGATCAGTTAAATTTTAATAGCCCCGGAATCATTCCCGGGGTTATTTTTTTAGCATCGGTTCAAGGGAAAAAAAATCTATTTCCCGGCTCTTTTCATCAGTTTTTTGAGCTCTGCCAATTCATCACGATACCGGGCCGCCTGAATGAAATCAAGGTCTTTAGCGGCTTTTTCCATTTTTTTCTGTGTCTGGACAACCATTTTCTCCAGCTGGCCCCTATCCATAAACCGTACGACCGGGTCGGCAGCCACGGTAGCCTCTTCGTCCCCGGCATAATATTTTTTTGCTCCCTTTTTTGAATCGGCCACTTTGGTCTGCCCAAATATATCCCGGCTGGATTTTGAGATGGTTCTGGGCTCGATGTTATGCGCTTTGTTATAATCCATCTGGATCCTTCGGCGCCGGTTTGTTTCATCTATGGCCATCTGCATGGAACCCGTCACCGTATCGGCATACATGATCACTTTCCCGTGTACATTTCTTGCCGCCCGGCCGATGGTCTGCACCAGCGAACGCTGATTTCTCAGGAATCCTTCCTTATCCGCATCGAGAATGGCCACCAACGATACTTCGGGCAGATCGAGTCCCTCTCTCAGAAGATTAACACCCACCAGTACGTCAAATTCACCCAGGCGCAGTTCACGCAATATCTCAACCCTGTCCAGGGAATCCACTTCTGAATGTATGTATTTACAGGATATCCCCGCCTGGTCAAGATATTTGCTCAATTCTTCAGCCATGCGTTTGGTGAGGGTAGTCACCAGCACGCGCTCTTTCTTACTTATCCTCAGATCGATCTCCTCCATAAGATCATCCACCTGATGGGTACTCGGTCTTACGTCGATCTCGGGATCCAGCAATCCGGTAGGCCTGATGATCTGTTCCACCACCACTCCTTCTGACTTACGCAGTTCATAATCTCCGGGAGTGGCGCTGACAAATAGGGTCTGATTCAATAAGGATTCGAATTCATTAAAAGTCAATGGCCGGTTATCCAGTGCAGCGGGCAACCGGAACCCGTAATCGACAAGATTTACTTTTCTCGAGCGGTCGCCACCCCACATCGCTCTCACTTGCGGGATCGTCACATGGCTCTCGTCAATCACCATGAGAAAATCTTCAGGAAAATAATCGATCAGGCAGAACGGCCGGGTTCCGGGTTTTCTTCGATCAAAATATCTCGAATAGTTTTCTATACCCGAACAATACCCCAGCTCCCTCATCATTTCCATATCGAATTCAGTACGTTCCTGTATTCTTTTGGCTTCCGGGTAGCGTGCTTCTGATTCAAAAAAACCAACCTGTTCTACAAGGTCATCCTGGATTTCATTAATAGCCACCTGGAGCTGATCCTTGCCCGTAACAAACAAGTTGGCCGGATAAATGGTGATGGCGTGCTCTTCTCCGATCTTTTTACCGGAAATGGGATCGATCCTGTGGATGGTTTCAATTTCATCATCCCAGAAATAAATACGGTAACCGAAGTCGGCATAAGCTACAAAAATGTCCACTGTATCGCCTTTAACCCTGAAATTACCATGCCTGAAATCGATCTCGGACCGGCTGTATAATATATCCACCAGGGCATGGAGAAACTGGTTGCGGGGAATCCGGTCCCCCCTGTGTAACCGGATCACGTTTTTTCCAAACTCATCGGGATTACCTATTCCATAGATACAGGACACGGAAGCCACTACGATCACATCCCTTCTGCCGGAAAGGAGGGCCGAAGAAGCGCTCAACCTCAGCTTTTCGATCTCTTCATTGATCGACATATCTTTTTCGATATATAGATTCGAGGTAGGAATATAAGCCTCCGGCTGGTAATAATCGTAGTAAGAAATAAAATACTCCACCGCATTATCCGGAAAGAACTGCTTGAATTCGCCATAAAGCTGGGCTGCAAGCGTCTTGTTATGACTTAATACCAGCGTGGGACGGTTTACGTTGGCGATCACATTGGCTATGGTATAAGTTTTCCCTGATCCGGTTACCCCCAGGAGTGTCTGAAACGGATCGCCATTTTCAATACCTTCAGTAAGTTGCCTAATTGCTTCGGGTTGATCCCCCGTAGGTTCATATTCACTCGTAATTCTAAAATCCATTGCCAGAATACTTATTTATTCCATATAGTCCAGGATTTTTCAGCCTGCAATACCAGCATCTCCAGTCCATTCTTTATTCGGGCACCTGCTTCTTCGCCTTTGGCCAGAAACAGGGTTTTCTCCGGATTATATATCAGATCGTAGAGATAATAATCTTCATCCAGCTTATCATACGGAAGATGGGGCGCTTCGTTCCGGTTTGGATGCATACCGAGCGGTGTGGTATTCACGATAAGGTGGAATTCCCGGATCAGATCGGGATCATCAATAAAGGAACCATACGTCAGATCCCCCTTATCTTTATTTCTTGAAACCACCTTATATTCAATATTGCAATCAAACAATACTGCCTTTATGGCTCTTGCCGCTCCCCCGGTACCCAGCACCAGTGCTCTTATCCTGGTTATTCTCTCCTGCAGCCAGTTTTCGAGAGAATAACGAAAGCCGTAATAATCACTGTTAAAACCCTTTTTCTTACCGTCAGGATAGATCCTGATCACATTTACTGCTCCCACCTTGCTGGCTGTAGGGTCCAGTTCATCCAGATACCGGATCACATCTTCCTTATAGGGTATGGTCACGTTCAATCCCCTCAACTCCGGATAGGTTTTTATAAGTGCCGGAAAGTCCGTGATGCTCTTTAATTCGAAATTCTGATAAGAACAATCCTCAATTTCTTCATCCTGGAATTTTCGCTGAAAATATTTTTCCGAAAAGGAATGTGTGAGCGGATATCCGATCAATCCATATTGTTTCATGAAGCCTCCTGTGTTTTAGCGGTCCATTCGATAAACACTACTGACAATATGCCAATAATGATAAATAATATAGCAATCCAGGTTTCCCAAATAATTATATCGGGGGCAAACCATTGATAACCTTCAATAATGTATCCCCCTTCCCTGATCACCAGCGCACCTGTAGCATCTTTCAAATAAACCGGGTCCTTCCAGGGCCAGATGATCAACAGGGATCCCATAATAAATCCCGTCAATAATGCAATGGTCTGGTCTCTTAACTGTTCCAGCAACCATGAGATCAGCCTGGATAAAATGATAAATCCCAAGACACTCCCGATCGCTACAGGAATGAGAACATTCATATTAAACTCAGGTACGGCTTCCAGAAAGATAAGCTGGTAATTTCCCATCAATATCAGGATAAAAGATCCGGAAAGCCCGGGAAGCAACATACTGGCCATGGCTACTATGCCGCATATAAAAAGATAGACCAGGCTGGAATTTTCATTAGCCGGATTCAAATAAGCGATCAACGTCGCCGCTATTGTTCCTGCCAGTAAAAAAAGAACCACACCCATTCTCCATCGGTATATTTTATTACCCACAAAATATACGGAAGCCAGGATAAGACCGAAAAAGAAAGCCCAGACATAGATTGGATAATGTTCGAACAGGAATTTTAATATTTTACCCAGTGTGATAATGCTTAAAAACACACCTGAGAATAATACAAACAAAAATCCAAGGTTAACATGCCGGGCAAATGACCTGAATTCAAACTGCATCAACAATCTCAGGGCTTTTACATCAAATGATCTCAGCGAGAAGATCAGTTTTTCATAGATATTGGTTATAAAGGCAATGGTGCCGCCCGAGACACCCGGGATCACATTGGCCGCACCCATGGCGACACCTTTAAAAAAAAGCATCATACTTCCTCTCATATCAGGATCAATCTGATTTATTCATAACCTTAGGATCACTTAACCAATTAAGACCGGATGCATTACAGGACTGTTCCTCAGATGACGGACTTTCCCCTGTGGCTGACCAATAGTTTATTGAATACTTTCTTTTTTCTGTGAAATAAAATGATTGAAAGTATCACCTCTCAAGCCTAATCGTATGGTTTCCAGGGGTATGATTTCCTGGGGAGCGATATTCCCAAGATTAACATTGGCACCAAGCAATTTGATAAACCATACCTGTTGCATTTTCTGTGGTGCCTCCCAAATGATCTTTTCAAATGGGATCTTGGTCAGTATTTCCTCAACCAGACCGGATCTAACTTCTCCACTGGCTCTGAATAAACCCACAGTACCACTTTCCCTGGCTTCTCCGATCACCTTCCATGCTCCGGCATCCAGCTCGGCCTGCATCTGTGCGATCCATTTATAGGGAGGGATAATTTTTTCGGCATCTTTGGAGCCCACCTCGGAAAGCACAGTCACATGTTCGGATATCCTTCTGATATGATCACATTTTACGTCATGGTCCAGTTCAATAGAACCATCTGAAACCTCGGCGTATTCCATCCCGAATTTATCGAGAACACGCAAATAATCGTCAAACTGATTCCTTACCAGAAAAGCTTCAAAAAGGGTACCTCCGAAATAGACCGGGATTCCCGCTTCCTTATAGGTTTTTATCTTATCCTTAAGATTAGGGGTTACATAGGAAGTACCCCATCCGAATTTTATTATATCTATAAAGTCACCATTGATACTTAAGATATCCTCCACTTCTCGAATGCTCAAACCTTTGTCGATACACATGGTAAAACCCGTTTCTCGGGGCTTGGAGGATCTTTCAGGTAAGTCTTTTAAAAAATAATTCATCAGAAATTTTCTTTTCTGTATTGATCGATGATTTTAAATAATGCCTTTTGAGTTTGTAATTTCGGGAAAAATTCCAGGAGAACTGTATGGTTCTCAAAGTTCAGCACCAGGGCATTTTCAAGGTAGTTAAATGCTTCTTTATACTTTCCGGCAGCGATCAGATAGGCAGTTGCTCTGTAATATAATTCCGAATTATCAGGCAATTCATCTATTCCTTTAAGGATAATGGCTATGGCTCTTTCAAAATCTCCCTGTTCGTAATAGATTTGCGACCACCTGAGCCAAATATCCTTATTCCCCGGATCAAGCACACAGGCTTCTTCCCAGGCATCCAGACTTGAAACAATATTTCCCAGCTTATATTCTGTTTCTGCCACCGCAGTCCAGTATTCCATCTTGTTGGGATCCAGTTTCAGGGCCTTATTAAGAAAATGTATCGCTTCATATAATTTATCCTGAGCATTAAGGGAAATCCCTACGCCATGCCAGGCCTCATCATTGAAGTTATCAAGTTTAATCGCTTTCTGGTAATATTTTATTGCCAGATCATAATGTTCCATTTTTTCATATACATTCCCGAGACAGCATGCCGTCTCGGAAGAGATCCCTTCAATTTCGATGGTTTTCTTATACGCATTCAGAGCCTTGGGATAATCTTCAGTGATCATGAAGGTATTACCCAGATTGAAATGTGCGGAAGCGAATTTTTCATCAATGGCTATGGCAAATTCATATGCATTGATCGCTTCCTCGTATTTTTTAAGTTTATTAAACACGATCCCGATATTATACCATCCGTATTGAGAATAGGGATTATGATCTATGAATTTCTGGTAAAACTCGATGCTGCCTTCCAACTCACCGGTAATATCCAGACAATAAGCCAGCTCATAGAGCACATTTTCATTATTGAGATTAAATTCAAGGGCCTTTTTATAATTTTCGATCGCCTTATGATAATTGTTTACCGTCTGGTAAGTCATCCCGATATTATAAAGAATTTCGTCCTTATTCTCACTGATATCAAGGGCCTGTCTGTACGTTTCAATAGCTTCCTTATATTTATCCATCATCGAAAAAATTGATCCTTTGAGCATAAGGATCTCCTCGTCGTTGGGCTGAAGTACGGCAGCGGAATCCAGCAATTCGATTGCACGTTCATACTGCCCCAGGTTTGAAAGGACCTGGGCTTTGTCGAGTTTCAGTTCGATGGAATAAGGATACCGGTCAATAGCGATATTGCATGCATTGAGCGCTTCTTTATAGCGGTTTCTGTCCAGATAATAATCAATGATGTCCTCAAATGATTCCAGCTGATAATATCCAAGACGATCATCACTTAATTGCTCCTCAAATGTATTGATGAGTTCTTTCAGGTTATTATAATTAGGACTATTCTCCTCCATCGACATCCCGGTCAGATAGTTATTCAGAATTATATGGGAAAATAAACTTTTTAAAAACTATACACAAGTATCAGTTCTTATTCCCAATGTACAAATATGAGCTAACTTAGTGAAAAATGTGATGATTTCAAGGATAAATTTTATGAAGGGTAATGAGCCGCCCTCCCTCTTAACCGTTGAAGATTCTGGAAATTAATCCGGGCTTTTTTTCCCGGTAATACCCGCTGCCGTATCCATAGCCATAATGTACGCCCTGCCCCTTTTTCAATCCGTTTACGATCAGATAAAGATGCTTAAATTTATGAATGGAATTGGTCTTTTCAATATAACTGACAAACTGACTCCGGGAATATTCATTCCTGAGAATATACATCTGAAGGTCCGTATTTTTCATAACCAGTATTCCATCGGTAACAATACCTACCGGGGGAGTATCCAGGAATACAATGTCATATTTTTTACGGATTTGCTTCAAAAGACGATCCATTTCCCTGGACATGATCAACTCGGAGGGATTAGGTGGTATGGGACCTGTGGTAAGTACTTCCAGGTTTTCAATATCGGTTTTTATTATACATTCATCCAGCTCATGTTTTTCAATCAGTATGGTGCTGAGACCCTTATTGGGATCCGTATTCCCAAATACCTTATTCAGTTTCGGCTTTCGGAGATCCACATCAACAATGAGTGCCTTTTTACCGGAAACAGCAAAGATGCCGGCCAGATTTAAGCCTACAAAAGTTTTTCCCTCTCCGCTCACAGTAGAGGATACGGACACCAGCGTGCCCTTGGTCTTTGGCAAAATGAACTGCATGTTCGTACGCAACGATCTGAAAGCTTCTCCAAGTGCCGATTGCGTATTTTTGCTTATCACAAGTTTAGCCACAGGCATTTTCCCCGATGAATAAAACGGAATCGTCCCCAGCACCGGGATATCGGTTAACCTTTCCACTTCCTCCAGCCCCGTGATCCTGTTGAAAGAAAGGTATCCTATGCCAATCATAAAAAAGGTAATGACAACCCAGGCTACCAGGCCTATGCCATAAATCAGCTCCTTTTTTGGTTTTAAGGGGTCAGCCGGAATGGTGGCAGGGGCAAGTATTTTAAAATCCGTAACGGTACCCGCCATAGCCAGTTGAAATTCTGCTTTTTTCTGCATCAAAGTCAGATAAAATTCCTCATATAAAGAATAATACCGTTCACTTTTGGAATAATCCGTGTTTTTCGATGGCAATTCGACAAAATCCCTTTCAAGACGGGCTTTCCTTCTCCTCAGTTCATTCAGCTGCTGTTCCAGTTCATCAATATAATCGGTGATGTAATGATTCACCCTCTGGTAAATGTTCTCGATTTCATTTATGCGTTTTCTATAAGCCTGGGTATTCTTATTGTAGGAAAGAAGGATAGATTCGCTTTCTTCCAGCCGCTGGTTTAATTCCTCAATGTCTTCCCGCACTGTAGGAGGAAGGATTGGGAAATCGGTTATTCCGATGTGAACCTGCTTACCGGAATCCAACCCTGCTTTCAATTCCTGTAAGCGGTTTAGCCTGACCCGAAGGATATAACGCTGGGAATCAATTTCGCTTAATGACCGGATGGTCTGGTCAAGGTTATTTTTAAGATCGGTAGTTTTATTCGTGATTATAAAATCTTCGAAATAGGTTTCAAAATCTGATAATCGCTGCTCGGTCTCATTCAGTTGCTGGTTTAAAAAATCGATTTTCTGGGAATTTGCTTTGGTTTTCTGTTCTCTGGTATAGTTTAAATATATGGTATCTATGGCATTTACCATATCCCTGGCTTTCTGCTTATTATAATCCTGAAAGCTTATTTCAATGGTATTTGTATTAAGCTTGAGCGGCTGAACATTGAAATTCTCTTCTATATAATTCAATTGGGACTGACGGCTGTTAATGGTGAAAAAGAATTCCCGGTCCTTCGATGAGGGATCAAACTCAGGCCCCAAAGTCAGTTTAATCGTAAAATCGGCTGTTTCAATAGTCTCCCCGAACTCTTGCTTTGAATTATGTTCTTTTCCTTCCAGCGAATAGGTTATATAATATTCTTCCGAATTTATTATTTCAACCCTGAAAGGCACATCATATACCTTGCTGTTCTTGAGATGGTAGTCCACGTGGAAGGGTGCATTTTTATATCGCTCATCGATCAGAATATCCCCGATGGTATAAACGCTGATATCCAGATCCACCGCATCGAGTATCTTGTTATAAAACAATCTTGATTCCAGCAATTCAATTTCACTGAGCAGATTATCATAGGTTTGTTCTTCATCGATCGGATTAAGTCCAAGAATGGAAGCTTCTCTCTTAATGTCAAGTTTCAGCACTGATTTTGATTCATAGAGGGGTTTGGTATATCGCACAACCAGGTAAGCCGTTAAGCCGGCAATGACGAAGAGAAGGATTATCCAGGGTACCAGCTTTTTCAGGACAGTTAAAAACTTATCCTTATCGAAAGAGGGTAGATTTTCTTCTTTCTCGTATTCCTGTATGTATTTGATTTCTTCCACTACCCGTATTCAATTCAGTTTCTGACAAATATTACAATGAGTGCCAGAACGCTGGTTGTAATACTCAGAATGGGTATGATATCGCGTCTTGTTTCCGATACCAATCTCACCACGGGTTCAATATATATAATATCTCCTGAATATACACTCAGTTCGGCATTCTTTAATCCCTCTATGGTTGACAGGTCGATTAACTGTACCTCAGGATTGTCCAGTTCACCCCTGATAAGACGAATATTGGTTACATTCATGTTTCTTTCTATCCCCCCTGCCATAGCGATTACTTCCAGCAGATTAGTATCCTCATTTTCTAAAGGGATCACATGCCCCCCCGGTGCTCCCAGTACTATAACACGTTTATTATTAAAATTTATTACAACAAATGGATCCTTATAAAAGGCACTGAATTCCACCTCCAGCTTTTTTTCAGCTTCCCTTATGGTTAACCCTTCAAGTTTAATTTTTCCTATCATGGGAACTTTTACCTCGCCTTCCTTATCCACAAAATAAGTAACCTCTTCCCGCCTGATATTAATATTATTTAAATCCTTCTGCAGTTCAAAATCCGGGTCGACTATACGCTCACCTTCGTTGGTATAAACTTTTATCTCCAGTATATCATCCACCTGGATCCTGTAGTTTCTTTCCGCATATAACTTTCCCTGCTCGAGGTCAGCAGCCATAGTCCCCTCTTCAACAGTAAACATTAAATGTTTTTTATAACTGGCACAGGAAAAGATGAACGGGACAAATAATATTAATAAAAATCGCGTATACATCAGTTTATTGCTTTATGCAAATTAACCAAAAATAGCGCTCCAAGAGAGCATTTCACGTATTTATTTGTTTAAATGATTTAAATGATGGCAGATTTTTATCCTTATCGGAAACAATAGGATCGTCAATTCCCCAGTCGATATTGAGGTCGGGATCATCCCACCTGATTCCGGTATCAGCGCTGGGTTGATAATAAGCAGTGCATTTATAGGTCAAAATAGTATCCTCCATAGCCAGAAATCCATGTCCAAACCCTTCGGGTATATAAAGCATATTGTTTCTTTCACTATCCAGGATGATACCTTCATATTCGCCGAATGTTCCGGATCCCATTCTCAGGTCGACGGCCACATCCAGGCCCTTTCCTTTAACAACCCTGACCAGTTTTCCTTGCGCGTGGGGTATCAGTTGCAAATGGATCCCACGTATTACATTTTTTTTTGATACGGACTGATTATCCTGGACAAACTCCCTGTCGATCCCCGCTTTAAGCAAAATTTCCTTTCTGTAGGATTCAAAAAAAATACCTCTGTAGTCCCGAATGATCCTCGGGATAAATTCAACCAAACCCGGGATCCTTAGATAATTGATTTCCATAAAATATTATGCAGGTACTTTGAGTCTGAATTGCCCGATCAATTCATTATATTTATCTATTACGATATTTTCGTTAAATGAGTTTTCAATCCTTGCCCGGCCGTTTTTGCCCATTTGCTGTCTTTCTTCATCCGAAGTATTGATCATATTTTCCAGTTTTTCGGCCAGATCATCCGGATCTTTCAGGCGGCAGAGAAATCCATTGTGCTTGTCGATCACTACATTATTACAGCCCGCCACATCCGTGGTCACGATCGGCCTGGCCATGCTGGCGGCCTCAAGCAGGGTCCTTGGTGTGCCTTCCCTGTATGAGGGAAGTACCACACAGTCTGCATCCTGTATATAGCCACGGACATCATTTACCCTTCCCAGGTATTCAATTTGATTTTCTTTGATCCATGAATGAACCAGGGATGCTTTTATCCCTCTTTTATGTTTCTCATCGATAGCACCCAGTACCTGGAAACGGACAGAAAGGCCCTTCCTTTTGAGTTTTTTGATGGCTTCTATGTATTCCACAATTCCTTTATCATGGATGAGACGGGAGACCAGTAAAAAAGTGAACTTATCCTTTTTCTCAGATGGTCCCGGGGAAAAATGCTCAACATCAATACCTGACCCGGGTACGATTTCAGTCTTCTGTGAATCTACCAGCCGATTATTGATAAACAGGTCCCGATCTTCCCTGTTCTGGAATAATATTTTATTGGGAAACCGGAAAGCCAGTTTATACATGATCCTGGCAATGAACGAGATCAATCCCTTTTTCAGGAACACCGTCCCTAATCCGCAGACATTATTGATGGAAGGTATATTCAACATCCGGGCTGCAAAAGTTCCATATATGTTTGGTTTGATGGTAAAATGCAGTACAACATCCGGCTTCACCCTCCGATAAATGCTCAACAACTCGAAAGTCAGCGCAAAATCCTTAACCGGATTTGCTCCCCTGCTGTCCATGGTCACCTTTTCATGCTGGCAGCCTGCATTTATTAATTTTTCTGTAAATTCATCTTCAGGGGCAATTGTGATCACTTTATGTCCATTTTGCATAAGCGAACGAATCAGGCCCATTCTGAAATTATAGATATTCCAGGAAGTATTTAATACAATTGCTATTCTCATTAAAATGTAAGTTACTAAATCAGCGTTAAATTACTGATATCATAAATAAATATTTCTATGCAGACTGGTTAGGAGGATTTTCGACAATACCCTAAAGTTATTTGAACTAACGGCTCAAATATAAGTATTTTTGTAATATATATGGTTACCCCGGTAAATTGTAACCTGTTAATTTTAAAAAAACGTAAGAATTTTATATACTAATCCTGTATGCCGGAACTGATAAACGTAAAGAAAAAAAAGGAAACTGCTGTACTGGTGGCTCTTATAAGTCAAAATCAATCCGAACAGCAGGCAAAGGAATACCTCGATGAACTGGCATTTCTTGCTGAAACACTGGGCATAAATACCCTGGAAGTATTCACCCAGAAACTCGACAAACCGGATGTCCGGTCATTTGTGGGAAAGGGTAAGCTTGAGGAGATCAAAACCTATGTCAAGGCCATGGGAGTGGACAAAGTGATCTTTGATGATGATCTGACCCCTTCCCAGCTCAGGAATATTGAAAAACAATTCGGAGTAAATGTATACGACCGGTCGCTTTTGATCCTGGAGATCTTTTTGAAAAGAGCCAAAACCTCCAGTGCCAGGACCCAGGTTGAGCTGGCCCGTTATCAGTATCTCCTGCCCCGGCTTACCCGTATGTGGACTCACCTTGAAAGACAGCGTGGCGGTACAGGTACAAGAGGGGGTGCCGGTGAGAAGGAAATTGAAACGGACCGGAGGATTATCCGCGACAAGATTGCCCTGTTGAAAGACAAACTTGAAAAAATTAACAAACAAAGTGCCACACAGCGAAAAAGCCGTTCCTCTATAACCCGTGTAGCCCTTGTGGGATATACCAATGTGGGCAAATCCACCATTATGAGTCTCCTGTCCAAATCGGATGTATTTGCAGAGAACAAACTTTTTGCCACGGTAGATTCAACGGTAAGGAAAGTGGTGATCGACCGGATACCCTTTCTTCTGTCCGACACGGTGGGTTTTATCAGAAAGCTGCCCCCCACCCTGGTGGAAAGCTTTAAATCCACGCTCGATGAGATCAGGGAAGCCGATATACTCGTTCATGTAGTGGATGTATCCCATCCCGGGTTTGAAGAACAGATCGAGATCGTCAACTCTACCCTGGCTGATATCGATGCATCAGATAAACCCACATTGCTGGTTTTTAATAAAACCGATAAGTATAAGCAGATGCTGGAGGATTCGGAGGAACATCTTCATCTGAATGGTGCCGAAAACCTGCAACTGATCCGTAAGCATCATGCGGTTAAAAATAATGTTTCTACCGTAGCGATTTCAGCCATCAGCCGGGAAAATATCGGGGAATTCAGGGAAAAGCTGGGCAAGCTGGTAGCCAAAAGACATTATACCATTTATCCCAATTATCTGAAGAATGAGGTATACTAGGGAGTTGGGGAGGTGTGGAGGTGGGGAGTTGGGGAGTTGGGGAGTTGGGGAGTTGGGGAGTTGGGAAGTTGGGAAGTTGGGAAGTTGGGAAGTTTATTTGTGGAGTTTAGTTGATGAGTTGTTGAGGACCGTCACTCCGATGTATCCACCGAAATGAAATGAAGGAGGAGGCGAAGTCGTGGGAGTCTCCCGATCACGTAATGCTATCTGCCCCAAGGGATGCCAAATGACGTTGCGTAGAAAAACCGGAATAACTGGCTTCATATACACATTTATAATTGGCCCCCGGGTAATTTTTTCTTAGATAGCTCATCAACTTGTTACTATCTGGTGGTTGACTAAAGGTTCTTAACTCACATTCTTTGCTGAAAATACTTACTGTCCAGTCAAATGTAGCAGGTTCAACTGTTTAGATGAGAATCAATACCTACATATATTGTTTCTCCTTCAAATCTTTGTAAATTGTACCTATTCATAAGCTTCGGTGTTTAGTTTATCACTTGTTAATAGAAAAATCTATTTGTGAAAACCAAGCCCGAAGCTTGTTTTCAATCATACAAACTCAAAAGTTTGTATTTACTTCGCCTCATCGACCAGCTTTTCCGATATCTTCATCAGGTCCTCAGCGATATCCGGTGGCCGGCGACCCAATCCGCAGGAGCTGGCCACATCCACTTTATGGCCCCGTATTCGTTCAATGGTCTGTAAAAGCTGCCTGTGCTCCTTTTCAGGTAGTTTTTCATGGACAAACCCGGCTACAAACCGAACACCCGTCGGTAATTTGATCTTTCTCAAGGGTTCATAATAGTCCGGATCAAGCGGAGGAGGATCTTTCGCTTCGGCAAGCGGATAATGAATGTATTTGAGTGGATGCGATTTTGGCCATTTTGCAACAATTTTATTGGAAAAAGCAACCATCTTTTTCAAGGTTTTGGCTTTTATAAGCGCTTCATGGTTCAGATCCCCGAAACAAAGATGAATGCCGATCGGAGCCGCCGGATCAATTTTTTTAGCCAGACCAAGCACGGTACGCGTAGCTAAACCCGCCAGGAACCGTGGAAGCTTATAGGCCATGGCCAGTTCACCGGGCGTTTCAAGCTGGAAGATGATATCCTCCGGATCCGCGATTTTCAGCATCTCATTGGCCTCGTAAGCCATTCGCCGGTTAAAAGCCGGAGCATACCGGATAGCTGTAAGAGGCCCCATCATTCCAAAGGTAATTCCTATGCCGGTTGGCAGACCTACCTGGAATTTAAGATCCGGAAGGTCGTATTCCTCACGTAGCTTTTTGAAAACAGGATAACTTCTTTTAAAATAGGTCAACCAGTTGAAATCCAGGTAACGGTGCATTTCTGAAGGGAGCCGTTTCGGCTTGAGGCGGGGGCCCTTTTCATAACTTACAGGGAAGCCCTGTTCATTCCGGACTCCCGGGTCAATGACCCGCCAGTTTTCCTCATCTTGTTCACATACGTCGATGATAGCCTGAACCCAGGCTGCCCGGTTACCCTGAGGGTATTTCTCCGATTTTTCTCCGATCTCACCATCCGGAAGCGACATCAGGTCGCTGCCGATCATGTTCAATGCACGCCTCATGGCATCTTCTTCATTTTCAAAAGGCATGCTTCCTATTAAAAGTACTTTTCGCTCTTTATCAGTCATGATTACTTTTCGATTCTTTTAGGCCAAACATTAAGGCCCGGTATTTTATAATTTAACCTGTGTTTTGAATGGATTGGTATATCATCAATTTTAAACTTATCATATAACTTCTATGAATTTCTGTTTTTCTTGTCCTGATGTTTCCCTTGCTTATGAGGTCTTGTGAAATTATTTTTTTTAAGCCACAAAGGCACCAGGGCACTAAGATTCACCAGGTAGTATATGCTTTTTTGCCACAAAGGCACCAGGGAATAGCAATTTACTGGATAATATAATCTCTGATTCATACACTATATAATATAAATATTCCGGCAAAAAAAAGGAAATTCCCGGTTCTCTGACTCATTCGGGAGGGATGTTACAATAAAATAAGGGGTTGTATATAAAATATAATCAGATCGCTGTTGGCTGAAATCTTATAAACAACACTTTATAGTTCCCTGTCACATACAAAATAGGGAAAAGCCGGATTCTCTTACCCATTTTATATTACGGATTAAAAAACCGGTCAAATATATTCTGTAACCTGACCGGAGTTTGTTCGAAACATTGAAAGCAACCACAATTCATTCCCCGGCCAATAAAAAGAGATCCATAAAATTTTAATCCTCTCTCGATTATTGTGTATTTTATTATTGGACGATCGAATTGTTATATATATAAAAACCAGATCATGGCAAACTATAAAGTTGATGTGAAAGATCTCCGGAGAGAAATAAACCCTTCAAAACTGAAAACCGGCGAAACCAAGGATATCCAACCCCTTGAAACCATCATCGGTCAGAAAAGGGCCGTAAAAGCCCTGAATTTTGGGATAGGTAACAAGGCTTTTGGTTTTAATATTTACGTATCGGGTTATCCGGGAACCGGCAGAATGACGGCGGTGGAAAATTTTATCAATAAAAAATCCAGGGAACAAGCCCCCCCGTCAGACTGGTGTTACGTCAATAACTTCAAGGATTCATACTATCCAAAGGCTATCAGGCTGCCTGCTGGCACCGCAAAAACCTTCAGAAAGGATATGGAGGAATTTATTGAAGATGTAAAAAAAGCCCTGAACAAGGCTTATGAGGAAGGCGAATATATCAATGAAAGGGAAAGCCTGACAAAATCAATTGATCAGAAGAAAAATGAGCTCTTTCTTTCCCTGAATGAAAAGGCCAGAGAACAGGGTTTTACCATCCAGCAAACCTCTTTCGGAATTGTTCCTCTGCCTTTAACAGAAGAAGGAAAACCGATGAAGGACGAAGAATTCCGTGATCTGGAAAAATCAAAACAGGAAGAGCTACTGGGTAAACAGGAGGAGCTTAAAGATGAAATTAATGAAATTCTGCGGAAAACAAGGAGGATCGAAAAGGAAGCCGATGAAAAAGTGAAAGAGCTCGATAAAAAGGTCGGTGAAAATGCGATCAGCCCGCTCATTGAGGATTTGATGGACAAGTACAATAAAGAGGAGGATGTAAAAGAATATCTGGAAGAAGTTAAGGCCGACATCATTGAAAATTTCTCTGATTTTCTGGAAGGCGGAGGTGATCAGCAACAACCGCAGCAACAACTGGCTACATTAATCCAGGGGCAGCAACGCAAACCTTCACTGAAAAGGTATGAGGTAAATATTTTTATTGATTGTTCCGATACGGAGGGTGCACCCCTCGTTAAGGAATTGAACCCCACTTACAATAACCTTTTTGGCAAAGTGGAGAAAGAATCGCAGATGGGAGCCTTTACCACTGATTTTACTTTGATAAAAAGCGGATCGCTTCATCGTGCAAACGGAGGTTATCTCATTATTCCGGTGATCGAACTTTTCCGCAATCCCTATTCATGGGACAGTATGAAAAAAGCGCTTCTAAACAGGGAGATCAGGATAGAAGAGATTGGCGAAAAGCTGGGTTTCCTGACCACCAAGAGCCTTCGCCCCGAACCCATTCCTTTGGATTGTCAGATCATATTGATCGGGAGGCCGGAGATCTATCATCTGTTGTACGCTTACGACAGTGATTTCAGGAACCTGTTCAAGATCAAGGCTGAATTTGACACCACCATGGAGCTGAATGATGAAAATATTAAAAATTATATCGCCTTTATAAAAAAAACGCAAAAAGAAGAAGATCTTAATTCATTGGATAAAAGCGGTATTGCCAAAATTCTTGAATACGGTTGCCGGCTGGCCAATGATAAAAATAAACTTTCAGCCAGGTACACCGAAATTTACGACATCGTTACTGAAGCGAATTATTACGGCAGGACCAACGGGAATGATAAGATATCGGCTGAAGATGTCCGGCACGCCATTGAAGAAAAAGTATACCGTTCCAACCTTATCCAGGAGAAATTATATGAAATGATTGAAAACGATATGCTTTTCATTGATATCAAAGGTGAAAAGGTGGGACAGGTAAATGGTATCGCGCTGTTGGACCTGATGGATTTCAGTTTTGGAAAGCCAAACCGGATCACGGCTTCGATAGGGGTTGGTTCGGAAGGCATTGTGGACATTGAGCGTGAGGCAAAGCTGGGTGGCAAGATCCATACCAAGGGGATCATGATCCTTTCCGGATACCTTACCGAAAATTATGCAAAAGAAAAACCGATCAGTCTGACCGCCAGGCTGGTATTCGAACAAAGTTATCAGGGTGTGGAAGGTGACAGCGCTTCCTGTGCTGAATTGTACGCCTTGTTATCCAGCCTTTCCGGACTACCTGTAAAACAGGGAATTGCCGTAACCGGGTCGGTCAACCAGAAAGGAGAAGTCCAGGCCGTAGGCGGGATCAATGACAAGATCGAGGGTTTTTTCGAAGTATGCAAAACGCTGGAGTTTACGGGAGAACAGGGTGTAATCATCCCGAAAAGCAATGTACGGTCCCTCATGCTGAAAGAAGAAGTGGCCGAAGCAGTAAAGAAAGGTGATTTTAATATTTGGGCTGTGGAACATATCGATGAAGGTATTTCGATCCTTACCGGTGTAAAGGCAGGTAAACGAAAAAAAGGTGGAAAATTTGAAAAGGATTCCGTCAATGCGAAGGTCGATGCCCGCATCGGAGAACTGGCCGGCCAGATGAGGGATTATCATCGGATGAAATAACGGGTGAAATATAACGAGGAAAAAACACTATTGTATACATTAATCTTTCTGAAATTAGTTACTGTTGAACAGGTCTTAACCAGGATCCCAAAAGAAACGGAACTGGTCTTTCAGCAGCTCATTAAAAATATGGGGAAAGGACAATTCTTATCGGGATTGACCCCACATAAATTTCCAGACAATCTCCAGCGAACTGGAGGCATCTTTTATTTGTAACCACCTCATTATGTTATATATTTGCACCTCTTAAGTTCTTTGGCCCTTAATTCGACGACAAACACTCAATTACACATATGTGAATGAGAATTTACTGTTATTTGGCCCTGTAGTTCAATGGATAGAATAGGAGTTTCCTAAACTCTAGATGCAGGTTCGATTCCTGCCGGGGCTATTTTTATTTGGTGATTTGGTGATTTGGTGAATGAGTGATTTGGTGAATGAGTGATTTGGTGATTTGGTGATTTAATGCTCCTTCCGATGCGATTTTTCTTTGTGGTCGGACCACCCAGGATGAATGGTGATGGGGTACTCTGGTCAGACGATAGTCAGACTTTAGACATATCCGCTATTACGTATTGGAAAAATGATCCTCCAAAAATATTTTATCAAATAGTTGCATTTTATATGAAAAAATTTTAACAATTCTATGAGGAATAGTTAAAAACTTATATTAGAAAGTTGGCAGATACCTTATTTATATAGTCGTGTCAGACGAGAAGGGCCATATTTTTTTTAATGAAGGAAATGAAGATCATTTTTTCAGGTCCTACACCGAAGCCATGCCCCAGATGGCCTTTATTGCAGATGCAGAAGGAAATATCATTTACTTTAATCAACGCTGGTACGAATTCGTGGCGGGAATGAAAAACACAGAAGGATGGGGCTGGAAAGACAAACCAATTCACCATCCCGACGATCTTCAGCGCACAATTGATACATGGACCAGGTCACTTAAAACAGGGGGTCCTTATGAAATTGAATACCGGTTACGCCGACATGACGGAAAATATATCTGGCATCTGGGCAGAGCCATGTCCATACGGGATCAAACCGGAAAAATAAAATACTGGCTCGGCACAAATACTGATATCCATAAGCAGAAACAAGTCGAAAATGCATTATCCCGTAGTCAAAACCGGTTGAGGAAAACAAACAATCTCTTATTCATGGCCCGCAAGGCCTCCGCACTAGGATGGCTGACATGGGATATCGAGAAAGGTAAGGTCCATCTGGATTCCCGTGGGCGTCAGATACTTTCCATTGCAAAAGGAAATATAAATATGGAAGAATGGATCGGTCGGATTCACCCGGATGACCGGCCTTCTGTAAGTCAACAGTTACAACCAACTGATCCGGAAAATTTATCCTTTCAAATGACTTACAGGATCATACTTTCGGAAGGAAACGTACGCCATATACAGAACAACGGGGCTTTTATCCAGTCCGGAAATGGAAATTTACCGAGAGGCACGGGGTTTATCAAGGATATTACCCAACAGAAACTCATTCAACAACAAAAGGATGATTTTATCGCGATTGCTTCTCATGAATTGAAAACTCCTGTATCAGTAATAAAAGGATATGTACAGATAACTGAAGAAGAACTCAGGAATAAAGGATTGGACCGGTATGCCGAACATTTGAAAAAAATAGACGGTCAGATCAGAAAAATCTCAACCCTCATCAATGAACTTCTGGATATTACAAAGATAGATTCCGGCAGGCTTCTCTTTAAAAAAATAAAATTCGATTTCGATCAACTGGTTGGAGAAAAAATAGATGATATGCGGCATATTACGAACAGCAAACTTGTATTCAAGGGAACAACAGGAAAAATAGCAATAGGCGATCCGGAACGTACCGGGCAGGTGATCATCAATTTGATTTCCAATGCAGTGAAATTTTCACCTGATAATAAGGAAGTGGTTATTGAAGTTTCATCAAAAAAAAACCAGGTCTTACTGAGTGTAAAAGACAAGGGAATTGGAATCCCCCCCGGGGATATGACTATAATATTTGACCGTTATTCCAAATTAAAAACAAAGAGTAATTTTTCCACCGGGCTGGGTATAGGGCTGTACATATCGGCCGAAATCATTAAAAGGCAAAAGGGTGAGATCTGGGTCGAAAGCGAAGAAGGCAAAGGATCCGTTTTCAGTTTTTCCCTGCCTGCTGAATGATGTATTGATCCCCGATCGCCTATATGATTGGCCGGACCGGAAAATAAATAAATCTTTTTGGAGGGAAAAGCCCTTGAAATAATCTATTTAAAGTAAAGAAAGATTTTGGTGCAACGAATTCATTTTTGACCGAAACAATTCCGGGAACCGGTACGCTATACCCATCATTATAATTTACGATGTGTATTTATATATCACCTCCCTGAGCTCCTTCATTTCAAAAGGCTTTTTAAGCAATCCGTCAACCTTAAATTCTTTCATGATATCTTCGGCCCGGGTAGTAGCAGTGAAAAGAACAATAGGAATATGAGTGATTTGCGGATCTTCCCGAACTTGCCTGATCACTTCTTTCCCGTCAATATCGGGCAGGTTGAGGTCCAGAAGCAGAAACCCCATATCCTGTTTCTTTAATACCGGCAAGACCATCTCCCCCTGGTCCACCAGTCGATAATTATATCCTTTGGACCCAAGGTAGGTATTTAAAAAATCAGCCAAATCCCTATCATCCTCACATATCAAAAATGGCTTCATGGGGTAAAAAAATTGGATACCGGAAGATAATTAATTCTCACACTCTCTTTCCGGTAATCTAATTATTTAACCAATTAATGCAAATATTTTGGATACTTTTTAAGAGAATTTTTATTCCTGCATGTAAACGAATAATAAATAACTGCTTAATAGATGATTTTTTTGATATTCGATATTAACATTCCCGGTAACCTTACCGGGGAATCAATTGAAAAACAATTTATCATTTTTACCGTTCTTAAAAATAATGTTGCAACATTGGTTTATGGAAATAGGAATAACTTCTTTTGTTGAAAATACACCGGATCCCAAAACCGGGAAATTGCTGGATCCTCATGAACGGTTTAGCAACCTGATGGAAGAGATCGAGCTGGCCGACCAGCTGGGTCTGGATATTTATGCTGTGGGCGAACATCACCGGCCTGATTTTATCGTTTCGGCTCCTGCCGTTGTGCTGGCCGCAGCGGCTGTAAAAACAAAGCAAATTAAACTCTCCAGTGCGGTTACGGTGCTTAGCTCTGACGACCCGGTGCGTGTATTCCAGGATTTTGCCCATGTGGACCTGCTTTCAAGGGGCAGGGCCGAGATCATCGCGGGCCGGGGTTCATTTATTGAGTCCTTCCCTCTTTTCGGCCAGGACCTCAAAGACTATGATGCGTTGTTTGCCGAAAAACTGCAACTCCTCCTTGAACTGAACAAAAGCGAAAAGATCACCTGGAAAGGGAAATTCAGGCCTTCCATCGATAACCGGGGCGTGTATCCCAGGCCTTACCAGGAGGAAATACCGGTCTGGATTGCAGTAGGCGGTACTCCGGAATCCGTGGTCAGGGCGGCCAATTACGGTCTGCCCATGGCCCTGGCCATTATAGGGGGGTACCCCGACCGGTTTGTCCCCTTTACCCGGCTTTACCGGGATACCTATAATAAAGCGGGCCATGATCCCGAAAAATTCCAACTGGCCATCAATTCTCATGGGTATATTGCGGATGATTCCCGGAAAGCAGCGGATGATTTCTATGGACCATATGCACACGTGATGAGTAAGATCGGCCGCGAACGGGGATGGTCATCCATGACCCGGGATCATTACGACATGATGCGATCCTCAAAAGGTTCCCTGCTGGTAGGCAGCCCGCAACAGGTGATCGATAAGATCCTTTATGAATATGAACTTTTCGGTAATACGCGTTTCCTGCTCCATATCAGCGTGGGTACCCTGCCCCATGAAAAAGTGATGCGTTCGATCGAATTGCTGGGTACCATGGTGGCCCCGGCAGTGCGGAAAGTGGTACAAAACTGAAAGCCCCTTATGCTAACCGCTGTACCTGTGGATCACTTCTTTCAGTTCACTCAGATCAAAAGGTTTTTTAAGCACACCTTCTATCGGAATTTTATTCATGATATCGTCGGCCCAGGCGGTGGCAGTGAAAACTATGATGGGCACCTTGCTGGTTTCGGGGTCGTTCCGGATCTGCCGGATCACGTCCCGTCCATCCATATCGGGAAGATTGAGATCCAGCAACAAAAAACTCACGTCATCCTTCTTGATTTCAGGTAATACCTGGCCTCCTTCTTCCAGTATCAAAAAATCATATTTCCTGGATGTCAGATAGACATTCAATAAGTCTACCATATCCCTGTCATCTTCACATATGATGAACCTCTTCATAAGGGCATGATAAACAATAATGCATTCAATAGCAATTATATTGTCCTGGTTTTATTTGCTCAGTATCAAATGATTAAAACCAGGAGAATATACCGTAGAGAAACCTTGAAATAAAGATTGAAATTAAAATGACGGAAAAGCATTTTCAAATGGACTAAGACCTTCTGGAGGATAAGATCTGCATTGATTGGCTTTACCGGTGCGGTAGAAGTAGGCAAGGGGATAGCGGTTCTCCAGGTCCAGCAGAATAAATCCGGGATTCCGGTTATTATATTCTTCAGTGATCCGCAGGTCTTCCTTAAATTGCCCTGCTGCACCGTTATTCAGGATTAATACAATGATCAATAATAAGGGTAATCTCATCCGGAGTAGTTCAAACTAACATATTATATTTACATTGAAAAAAATGGTTTTCATTTGGTTATAATTAATATTTCTTCTCATAATATGAACCGATTCATTAATTATAGAGACGGAAAACTCAGGAATGGTTGAAAAGCCCGGAAAGAAATATTACCATGAAAATCAATACATTCAGGTTTAAATTAAACTGAACAAAAAATATGCCGGATTAAATGATCAAAAAGGCGGTATACATTATTTTTTTAACCATTATGGCCTGTAATGAAAGGCCACGGCCGGAAGAGGAAAAACTCTTTTCTCTCATGGAGCCTTCCCATACCCATATCGGTTTTTCCAATACACTTACCGAAAACGAGCAATTCAATATCATCGACTATCTGTATTTCAATAATGGTGGTGGTGTGGCAGCCGGCGATATCAACAATGACGGACTGGTCGACCTGTATTTTACCGCCAGCCAGCTTCCCAACCGGTTGTATCTGAACAAAGGGGGATTGGTGTTTGAGGACATCACTGATAAAGCAGGCGTGGGAGGGACCGGTGACTGGACCACGGGCGTCACCATGGCCGATGTGAACGGCGACGGATACCTGGATATCCATATCTGCCAGGTAAGCCATTATAAAGGGCTCGAAGGCGCTAATCAGCTTTTTATCAATAACGGTGACCTGACTTTTACCGACCGGGCCGCTGAATATGGGATAGATTTCCAGGGATTTTCCACCCAGGCTGCTTTTTTTGACTATGACCTGGATGGGGACCTCGATCTTTTTTTGTTGAACCACTCGGTGCATTCCACCCGGACCTATGGCCAGGTAGACATGCGAGGTGAATATGATCCTGCATCGGGTGACAGGCTTTATCGCAATGAACTGAGCAGTGGTTACCGGCGTTTCACGGTTGTAACGCAATCATCAGGCATATATTCCAGCCAGATCGGCTATGGCCTGAATGTTACGGTTAGCGATCTTAACCACGACGGGTATCCCGACCTTTTCGTCTCCAACGATTTTCATGAAAACGATTACCTCTATATCAACAACCGGGATGGTACCTTTACCGATCATTTTACCGAAATGATGGCCCACAGCAGCCGTTCCTCCATGGGAAACGATATCGGTGATTTCAACAATGACGGTTTGCCCGATATATTGGTGCTGGACATGCTGCCGGCGGCCGAAGAGATCCGTCAGCGTGCCGGCGGTGAGGATGATTACGATGTATACCAGATTAAAAGAAAATATGGCTATCATGATCAGTTTGTCAGGAATAATCTTCATCTGAACCTGGGAGTTGGACTTTTTTCTGAGATCGGACGCCTGGCAGGCATACACGCCACGGACTGGAGCTGGTCACCCTTATGGTGCGACCTGGACAATGATGGCTGGAAGGATCTTTACATAACCAATGGAATATTCCGGCGCCCAAACGACCTGGATTATATCCGTTTTCTGACCAGCGACAGGAGATATATGCGCCCGGAGGAGCAGCGTGGCGTTCCCGACCGGGTGTTGTATGAAAAGATGCCCCTGGATTCATTGGTGAACTATGCCTTTAAAAATAACCGGGATTATACGTTTTCGAACAAGGCTGAGGAATGGGGGTTCGATCAATACTCCTTTTCCAATGGATCCGCCTATGCCGACCTGGACAATGACGGCGACCTCGATCTGGCTGTCAATAACATCAATGCCCCGGCCTTTATCTACCGGAATAACAGTGAAACCATGACGGGCAGGCATTATATTTCATTTCATTTCTCCGGGGAACGGTCCAACCGGTTTGGCCTGGGGGCCCGGGTGATCCTTTATCACGAAGGCACTATCCAGGTGGCCGAGAACTATACCACCAGGGGGTTTTTTTCATCCGTAGCCCCTACCCTCCATTTCGGACTGGATACACTCACTTATCTCGATTCTGTGGATATTTACTGGGCGGGCGGAAAGGTCAGGAGGATGTACGATGTGAAAGCCGATCAGATGGTACACGTGTCGGAAGCTGAAGCTGACAGGGAATTTCCCATACCGGATTTCCGGAAGGAAGAAATTTTGTTTGAAAAAGTTAAAAACAGGGTGAAGGGACTCGATTTTCATCACAGGGAGAATAATTTTACCGATTTCATCTATGAAAGGTTGATGCCCCATAGTCTTTCCTCCGAGGGACCCTGCCTGGCCGTTAGCGACGTAAATGGTGACGGACTCGATGATATTTATTTCGGTGGAGCTCATGATCAGCAACCGGTCTTATATGTTCAGGAAAGAGACGGGAGTTTTCGCAGGTCAAGGATTCCGGCCTTTGAAAATTCCGCCTTTTACGAAGATGTGGATGCCGTCTTTTTTGATGCCGACCAGGATGGCGATCCCGATCTCTATGTAGTGAGTGGAGGAAATGAGTACCGGTTGCCCAATCCCCTGATGAAAGACAGGCTTTATTTGAATGACGGTCAGGGAAATTTCGAGCTGGCAGCAGACCGGCTTCCTGTCTTTTACCATAACGGATCCTGTGTGGCTCCTTTTGATTATGATGAAGACGGGGATATCGATCTCTTTGTCGGCTCGAGGTCGATACCACGGGCTTACGGACTGCCACCCGATTCTTATCTGCTGATCAACAATGGGAATGGTTATTTCTCGGATGGAACCACAGACCTGGCTCCTGCATTAACCGGACTTGGAATGGTAACCGATGCCGTCTGGACCGATGCGGATAACGATGGAGATCCCGATCTGGCTATCGTTGGCGAGTGGATGCCTTTGACGGTTTTTATCAATACGGATGGCAAATTGGTGAAAAGCGATACGGGACAGATGACGAATACTGCCGGCTGGTGGTTTACCCTCGCGGCTTTCGATATAGATAATGATGGTGATGAAGACCTCATTGCCGGCAATCTTGGCCTCAATGCCTATCTGAAGCCTTCCTCCGATGAACCGATAAGGATGTATATCAATGATTTTGACGGGAACGGGGTCCTGGATCAGATCGTTACATTCCATAAAAACGGCAAGGAGTACCCTTTTGCATCTGCCGATGATCTGTTCAGGCAAATACCGGCCATGAAAAGAGAATTTACCACGTATGCCGATTTCGCCGGGAAGGAGATCCACCAGATACTTCCACAGGATAAGCTGGTCAACAGCATCACAAGAAATGTATATTGTTTTGAATCGGGTATTTTTGTTAATGACGGCCAGGGAAACTATGAGATGAAAGCTCTGCCTGTGGAAGCGCAGTTTTCACCTATCAGGGATATGCTTATCGTCGACATGGATGCCGACGGTATCAGCGACATACTGGCCGGGGGGAATTATAATTCGGTGGTCCCCTATTACGGCCATTATGATGCGTCCCATGGATGGTTCCTGAAAGGACAGGGCGGAAGTAATTTCGAGGTGGTCTTCCCGTCTGAAAGCGGTTTGGCAATCCGTGGAGAGGTGAATGATATGGAGATGGTCAGGTCGGCAGCAGGGCCATTGGTACTTTTCGGGATCAATAACCGGCAGCCGGAAGTTTATCGGTTGAAAGGGCAGTAGTTCCGTCCTTCAATACCGTCACTCCGGGGCGAAGCCGTGGGAGTCCCCCTTTTTTGGATCGTCACTCCGAGGCGAAGCCGTGGGAGTCCCCCGGTTATGGATTCCGTTCCCTCACCAGGAGATTCCCACGACCCGCTTTTGACGGGTCTCGGAATGACGGTACTGATAGAATACCGGCTTATGTTTTTTACAACTTTTCGCTTTGATTAATAAAAATCAGATGTTACCTTACACCAGCTAAGTAAATTATTGTCAACCTCAAAACCAGCTATGTAATGAAAAAAGGCGGATCTGTCTATATAATTACCAATAAGCATAATACTACATTATATACAGGTGTAACATCCGATCTGGTTGGTAGAATCTGGAACCATAAAAACCAAATTTTCCCCAAATCGTTCTCAAAAAAATACAATCTAACTAAACTTGTTTTTTATGAGAATTTTCCCGGTATTCTGGAAGCTATAGCAAGGGAAAAACAGATAAAAAGTTGGAGCAGAATAAAAAAGATCAAATTGATAGAATCCTTTAACCCAGAATGGATTGACGTGTATTACAAAATTTTTGAAGAAGAAGCCAGAGGATAAAAAAACGATTATTTTGTTTGTAACATTTATTTAGAATAAAATCTGCCTGTATTGGGGATTCCCACGACCCGCTTTTGACGGGTCTCGGAATGACGGTACTGATTGGGAAACGTCACTCCGAGGCGAAGCCGTGGGAGTCCCCCGGTTATGGATTCCGTTCCCTCACCAGGAGATTCCCACGACCCGTTTTTCCCCGGGTCTTGGAATGACGGTACTGATTGGGAAACGTCACTCCGAGGTGAAGCCGTGGGAGTCCCCCCGTTATGGATTCCGTTCCCTCACCAGGAGATTCCCACGACCCGTATTCCCCGGGTCTCGGAATGACGGTACTGAAAAGAATTATTATTTTTGATCAATGATTTTTAATTCTTCCGGATCATGAAACAGCTCATATTCATCCCGATTTTCAGCATCTTGTTTTTTTCCTGTTCAAAAATTGAAAAACCAGGTGCGGACAGATCAGGCAGACCGCCTCTCCAGGATCTTGTCCAATATGTCAAACCGCTGATGGGTACCTATTCCACCTTTGAATTCTCCCATGGCAACATATATCCTGCCATCGGCCGTCCATGGGGGATGAACACATGGACGGCCCAGACCGGAGAGATGGGCAGTGGCTGGATCTATCAATACCAGAAAGACAGCATCAATGGTTTTCGCCAGACCCATCAGCCCAGTCCCTGGATGAACGACTACGGGACCTTTTCCATCATGCCGCTTACCGGCGACCTGAAGGTTAGCATGAAAGGAAGGGCTTCTTCTTTTTCCCATGAAACCGAGATTGCCAGCCCGGAATATTACCGGGTGTTTCTGAAAGATCATAATGCAATGACTGAGCTTACACCAACTGACCGGGCAGCGATATTTAAGTTCACCTTCCCCGGGACAGAAAATTCCTTTATCATCCTTGATTATTTCAACAAGGGTGGACATGTTGAGATCAAACCCAAAGAAAATCGCATCATTGGTTATACCCGTTATAACAGCGGTGGGGTACCTGAAAATTTTGCCAATTATTTCATACTGGAATTTAACACCTCATTCGAGGATTACGGAACCTGGAGCGGTCAAATGATTAACAGCATGAATGACCATGTCCTGGATAAAGATGAAGAGGGTGGAGCCTATGTCAGGTTTAACACGAGGGGAAACAATACTATTGAGGTGAGGGTAGCTTCTTCATTTATCAGCCATGAACAAGCCGAGCGTAACCTGAACAACGAAGTGAAGGGCAAAACTTTCAAAGAGGTAAGAGAGGAGGGATATGCATCCTGGAATGAACAATTGAACCGGATATTGATTGAGGGAGCCACTGACGAACAAAAAAAGACCTTTTATTCCACCTTGTACCGGTCGCTTTTATTCCCGCGAATCTTTTATGAATTTGACGCTGCCGGTGAAATGGTCCATTATAGTCCTTATGATGGGGAGATCCATCCAGGCTACATGTATGCAGATAATGGCTTTTGGGATACCTTCCGGGCTGTTTTTCCATTTTTTACCCTCCTGTATCCTGAAAAAAATGCCACTATGATGCAATGGCTGGTCAATGCCTATGAACAGGGTGGCTGGCTTCCGATTTGGCCAAGTCCCGGCTACCGCAGGGTTATGATCGGCAACCACAGCGCCTCCCTTTTTGCCGATGCGATCGTAAAGGGCATTACCGGTTTTGATGTGCATACTGCTTTCAAGGGCATGTTGCAGGATGCGATGAAGCAACCTCCCTCTTTTGCCCCCGGTCGTGATGGTCTGGATTATTATAACGAAATGGGATATGTACCCTACCCGGAAATACGTGAGGCTACGGCTAAAACTCTCGAACACGCATACGACGATTTTTGTATCATGCAGGTCGCGGAATACCTTGGAGAGGACAGCATCGCGGCGGTCTATGCTGGTAAATCCTATAATTATAAAAATGTTTTTGATCCTGAATCGCTCCTGATGCGTGGCAGGAGGAAGGACGGAACATTTGTTCGTGAGATCAGTCCCATTGCCTGGGGAGGACCTTTTACTGAGGGCAATGCCTGGCATTATACCTGGTCGGTGTTTCACGATCCCCAGGCACTGATTGACCTGATGGGAGGAAAAGATATTTTTGTGGCCATGATGGACTCCGTGTTCAGTCAGCCCCCGGATTTTGAGACCGGCACTTATCCTTTCGAGATCCATGAGATTACCGAAATGGTGGCTGCGGGTATGGGTCAGTATGCGCATGGGAATCAGCCCATTCAGCATATGATATACTTGTATAATTATGCCGGGGAATCTTCGAAAAGCCAGTACTGGATCAGGGAAGTGCTTAACAGGCTTTATAAACCCGAGCCGAAAGGATACATGGGGGACGAAGATAACGGACAGACTTCTGCCTGGTATGTCTTCAGTTCGATGGGCTTTTATCCCGTTTGTCCCGGTGTGCCTCAATACGTTTTTGGTGCCCCTTTGTTTGAAAAGATCACGCTCAGACTTCCGGATGAAAAGATCCTGACCATTGAGGCTCCGGGAAACTCAGACGAGAACCGATACATAAAATCGGTTTATTTGAATGGAGAGAAATATCACAAGCCCTGGATATCCCATGAAGACCTGATCAACGGAGGAGAACTGAGGTTTGAGATGACGGATCAACCTGCCGGAGCGTTTCATTATAGCGAGGAAGATCTGCCTTATTCCATGAGCTTGCATAAGGATTGATAGTGGAACAAGCCGCCTTTTGTCAGGGCCCTTTGTCATTGGACTACGCCACTTTTCAATATGCTTACATGAAAATTTATGGATGAATTGCTGTGCAGAAAGGAATGAAGAAACTGGTTAAAGGAGTCATTCGGAAGGAATCCCGATAGTGAGCTAACGGACCTTATAAAAGTACCTGCAGGCTTAATGGAAGGAAATTATAACGGATTGCAATTTCCCTTACTAACGAGTTCGCTTCGGGATCACATTACTTGTATTCTGTTATCCGGAAAGGAGCCTGGTAGTAAAGGTTACATAAATCCCATCTGAAAAATTTAAATAAGGAAGTATATTCTGCATACTAACGAATTCCCTTTCATTAGGCAATACTACTAGGGAGTTTCTGATTTTTCGCAGGCTCAGAATAGAAAAGTTAAATGAGATCTACATTTCAACGCACTGTAAACGTGGTGGATATAAATTCCGGGCTGCCCAAGTCAAGCGATCGCTGACCGGGAGAAGCTCCGCCAATGGTGATCATGAACTCACCCGGCTCGATCACCGAAGTTCCGTCATCCAGCACAAGCTTCATAGCTTCCGGTGGAACGGTAAACTTAACGATTTTACTTTCACCGGGAACCAGGTGTATCCGCTCGATCCCTTTAAGGGCATAACGGGGTGTCCGGGTGCTGGCTTCCAGGTCTGTCAGGTACAATTGCGCCACTTCGTCTCCGGCCACTTTCCCTGAGTTCGTAATGGTAAAGGTTATTTCCACATTTTCTCCCTTGTCGATCTGCTGATCATCGACCAGGAGATCACTGTAGGTGAATTTTGTATAATTCAATCCGAAGCCAAAGGGATACTGTGGCTCATCTTCCATATACCGGTATGTTCTTCCTTCCATGGAATAATCCTCGTACGGGGGCAGTTGTTCAGTAGATTTGGGGAAGGTAAGGGGAAGACGGCCGGAAGGATTCACATCCCCGAATAATATATTGGCAATGGCCGTACCTCCCTGCTCACCCGGATACCAGGCATAGATTATCGCATCCGCCAGTTCATGTACTTCCGGAATAGCTACCGGACTGCCTCCCGTCAGCACCACAATTATTTTTGCATCACCGGCAGCCCTCAATTTTTTCAGGTAATTGATCTGATTTTCCGGCAGTCTGATATCAAAACGGTCGCTTTTTGTCGGGCTGAGAAGGGATTCACCTTCTTCTCCCTCCAGCATTCCCGACAGGCCCATAGCTACAATGATGGCATCCGCTTCCGCAGCGCCTCCGGTAGTCCAGTCAATGGGATTTACATTTTCCATACTGAGCAGGAAAGCATGCCTGTATTCCAGCTTCGTGCCGGGATGCACTTCAGCGGCAATACCTTCAAGTATAGTCACCATGTTACCGGTAACCCCGAAATAATTACCCAGTAGAACATCTCCATTCGTGGCATTGGGTCCATATACATAAAGATGCTCGATACTCCTGTCAAGTGGCAGGGCATTATCATTTTTCAGCAATACGATCGACTTTTCTGCAGCCTTGAGAGCCAATAGCTGATGTTGGGGCTGGTTGAGAATGTCCGGGCTTATGGTATTGTAAGGATTCATATACACCGGATCAAACAAGCCGAGCCTGAAACGTGTCTTCATCAAGGTGATCAGTGTCTCATCGATCTCTTCCTCGGTGATAAGATCCTTTTCAAAAGCCTCCATAAGATAGGGTGATATGCTGCCGCAATTCACATTTACGCCACTTTTAAAGGCTAAAGCTGCAGATTCAGCCGGGGTATCCGTGTATTTATGATTTTCATGGATATCCACCAGGGCCCAGCAATCGGATGTAACATGACCATCGAATCCCCATTCGTTCCTCAGGATGTCCTGAAGTAAAAAACTGCTTCCGCAGCAGGGTTTATCGTATGTCCGGTTATAGGCACACATAACGATTTCCACATCCGCTTCCTGGACCAGTGCTCTGAAAGGCGCCAAATAGGTTTCCCTGAAGTCCTTTCTGGGAGGAGTCGCATTAAAGGTATGCCGGTCTCCTTCCGGTCCGCTATGAACCACATAATGTTTCGCGCAGGCCGCGGCTTTAAGGTATTCGGGATGATCCCCCTGCAGGCCTATTACAAAAGAAACACCAATCCGGCTGCTCAAATAAGGATCTTCCCCATAGGTCTCCTGTCCTCTTCCCCAGCGAGGATCCCTGAACGTGTTTACATTCGGTGACCAGAAAGTGAGTCCTGCATATTGACCTGTATTGCCGATTTGCTGTGATGCATTAAACTTGGCCCGGGCCTCATCGGAGATCACGGTGGCTACCTGCTTTATAAGATCCGGATCGAAGGTAGCAGCCAGACCAATCGCCTGCGGGAATACGGTGGCGCGTCCGTTCCTTGCCACTCCATGCAATGCCTCGCTCCACCAGTTATATTCCGGAACCATGAGACGCGGTATGGCCGGTGCATCATAATTTAACTGATTCACTTTTTCCTGAAGAGTCATCCTTGAGACCAGGTCCCTGGCTCTTTCTTCAATTGAGAGATCCGGATCAAGGAATAATAACTCGGGAGGCTGTGCATCGGATACATAAAAAATGCTGCCTGTAATCAGAAGGGTCAGGAAAAACTTTTTCATCTTCTTAAAAATTTTATTAAAAAATATAAGGGAACCGACTTTATTTACAATTTTATCCCGGATACACCTTGTTGAAACAATATATCCGGGATCCATATCTAGGATTCTGTGAACCAAACCGAGGCATCCGGGACCCCGGTTACGTCATTGGTAATATATCGATCTTATTTTTTCAGTCTTAATACTATTGAACGCTTGAATGGAGGAAGATCGATTTCATTATCCCGAATATCTCCCGGTGACCAGTTATCCTTCCATGGATCGTATATTTCCACCTGACTGAAAGGGCCGTTCATATTCAGAGCGCTCAGATTAAGTTTTATTTCGTCCAGTTCTCTCGGGGCAATCCGCTGGTCAAGCTCGGTACGCCAGGTGTTATTCTTATCCCTGCACCATATCAGGTCCGTATCAGCGCCTTTCAGCACATAGATCCGGAGATCTTCCGTTTCATATTTTTCCGGCAAAAAACCTTCTTCAATGGGATTAATACCCTCAACCACGGCTGCAAAGCGGCCAAAATGATGCCAGAGATCATTGGGATGAACATAGGCATTCCAGTGCCAGTTCAAGCCGGTGCCCGCTGAACCGGAAAAAAATGGAGCAAACAGCACATCATGCAACAATATTCCCGCCGTATCCACTTCATAATAGCGGATAGGACCGGTATGCCTCGGTTCCACACCACCCGTTTCAGCAAGGATGGATGGTTTGTACAGATTATAAGACAGGAGTTCTTCGATCGCACTGGAACAGATGATATCCATGGGGGCATGACAAATCTCCATGTCGGCACCAAGATCGAGATACCGGTGGATCTGGGCAATTTCATTTTCCGGCATCGACATCATCCGTTTATAGGTATCTCTCACCCTTTCGCGGTCGAAACTGCCAAGGCTCTGCATCACCAGGTTCTCAGGAAACCGTTTTTTGGTCTCTTTCAGCATCATTTCATTCCAGGCAAAAAACACGCTGTCTTCCGGTACAGCCACGGCATTCATTTCATTCCACAATTCCCAACCAAAAAACAGCGTGTCAGTTCCATACCGTTCCTGGTAGAAATCCAGCTTGTCCAGGAATAATTGATGACCGGCTTCAGTAGTAAGATATTCCTGTATGCTGTTTAATGGTCCTCCATTAGACGTATGATATATAAACTTTGTAGCCCAGCGCTGGTTGTTTTCCTCGACCGTAACGCTGCGAAAATGCTCGAAGGTCATTTTAATACGAAGCCCGTGTTTGCGGGCCATTTCCACGAATTTGTCGATCCTCCGGGCCTTTTCCAGGTCGTATTCCCCGGCTTGCTCATGTTCAATATCCCAGAATGACTGACTCAACCATACCCTGACATAATTACCCCCGTTTTCCGACAGGTTTTTCATCCAGAGATCTATCTCGGCCAAGGCTGAATCCGGGGATTCGATCGGATAGTCCGGATTGATCATATTGATCCCTATCGGAATATAAGGTGATCCATCCGACAATTGGAAATAAGCCGGATTCTCCGGGCTTACCTCAACATAGTTCGCCACGGATTCTTCTTCCTCCATTTGAGGTCTTTGCTCGCATCCGGATATGCTGAGGAAAATCAATGATATGATAAAAATGGCTATAGAATAACGCTTCATATGTGAAAAGTTAGATTAAGGTAAAAAATAATGAACGACTCCCAATTTAAGGAAAGATTTGATAAAATTCTGCATTATTTAGTAGAATGTGAATGACGGTACTGATAGGGAAACGTCACTCCGAGGCGAAGCCGTGGGAGTCCCCCTTTTTTGGAACGTCACTCCGAGGTGAAGCCGTGGGAGTCCCCCGGTTATGGATTCCGTTCCCTCACCAGGAGATTCCCACAACCCGCTTTTGACGGGTCTCGGAATGACGGTACTGGATAAGGGGATTACTTCACGATATATAATTCCAGGCTGGTAACCATAACTTCACCGCCTTCGGCATACAGTTTCAGTCCCTTTTCCTCATTTTCAGGAAAAACCTGATCGGTGATCACCCGGTATCCGTCCTCAGCAAAAACCTCCACTACCGATTGATCGACTATTATGTCCAGTTTCAATTTATTATCCTCAAGTGAAAGCGGCGCATATTCAATGCTTGGAAAATCATCATGGAAACGTATATTCCCCGATTCTTTTCTGTTGATAAACAGTTGTTCATCATCGACCTTATAACCAACCACAGTCCTTTCCGATCCTCCCCTCAATACTTCTACACCAAACTCCCCGGCACTATGGTTCTCCAATTCCATGATCAGGCGGTACGATCCCGAAGAGATATCATTCAGCAACGGATCATCCGCCGTGATGGCATGATCTTCATGAACTACTTTTTCAAACTGGGTCACATAATTATATACCGAGGTCACCGGGTTCTGGATCAGTCGCCATTCTCCATTCACCTCCCTTAAAGTGAGTTCTCTTGGAATCGACATCATTCCTCTCCAGGGTGAGGTAGGAATGCTGTTGGCATAACGCCAGTTATTGACCCATCCCACCAGGACCGGATTCAGCCCTGGAGGCAAGTTGTTATAGGTGATCGCCGCATAAAAATCTTTGCCAAAATCCAGCCAATTCGGTTTCTCAGTAGATCCTTCGGCGGTAAATTTGTTCCCGTCGAAATTTCCAATGAAGTACTGCATGCCTGTGAAACTATCATACTGACTGCCGGAGGAGATTATAAGAACCCATTTCCGGGTATCCTGTCCTTCTACCGGCACCTGAACCAGATCCGGACATTCCCAGATCATGCTGGTATCTCCCTGGTTCCCGAATTCTCCCGTCAGATCCCAGTCGATAATATTATCCGATTCATAAAACTGGACCTTATGTTCCAGGGGCACACTCACTACCATGACCCATTTTTCTTCCGGCTCAAACCAGAATACCTTGGGATCCCTGAAATCCTTTTTATTGATATCAAGTACCGGATTACTTTCATATTTCTGCCATGTGCGTCCCTGATCATTGCTGTATCCAATGGATTGATATTGAGCTTCATCCTCAACATGTGATGTATAAATGGCGATAAGGCAATCCTCACCTTTACATAATCCGCTGGTATTATTATAATCCACCACAGCGCTTCCGCTGAATATCATTTCATCGTCCTCTTCATAAATCGCCACAGGCTGATGGACCCACTCCACAAGATCGTTACTCACCGCATGTCCCCAGCTCATATGACCCCATTGAATTCCATAAGGATTATACTGATAAAATAAATGATATTCCCCGTTATAATGAACCAGTCCGTTCGGGTCGTTGGTCCAGTTCTCGGCAGGAGTGAAATGAAAAACGGGCCTGTATTTTTCCAGGTCATCGAGGCTGATTGTGGGGGGTTCCTGTCCGTCTTCAGCATCCCGTTCCTGCCGGAGCTGCTCACAGGATATAAAAGTCAAAATAAAGAATATTGTTAACAGTCTGAATGTATAGTTCATCTTATTGGTCCGGGTTAATTTTAAATACCTGAACACGCTCATTATTACGTGCTACTATAAGTAATTTACCCAATTTTGTGTCAATAGTGAAAAGATCCCGGATTTCATTTTCCAGCCGCATCCCTGAATGCGAGGGTGGCACCCGTTCAAAATTCCCTTTACCATCCCCTATCAAATATTCGCCATAACTGGCATCATACCGTCCGACTTCGGGTTTAACCATATACAGATTACCCCCCATGATCAAGTCCTCATTACCATCCCGGTTTATATCATCAATGCTTACGGCGTATACCGGAGAAAACTGCACTTCCGTTTGCAGCGGTTTCAGCCGGAATGTTCCGTCACCGTTATTGATGATCAATGAAGTAGCCATCACTGCGGCTTTCACTTTAACCGAATTCTCCAGCTGGGTGGGTGAAAAAATATCCTCGATAGTCTGGTCCTTATAAAGGGTATATTGGGGATATTTATCTTTCAGGAAAGGTAATTGATTGATCAGGTCATGTTTCAGGGCCATCGGATACGAAGAATCCCCGTTATAGGTGCAGATGATCTGTTCGGCAATACCGTTCCGGTCGAAGTCATTCGTATACATGGTAACGGGTTTCTCGATCGAAGCTTTAAACCTGCTGTTATATCCATGATTCCCTGCCACAAAATCGATATCCCCATCTTTGTCCAGATCACCGGAAGCGATACAATTCCACCATCCATGACTGTTCGATAGTCCGGCTTCTTCCGTACGATCGGTGAATTTGCCGTTTTCGTTCACCAAAATCTTTACCGGCATCCATTCACCGGTAATTATCATGTCCAGATCCCCATCGCCATCTATATCAGCCCACTGCATATCGGTAACCAGGCCAATCCTGTTCAGGTCCGGAGCCACTTCCGCGGTAACATCCCTGAAATTCCCGGTACCGTCGTTATCAAGTATATAACTGCTTGCCGGCACTCCATAAAGAAAGGGGATCAACCGTATGCCTACAAACAATTCCATCACACCGTCATCATCAAAGTCGGCTGCTCTTACACAGGAGCTGCTCTCAAATTTTGAGGCAGGAAGGATCTGATCGGATTTTATGAACCGGCCATTACCCTGGTTAAAATAAAGACGGTCGATCAGGGCCGATGAACTGGTCGGAAACTCATTACCCCCGGAAGTCACATAAAGATCGAGATCTCCATCATTGTCGGCATCGAAAAATTCTGCATCCGTATCTTCCGAAACTTTATCCTTTTCAAAAAGAGCTGTATTGGTCCTTATAAAATTCCCCTCTTCCTGTTGAACAAACAATCCGCCTGGACTATCCTTGGCACCCCCGATATATATATCTTCAAGACCATCTCCGTTGACATCCCCTTTAACCATCTTCGGGCCCTCGGTGGATTTCATATGGTAGATCAGGCTTTCCCGGTTAAAATCAACGAAATAGTTTTCCTCATGCCGGTAATCCAATACCTCAGGATTAAAAAGTTCCGCAAACTGCTTCTGCCTCTTACCTTCCTTTTGAACAGGAGGATTTTTCATTATAACTGCATCCGATTGATCCAGGGCTATCAGTGTATCTGCCGGCAAATCCCTTAAGACCGTAAATCTTTTGTCAGGCCATTCCACGATCAGTGAATCGATCCTGGAAATTTGTCCGAGACCCAGCAGGGGCCTATGGTCTACGGTGGATTGAAATCCCCGCATAGGCATCTGTTCAATATACCTTACCTGGTTTCCGGAAAAAACCATAATCCGGGCTCCAATTGCAAACCTGTTTTTTTCCCCGCCTTTCAGGTCAAATGCGATATAATGATTATCCGGTTTGTACTGCCTTGACTGATTATTATAGACAAAAGCCGGCATGTTCACATTATTGACCACCAGGTCAAGATCACCGTCATTATCCAGATCCCCGTAGGCCGAACCATTGGAATGACTGGGTGTAGCCAGACCCCACTTGGCTGCCTGATCCTCGAATTGGTAATTTCCCAGATTCTGAAAGGCATAACTTGATATTTTTACGGAAGGAATGGCCTCGATAAGCCGTGCATAATCCACATTATTATCGGTGATGATCATCCGCATCACCCTGGGATTGGCAAAATACTGGATATAGTCCTGATCGGTCAGGTCCTGGTATATGCCATTGGCTACAAAAAGATCCTTCATCCCGTCATTATCCATATCAAAGATCAGGGCTCCCCAACTCCAGTCCGTGGCATGTACCCCTGCCAGCCGGCCGATCTCACTGAAGGTGCCGTCGGCGTTATTGAGATGAAGCATGTTCCTGGTAAACTGGTGATAATATCCGAACTTAAATCCTTTTTCATAGTTCGCCCAGTTATCGAAAGTGGTTTTGGTCTTAATCCGGTCGTTGTATTCGGGAAGCATGTCAGTGACAAATATCTCGGGGTACATGTCGTTGTTGATATCGGCCATGTCAGAACCCATGGAAGCAGCGCTGATTGACCGCATCATATCCTCCAGCTTTTCAGTAAATGTCCCGTCCCGGTTATTTATATACAGATAATCCTTTTCGAAAAAATCATTGGACACGTAGATATCGAACCAGCCATCCTGGTTGACATCGCCAACCGTCACTCCCAGTCCGAATCCGATTATGCTTCCATAGATCCCTGCTTCAATGCTTACATCCACAAACCGGCTACCGTCATTCCTGAATAACTTATCCCCTCCCACGGTGTCGCGCAAATGCCGCTGATTATCCTCGAGGTTAAAACTGCCGATGGCCTTGTGGAAGTTATTCAGAAGATAGAGATCGAGATCTCCATCCCTGTCGTAATCAAAAAAAGCAGCATGGATAGAAAATCCGCGATCGTCTATGCCGTATTCTTTGGCTGCTTCCCTGAAAGTGAGGTCACCATTATTGATGAACAGCTCATTCTCCCGTTTATCCCCTTCCTTATCGCCGGAATTGCAGACGTAGATGTCGAGCCAGCCATCTCCATTGATATCAACCATGCTGACTCCCGTGGACCAGGCTTTGGTTCCGCCTACGCCTGCTGATCCGGTTATATCTTCAAACTGGAAATCACCCTTGTTCAGATAGAGCCGGTTCGAGTGCATGTTGGACGTGAAATAAATGTCGATCAGGCCATCGTTGTTGATATCACCCAGACCGACCCCACCACCGTTATAAAAATTCCGGTACCGGTAAATATTGAATTCTTCCTTATAATCGAGCCGGTTTACAAAATCAACCCTGGTATGTTCTGCCGGCATCTCGACGAACAGCGCATCCCTGTCAGTTTTTAGCATCTGCTGGCAACTTGTAGGCAGGATCAAAAATGCCAGCGGTAACAGGGCCCGATACAGGTAAAAGTTCCTTAAAAATATATGTGATAAAATAGTATTCACTTCCAATTCGGTGATATTTTCTAATCCGTTTACAATACAGAATTTTTCCGCTGGCTGGTATTCCGCTTATCCGTCACCTTTTTTTTCCAATGCATCCAGCAAGGGGTTCCCCGGTTCCCCATCCACCTCCTGATCCTGTTGCTTTTGAAGTTCTTCCAGTTCCTTTTCTACCAGAAGATCCGAGAAGACCACCCATACATACTGATCATCCTGTTTGGAAATGCTGATCTGCCGGTTTCCATCTACTTTTATATAGGCCATGCCTCTTTCCGGATGCCGCACTTTCATGAAATCATCCCCATAGGCTTGTTTATAGACATTCAAAAGCTTTTGCTGCAGGCTGTCGGCAGAAAGATGGGTGTTCCAGGGTGCCCAGGCTTCGTAATTGAATTTAACGGGCATCCTCCAGATCCTTCCCTTATAAAAATCGGGGTAGAAATTCATATCGATTGAAGATCCCAATGTATCGATTTCATACAACACGGTCGTATTATTGGTGCCCTGTCTGATCAGCCCCTGTTTATTCAGTTCCCAGCATTGTCCATAAAACTGTTTGTCCGTCATTCCCAACCTTAATCCCAGGAAAAGACTGTCATGTCTTTCTCCACTTGCAATTTCTTTATTGATCATTCGCTCGTACCGGTCGCGCGGCGTACAGGCCAGTATCAGACCGGCAGCAATCACCATAACTATATATTTAATCCTCATGCCTATTTATTTTAAACAGTTTCAGTTTTTGGTTATTCCTTGCGAAAACAAGATATCGATTTTCCCCGATGGTTATTTCCTGAATATCCCTGATTTCTCCTTTAAGAAATAATCCCGATTCCCTGTAAGGTAAAAAATTAAAACGGCCCGAGCCGTCGCCGGCAAGAAATATCCCATAGGTCGCATCATAGATCCCCGTCTCAGGTTTGGCCCGATAAAGATTCCCGCCCATCACGATATCGAGATTTCCATCGCCGTTGAGATCATCAGCATGGATCGCATACACCGGAGCAAACTGCGCTTCGCGCGGCAACATCCTTTTCTCAAATTTTCCCTGACCATCATTGATGAAAACACAGGTAGACAAATTTACTACATTTAGTGTTAAAGCCTTGTCAATCTGTTCGATGGTAAAGATATCATTTATGGTCTGATTTTTATAATCCGCATAGGTTGGATATTTTTTCTTCAATCCCGGTAGCTGGCTGACCAGGTCATGTTTCATGATCATGGGATAGGCCGTATCCCCGTTAAAAGTGGTGATGATTTGCTCAATCGTCCCATTTTGATCGAAATCATTGACATACATGGTGACCGGTTTTTCAACCGAAGCTTTGAATTTTGAGTTCAAACCATGATTCCCCGCAATGATATCCGGATGCCCGTCTGCATCCAGATCGGCTATCCTGAGTGTATGATACCAGCCTTCCGTGGCTTCCATACCCCATTCCAGGGACCGGTCGGTAAAATAACCGTTTTCATTGATCAGGATCTTTACCGGCATATAATCCCCGGCTATTATCATATCAGCATCTCCATCGGTATCCACATCGGCCCATTCCATAGCGGTGATCATGCCAATCCCGGATAAATCCGGAGCCCTTTCAGCGGTAACATTGTTAAAATTCCCTTCCCCGTCATTTTCCAGCAGATATCCATTTACAGGATTTCCGTAGTAAAAAGGCATGAGCCTGATGCCTGCAAACAGATCGATATCCCCATCCCCATCATAATCATAAGCCTTAATTACGGAGGTACTTTCAAATTTGCCTGACGGAAGAATCTGATCGCTGCGCGTGAACAGACCTTGACCGTCATTAAAATACAGGCGGTCGATCAGGGCGCTTGAGCTGGAGGGAAATTCGGCCCCGCCACATGCCACATAAAGATCCATATCCCCGTCGTTGTCGGCATCGAAAAACAGGCAATCGGTATCTTCTGAAATTTTATCCTTTTCAAAAAGAGCCTGATTCGATGAGGTGAAGCTTCCATCTTTTTGCTGGATATAAAGCCTTCCGGGAGAATCCTTTGCACCCCCGATATACATGTCATCAAGTCCATCATTGTTCACGTCAGCCACATCCATGGCAGGACCCTCACTGGAACGCATATGGAATAACAACCTGCTCCTTTCGAATTCATTGAATTCATTTTCATGATGAACGTAGTCAATGATCTTTTCCACATCTACGATTGCTTTTAAAACCGGAGTATGATCCTCATTTATTTTTTTCATTCCTGGGCTCCTGGCATCCCTGATATCAAGCTCAAGTATCTGATTCGTATTAATTTCATACAGGGTCGTTTGCCGGTTGTCGGGCCAGTTAATCACCAGTGAATCAATCAGGGTAATATCACCCAATCCAAAGATCAGCCTGGAATCCACATTCGACTGAAAACCCCTGGCCGGGATCATTTCCTGATAAAACTGTTGCCGGCCGGCATATAGTGCCGCATTGGCCCCGATAGCATTTTTGTTTTTTTTGTTTCCTGTAAGCTTAAGCGTGAGATAATGATGATCTGTATTTTCGGTAACTAGACTTTTATAAATAAAAGGAGGCATATTCACATTGTTTATCACAAGATCCAGGTCTCCATCGTTATCCAGGTCGGCGTATGCTGCCCCATTCGAATGAGACGGCTTATCAAGGCCCCAGGAAGCCGCTTGGTTCTCAAAAACAAGGTCTTTCCGATTCCGGAATGCATAATTCGGCACCCGTTCGGAAGGAATGGCATCGATCATTTTAAGAATGGCCTGTTCTTCGGTCCGGATCATATTTCGCACGATGGCCGGATCTGAATAAAAATTGAGATAATCCTGATCGAGAAGGTCCTTAAATATGCCGTTAGCCACAAAAATATCTTTCCAGCCGTCGTTATCCATATCGAAGACCAGGGCTCCCCAGCTCCAGTCGGTAGCATATACACCTGCGTACCGGCCGATTTCACTGAATGATCCGTTCCGGTTATTTAACTGCAGTACGTTCCGGGCAAATTGCCTGTAGTATCCCTGTTCTATATTGAACCGGTATCTTTCCCAGGTCTCATAGACGACCTTGGTCTTCAACCTGTCCTCCGGTTCCGGGAGCATTTCTGTTACAAAGATCTCCGGATGACCGTCGTTATTAATATCGGCCATATCGGCTCCCATGGATCCCAGGCTGAGCTCGCGGATATGATCTTCAAGCTCTTCCCTGAAAGTACCATCCTGCCGGTTGATATACAAATAATCCTTTTCGTAAAAATCATTGGATACATAAATGTCGAGCCAGCCATCCTTATTGATATCTCCCACGGTCACGCCTAGTCCAAAGCCAATAGCACTTCCGTAAATATTTGCTTCCTCGCTGATGTCGACAAAAAGCCCGTCATCATTCCGGTAAAATTTATTTCCTCCTAAAGGGTCTCTTATCTTTCTCTGATCCTTTCTGAGCTCATAGCCTGTAACTGATTGGAATGAGTTATTGAGCAGGTAACAATCCAGGTCGCCGTCTTTGTCATAATCAAAAAAAGCAGCATGGGTGGAAAGCCCTTTATTGTCGAGGCCGTATTCCTTTGCCTTTTCCGTGAAGGTCAGGTCGCCGTTATTGATAAAAAGTTCGTTATGCCTGTTTTCGGTATCCGGATCACCCGATTTACAGACATAGATATCCAGCCAGCCATCACCGTTTATGTCGGCCATACTCACGCCGGTGGACCAGACGCCGGGACAGGCGACACCGGCTTTGACTGTTATATCTTTGAACCTGAAATTACCTTTATTCAGATATAGCTTATTATCGACGATATTGCCGGTAAAATAGAGGTCGGGAAGACCATCGTTATTGATATCACCGATACCGACACCACCTCCATTATAGAAATTACGATAGGTATAGGTATTGTATTCTTCGGTATATTCCACCTGGTTGATAAAATCGATTCCGACGGATTTGTTATCCTGAAGGATAAAGAGTGCCTCACCGGATCCCGCATCCGTTTTTCTGCCGGTCTCACAGGATAACAGCATGGCCAGCAGAATAAAATAACAGGTAATTTCAGGTACTCTCATTTCTTTCTCCAGAAGGTGCCCGGAAGGTTTCCCGAAAGGGTATATCTATTATTAATATATTCAAAAATAGGACAGAAGCATGAAAAAACAAACAGTCCATGCATGGCTCTCAACTCATCGTATGACTTGCCAGTACTCATCGCATGACTCCAAGTCATCCGATGAGTCATACAATGAGTATGAATTCCATAAAAAAAGCGGGCAGGTATAACCGGCCCGCTTTTTTATTACTGTTTTTATGATTAATATCCGGGGTTTTGTTGCAGATTCTTATTCGCATCAAGCTGACCTCTGGGTATCGGGAAAATAATCGTATGATCCCCTCCATTATATACGTCACCCGGATTGTTGGCTGGAAGTCCCCACAGTAATCTTTCCTGACCATCCACAACCTCGGTTTCCGTGAACAATCCCCAACGGATCAGATCGCGTCTTCTTGTCAATTCTCCAAACATCTCACGTCCCCGTTCATTCAGCAATTCTCCGCCCGGAACAATTCCACCACCAATATCGAAGCTCAGTTCACCATCAAGTGTGGTCAGATCATCCACACCAGCCCGCGCACGGATCTGGTTAACCAGCGCCAGAGCTTCAGAATGTGTCGGATTACCCGTTTGACGCCACAAGGCTTCAGCTTTAACCAGAAGTATATCGGCATACCGGAATATGGCAAAATCATTGTTCATATTCGGAGTGGCCCCCAATTCATGCTCCCACTTACTTATCCGTACACCGTCCTGGCGCAAAGCATTCGGGCCAAGTTCATGGATGACCGGTGCACCGGATCCTACACTTCCCAAATTCACAGGAGCTCCATCCGGATCAACCGGTTTTTCGGGATTATTCGGATCAGCCTGTTCCCATCCCGTGTCTGTAACCGGAGCACCCCCCGATGTATATTGAAATCCTGCCAAAAAATTACCTCTTACAACAGAAGGCCCATCAAGGGTTCCCGGTTGCCCTTTTCTCAAATCACCATCTTCATAAGAATTATAAAATTCTTCGAGGGAACAGAAACCATTCCAGGGCTGGGAAGTGAAGTTGAAAGTCTGCTGGTTACCATAATGACCGGTACGCATGTTCATATTAAACCCGCCAAAGAATACTTCATCATAAGGAATGGACCAGATCATCTCGTTGGTACCGGTATTGGCGGCTGAGAAATTGGCAAAATAATCACCTTCCAAAGCGAATCCACCGTTATTGATGATATCATCACAGGCAGCAATCGCCTGGTCCCACATGGCTGTTCCTGTGTATACCTCTGCATTCAGGTAAAGATGTGCCTGCAGGGCTTTGGCACCCCAATAGGTCATACGCCCATAGGTTTCTCCGGATTTCTCTTTCGTCAGCATAGGAATATTTTCGTTGAGGCTCTGTACAAGATTAGCAAAAATATCCGCTCTTGAATTAGTCGACGGTTCTGCGGGTGCATCAAAAAATGAATCCACATAGGGAACATTCCCATACGCATCCATCAGTAACCAGTAGAAAAAGGATCTCAACACTTTCAGTTCGGCAATAATAGCTTCCCCTTCAGCCTGGTCTACCTGTCCTGTTTCGACAAGCGATTCGAACAGCGCTATATTCCGGTTAGCATTGTTTACTCCACCGAAACCAAAATTCCAGGCTCCGCCAATTATAGGGTCCTCTAAGTTCCAGGAATGAAGATGTAACCTTCTCCAGTGACCGCCGTCATCCCAGTCCTGGCCCCGGGTAGGGACCACCATTTCATCCGTACAAACTTCATTTGCATTATGAATATCGTTTGAAGCATATCCGCCCAGGCTCGAATAGGCAGCACCCAGGGCCGAGACGAATTGCTCTTCCGACTGAAGGAAGTCATCCGGAGTCACATCGCTATACAATTCTTCATCCAGGTTTGTACATGACTGGTTGAGACCAGCCACCAGTAAAACCAGGAGAGTGATTTTTCCGATTAAATATATTCTTTTCATAAGATATTTATTTTCTGTTTCTTCAATTTTCATCAGTATTTCAAATTAAAGGCCTATCTGAACACCAAGTGACCATGACCTCGCGAGGTACCAGGTATTTCTCCTGTCGATACCGGGTGCCAATGGATTGCCAAAATCATCCCACCTGACTTCAGGATCAACACCTTTATAACCGGTTATCACGAATGTATTATTACCGGCTGCATAGATCCGGATATTCCTGAATGCCGTGCCTGTTCCTAGGGGAACAGTATATCCAAGATTAAAGTTATCCAGCTTCAGGAAAGAGGCATCTTCCACATGCAGACTTGAAAATTTTCCTGACGGTGTATTCAACAGATTACCCGTTTCTTCATTTCTGAGATCTCTTGAAGATTCAAGCACATTGTAGGATCCAATGGCAAATGGCACTTCATAGAAAGCGCGGTTAGTATTCACCAGGTCATGTCCGAATGAGCCCCTGAAGAAGATATTCAGGTCCCAGTTCTGGCCAAAGGTTAATGTATTATTGAATCCAAGTTCAAAATCAGGCAATCCATTCCCGATCACGGCCCTGTCCTCGTTACCGCCGTTGGCCACACCGTCTTCATTCACATCGGCAAACTGCCAGCTGCCATCCGGCGCTATTCCTTCATGCACCAGGCCCCAGATCTGCCCGATGGGTTGTCCTTCTTCCACCCTGATCAACGGCGTATTGTTCTGACCCGGTGAACCCAGGTTCGAGATATCCCGCACACCATACTCGAACTGATCATTGGACAAGGATACGAGTTCATTCTTGATAAACCATGACCCTGTGAAAGTTGGCGTATAGGATAATGTGGGTGTCTCAATGAGCGCATAACTGAGGGCCAGTTCAAGACCGGTATTCCGTATATCCCCGATATTGGTAAAGGTAAAGTTATACAGGTTCGGGGGTACGGGCACACCGAATTCAATGATCAGGTCAGTGGTTTGCCTGGTGTACCAGTCAAGAGAACCATACAGCCTGGATCCGAACAATGAATAATCGAGACCAAGGTTGACCTCATTTTTCTTTTCCCATTGCAGGTTCGGATTTGCGTTACTTACCGGTCCGTAGACTGTAATGTATTCACCATTGAACAGGAAAGAATTACCCTGTGGACCGAATCTGAGCAGGGAAATATAACTCTGGGAAGGTATATTACCCGTTACACCGTAACTGGCCCTGAACTTGAGGTTATCCACGGCAGCCACTCCCAGGAAATTGGCCAGTTCCACTCCACCACTTAAAGCCGGGAAGGTACCCCATTTCTGTTCGGCGCCAAACCGGGTCGACCCTTCCTGACGCACACTGGCAGAAAGGAAATAGGTCTCGGCGATATTCAGGTTGACCCGGCCAAAGAAAGCGACTAGTTTGGCCGAATTTTTATAACTGCTTACGCTCCCTAACCCATCATCAAATTCCTTGGCAGCCCCTATGTTATTGAAGGAGAAGGCGTCGGTAATAAAATCACCGCCTCCCATAAAGAAACCCTGATTCTCGAATTCCTGATAGGAATAACCTCCAAGTGCTCCGAGGTTCATGTTAGTACCTAAATCGCCATTCCATCTTAACGTCGATTCGAATAATTGGTTGAATGCCTGATCGTAATCCCTTTCAGTTCTTCCATTTGTGTTCTGTCCAACCCAGAAGCTATTTTTATCCCAGTACCTGTTCCTGACGAATTCTTCGTTCTGTAATGAATAAAAAGCATCTACCATCAATCCTTCCACGATCTCATATTCCAGCTTACCGGCCAGGTTAATCCGGGTATCCATACCTTCATTCGGATTCTGTTCGAGGATCTGAACGGGATTATAATAATCAAACAATACCTGGTTGTAATATCCGTCCCAATTATCGAAATCAGATACTGAATATCCGGATGGAAGAGCTGTTCCCTCATTGACCCGTACCGGAGTCGTGGGATTATATATGGTTGCATATCGTGCGGCGGCATCATGGCCAAAATCGGATGTCTCGTAAGTTCCTGACACTATAATAGAGGCAGTCAGTTTATCTTCAAGGGCTTTCTGTACAAGATTCAACCTGGAATTAAACCGTTCAAACCCCGTATTGAGCATGATCCCGTCAATATCCCGGTAGTTAAAGGATACCCTGTAATTATTCGATTCGCTCCCTCCCGACATGGAAAGGTTATGCACCTGACCTCCGGCATCCCGGGTGATCTCGTCAAACCAGTCGGTATCATGGAGGAAATCGGTCCCCAGGGAAACTTCCTGGCTGAGATCCCTCCATTCATTTGAACTCAATACCGGAGGTGTCTTTGCTGCACTTTCCACAGTGGCATATCCATTGTAATCGATATTAAATACGCCTTCCTTACCACTCTTGGTGGTGACCAGGATCACGCCACTCGAACCCCGGGTACCGTAAATGGCAGCCGCGGAACCGTCTTTCAGAATGTCAATAGACTCGATATCATTCGGGTCCACATTTTCAAGCGATCCGCCGATCACACCATCGATCACAACCAGGGGTTGTGTATTAGCACCAATCGAAGGCAATCCGCGCAACCGGATGTCATACCCCGCATTGGGATTGCCTCCCGGTTTGGATATGGATAAACCAGCCACCTTACCCTGGATCAACTGGGCAGGGTTCTGCACGTTACCCTGGTTAAACTCCTCAGCATTCACACTGGACACCGCACTGGTGATCTCTTTTCTTTCCTGGGTACCATAACCCACCACTACCACTTCAGAAAGGGCGGTAATGTCCGGCTCGAGATCCACATTGATCTCGGTCCGGTTGCCTACCTGAATAGCCTGGGTCTTGTATCCCACATAAGAAAATAATAAGGTAGTTTCCGGTGACGGTACCGTTAAACGGTAATGTCCATCGATATCGGTAACCGTACCACTGGTGGTTCCCTGGATGAGAATGTTCACACCTGGGATCGGTTCCAGGGTCCCGGCATCCTGTATCCGGCCTGTGACCGTCATCTCCTGCGCCATCACCGTACCCACGGCAAACAGCACCAATAAACAAGCGAGTAAATAGTTCTTCATAATAAGTACATTTAATTTGAATTATAAAGATTGTTCAAAAATCAATGATGGAGTTCCGGCCTAAAAAAATGTTACAAATCGAAGTGTTTGTATCAGATTTTTAATCACGGCATCATTTTATTTTCCCATAGTTTACAATATAGTGGTAAGTTATGTATGAATATATAAAAAATCAATCTTTTTTTGACCAATATTTTACATTTCATGCATTAAGTCAAAAAATAATTGAAAATATGCTGTGGCAGGCATAAAAAATAGCGGTTCGGCCCCGGTCCCATATCAATTCCGGTTAAATCCGTTTCCGCGGTTTTCCCGGGTTCCGGATTCCGCATCTTTTCTTATCCCGCAGTTGTCCATAAGGATTCGTTTTATCCGGTGATAAAACCCCATGTTATTTTTCGAAGTAAATTTTAAAGGAAATTGATCGCACTTTCTCAAATCCGAAAGATTCACTCATCCAGCCAGCCGGTATGGTCTCCTATATTAAAACCCATTTATTTGGTATATTCAGAGAAAGATCCCTATCTTTGCATCCCGTTTTGATAGGGAATATTTAATTAAATAAAGCAGGAAATGAAAAGAACTTTCCAACCATCCAGAAGAAAAAGAAGAAACAAGCATGGATTCAGGACCCGCATGGCAAAACCCGGGGGCAGAAGTGTGATTAACCGCAGAAGAAGGAAAGGAAGAAAATCTTTATCCGTTTCCAGCGAAAAAAACAGGAAATAACACCTGATCCCATGGCACATGGGGCATCCTCCAGATCTTGATTCCAACCGCTTCTACAAAGTAGAACGTTTAAAAAAACGGAAATCTGTTACCCGCCTTTTTACAGAAGGACATCAATCCCGGTTTTACCCGGTGGTTATGTATTACCTGAGGTACGATCCCGATACAGACCTACCCTTTAACAAGGTCTTGTTTTCTGTCCCGAAAAAACATTTTAAGCGTGCAGTCGTACGTAATAAAGTCAGACGAAGGATGGCTGAGGCCTACCGGCACAACAAGAAGTTTCTTTATAATAATAATGAGGGGCTTCCGTTTTTACTGGGGTATGTGTATCTTAGTAAGACGGTTCATTCTTTCCCGGAGATAGAAGCAGCCATTAAGGCTTCTCTGGATTATTTGATCAAAAACCAAAACAGTAAATAATTATGCGGCAAAGAATTAAAAACTGGAGCATTCCCACGGGATTGGTGGCCATGGTCATTGTCCTGGTATCTTATACTAGCCCCGGTGAACGATATTTTGAGATCGCCAAGAACCTGGATATATTCGCCACCCTCTTCAAGGAAATAAACGCGTATTATGTTGATGAGATCAATCCCAATAAATTAATGCGTACCGGTATTGATGCGATGCTTGAATCGCTTGATCCCTATACGAATTATATTCCGGAGGATGATATCGAGGATTACCGGACCATGACCACAAACCAGTATGGAGGTATCGGGGCGATTATCGGAAGAAGTAATGGCAGGAACCTGATCATGATGCCATACGAAGGATTCCCGGCACATAAAAACGGATTAAAGATCGGCGATGAACTGATAAAGATCGATGGTGTAAATGTCGCGGATAAAAATACTACAGAGATTAGTAAATTACTCAAAGGGCAGGCCAATACGGAAGTAAAGGTCGAGGTGAACAGATACGGACACAATAAACCGCTTACCTTTAAACTGAAAAGGGAAAAGATCACCATTGATAATGTTCCATTTTATGGGATGGTCAATACGGATATAGGATATATTCAATTAACTGATTTCACTACTTCTGCCGGGAAAGAGGTAAGCAAAGCGCTCTCCAGTCTTAAAGAGGATGGTGCCACCAAAGTAATTCTCGACCTGAGGAGTAATCCGGGGGGGCTGTTGAATGAAGCGGTCAATGTAACCAACGTATTCATCCCAAGGGGCCGGGAAGTAGTGAGCACCAAAGGTAAAGTTTCGGATTGGAACAAAACTTACCGTGCCCTTAACAATCCGGTGGATACGGAAATTCCCCTCGTTGTACTTACCAATAACCGGAGTGCTTCAGCCTCCGAGATCGTATCCGGCACTGTCCAGGATTATGACCGGGGGGTGCTGATCGGAACTAAAACCTTCGGGAAAGGACTTGTACAGGCTACCCGACCTTTGTCTTACAATTCCCAGCTGAAAGTTACCACGGCAAAATATTATATCCCGAGTGGGCGCTGCATTCAGGCGATCAATTACAATGAACGGAATGAGGATGGCAGCGTGAAAAGGATCCCGGACTCACTAAAAGTGGAATTTGAAACCAATAATGGAAGAACAGTCTATGACGGTGCCGGCATCGAACCTGATATCGAGGAAGAAGAAAGAAACCTGGCCCCCATTACCGTTTCTCTGATATCAAAAGGTTTGATTTTCGATTACGCCACAATCTATTATTACAGTCGCGAATCAATAGCCCCGGCAGCGGAATTTTCATTGACTGAAACTGAATTTGATGAATTTGTCGGGTGGCTTCAGGACAAGGATTATGATTATGTGACCAAGGTGGAAAAAACACTGGAAGACGTGATCACCCTGTCCAGAAAAGAAAAGTTCAACGGGGTGGTGGAAGAAACCATAAATGAGCTTAAGTCCAGGATAAAACATAATAAGGAAAAAGATCTGCAGAAATTCAGGGAAGAAATAAGGATTGCCCTGGAAGATGAAATCGTCAAAAGGTATTATCTGAATCAAGGGTCAATCAAGGCTTCCTTTGACGATGATCCTCAAATACTGAAGGCCATCGAGGTATTGAACAATACGAGCCAGTATGATCAGATCCTGGCACGGAAATAAAAAATGGATCTGATACCCGTTCTTTTTCTGTCGGGTATCGCCGGGGGAGTCCTTGCCGGTTTATTAGGAATTGGGGGAGGAATCATTTATGTCATGGTCCTCCCCTATGTTTTTATGCGGACAGGTGCTTCTCCCGGGCAACTAGTTCCCTTTACCATTGCCAATTCAATATTCGGAATCATCTTTGCGAGCCTTGCAGGCAGCATAACCCATATCCGGAGCAGGGAATTTTATGTTTATGAATCATCCCTGGTTGGTATCCCGGGTGCAATCATTTCGGTTATTGTCCTGAAGGCCGTGGTCAAAACCACCTGGTATTCCCCGGTTTTATTTAACGGCTTATTGATACTTTTCCTGAGTTATATGCTGATCTCTTCTCTCAGGAAACAAATAAGCGATGAACACCGGGATGTCCGGAATAGTGACGTGAAATTAAGCCTGACCGGTCTATTCGGGGGTTCGTTGTCCGCCCTCACGGGTCTGGGTGGGGGTGCTGTTGTGGTTCCCCTGCTGAATACCTGGCTGCATCTGGATATTAAAAAAGCCAAATCGATCTCGCTGGTCATGATCTTCATTACATCCCTGTCGATCACCCTGTTCAACCTTACGGACAATTCGTATGCTCCCATTGCCGATCAACAGACAGGATTGGTCGTATGGGAAGCCGCGCTTCCGCTCACGGCCGGTGTATTGATTGGATCACCATTAGGAGTAAAGCTGAGTCATAAATTATCATCAGGGAAACTGACCATCCTGTTCGGAATATTCCTGCTCGTTGTGATACTGGACAAGACCATCCAATTAATAGGATCTTTATAGTATCCCATTTTTACCCCATACATTCGGGATTGAAGCCGGTTAACCCGGGATCTTTTTATTAGCGCATACCTGAGAATACGGAAAAATTGACAGATGGTATTGCAACCCCACATCAACACATCACTAAATCACCCGTTGACCTGCCACTCTTTCAAAACATTCGATACTGCCTTCCTTAGTCAGGCAACTCAGGACTAGTCTTGATTCCCTACACCTTACACCTTACACCCGGTCCTCCGTCCCAGGTCCCCCATCCCTAATCCTCATTCCTCCATCCTCCATCTTCCATCCTCAATCCTCCATCCTCATTCCTCATTCCTCATTCCTCATTCCTCAAAGCCCGTCCGATACATCCCGCCTGTGGCAGGACACTCTGAATAAAAATGATCTCCTTATTGCGCTACGACTCCACAACTCCACAACTCCACAACTCCACAACTCCACAACTCCACAACTCCACACTTCCAAATCGCCAAATAATTCCAGATCATTTCTTCATTTCCTATTCTTCCTCCATAAACGGATAGGTGAAGTCCCCGGGAGGATCAAACGTTTCCTTGATCGACCGCGTGGATACCCACCGCAGAAGGTTGAACATCGATCCGGCTTTGTCGTTGGTACCGGAAGCTCTTGCCCCACCAAAAGGTTGCTGGCCGACAATGGAACCCGTAGGTTTATCATTAATATAAAAATTCCCTGCCGAGTTTCGCAGCTTCCAAGTGGCCCGGTTAATCGCCTTTCTGTCCTTACCGAATATGGCTCCCGTTAATCCGTAAGGAGATGTTTCATCCACCAGTTCAAGCGCTTCCTCAAAACGGGCTGCATTATATACATAAATGGTAAGTACTGGACCAAACAATTCTTCCCTCATGGTCACATATTGAGGATCTTTGGTGACCAGGATGGTAGGCTCAATAAAATAACCTTTCGATTTATCATATTTACCTCCGGTGAGGATAGTGACCATCTTATTGCCGGCCGCCTCATCGATATAACCCGTAATCCTGTCGAAAGCCTCCTCGCTGATCACGGCATTGACAAAGTTGGTAAAATCCTCCACGCCACCCATTTTGATCCGGGACGCTTCCTTAACCAGGCGATCTTTGATCCCGGGCCAGAGGTTATCCGGCATATAGGCCCGTGACACAGCCGAACATTTCTGTCCCTGGTATTCAAAAGCACCCCTGATGAGGGCAGTGGTCACTTCCTGCGGATCTGCCGATTCATGGGAAATTATAAAATCCTTACCCCCGGTCTCACCTACGATCCTGGGATAAGACTTGTACTTATCCATATTTCCCGCAATGGTATTCCAGAAAGATTTAAATACCGCAGTACTTCCGGTATAATGAACACCACCGAAATCCGGATGATCGAACACCACTTCCGATGACATGGGGCCATCATCAAAGATCAGGTTGATCACCCCGTCGGGAAGCCCTGCCTCCCGGAAGATCTGCATCAGGAAATGGGCAGAGTAGATCTGCTTGGGCGAGGGTTTCCACACCACGGTATTTCCCATAATAGCCGGTGCCGTGGGCAGATTACCCGCTATGGCGGTAAAATTAAACGGAGTTACGGCAAATATAAATCCCTCCAGGGGCCTCTGCTCCAACCTATTCCAAACCCCACGCACAGAAAGGGGTTGCTCTTCATATATTCTGGTCATGAAATAGACGTTGAACCGGAGGAAATCAATGAGTTCGCAGGCTGCATCGATCTCAGCCTGGTAAGCATTTTTCGACTGATGGAGCATCGTAGAGGCATTGATGATCGGTCGGTATCGACCGGCGATCAGATCGGCTATTTTCAGGAATATGGACGCCCGCTCTTCCCAGCTCATGGCTTCCCAGTCTTCTTTGGCATTCATGGCTGACTGTATTGCATGTTTAACGTGATCCCGGTCACTTACATGGTACCTTCCCAGCACATGTTTGTGATCATGGGGCGGCGATAAAACAACTGTATTTTCACTTATGATCTCATCACCCCCTATCACCATGGGGATATCCACTTCCTGACCCCTGAGCTCGTCTATTGCCTCCTTGAGCGCTACACGTTCTGCAGAACCAGGCGCATAGGTTAATACAGGCTCATTCTGTGGCACCGGTACTTTAAAAAATCCATTTGCCATACGTTTGTGGGTTTTATGTGTTAAAATATTGTTCTTTTTAACAAAACTAATGAATTAAAATTCAAATTGTCCCGGATACCGGAGGTCGTAAACCGGTTCGAATCATAAAATCTTTTGCAGATCGCTGAGGCAGCTGATCTCGTAGGTAACATCGAGGCTATGCGGGACCTCTTCGGGGTTAAAATAAATCACATCGAGGGAGGCATTTAGTGCACCCCCGATATCGGTTTCGAGATTATCTCCGATCATAATACATTCCGACTTCTCTGCGCCAATAATTTCAATGGCTTTTTCGAACATATCCCTGTTTGGTTTTTTATAACCCGTTCTTTCAGAGGTTATAATCTCTTCAAAATAACCGGCCAGCTTGCTGTTGGCCAGTTTAATTCCCTGTACATCATCGAATCCGTTCGTGATAATATGCAAGCCGTATTTTGGCTTCAGGTAATCAAGAATATCGAAGGCAAAAGGAATAACATGTGGCTTGGCCGGACATAACCGGAGATAGATGTCTCCTATATCTGTGGGGATTTCTGATTCTGCAAAACCCAACCGGGTAAGACATAACTTGAAACGTTGTGAGCGGATATATTCCTTTTCTACCTCGTTACGGTTGTATTTTTCCCACAAGTTGGCATTGATATCCTTAAAGGTCAGTGCAAAATCGTCCCTGGTGAATTTCTTATTCCTTTGGAATTGAAATGTATCATAAAGTTCGAATAACACCTCTTCGGAATTTTTTTCAAAATCCCATAACGTATGATCCAGATCGAATAATATATGATTGTACTTGGTTTTCACAAAAGACTTTTTCAATTCAGCGTGTCCTTATCTGACCAGATCTTTCTCTGCCAGCCTGTATTTAGCTAACTCCTTTTCCTGATATAAGGTTTCAAAATGTTCAAGATCCCTGTTCAGGTTATGATCTTTGCTGAAATATTCCATTAATGTCTTAACCAGCTCGAGTACTTCTTCATTGATATGGTAAAATACCCATTGGTCAACTTTCCGTGATGAAATAATGCCCGAATTTTTGAGATATGAGACATGTCTGGAGGTTTTAGCCTGCGTATACCCAAGTACCAGTTCCAGGTCGGATATACACATCTCATGTTTAAAGTACATCAGATGCAATATTCTTATCCTGGGTTCTTCGGCCAGCGCTTTGAATACCTGAACACCAAATGCCAACGAAAAATTCTTTAATCGCATAGGTGAATTATTGATATTTCAAATATAATTTTTTACTTATTTAACCACTACTGTAAAACATTATATTGTGAAAGAATGTATAAATTAGTAGAATTGTAATGTCCTGTTAAAGCGGAAAAAGTGAACTTACGAAGTATATTGTATCATTTATCACTGGTTTTGCTGATCCTTTCAGCAGGCAGAAGTACGGTTTGCGGACAAGGGGGAGACTACCGGATCATCCAGTTTTCTGGGATTATCGTCCAGCCGGATAGTTCAGATGGAGTGCCCGGCGTGCATGTATACGTGCCCAAAGCCGGACGGGGCACCACCACGAACCAGTTCGGTTATTTTTCACTTCCCACACTTGAAGGCGACAGCGTGGTGATCAGTGCGGTAGGATACCGGAAACAGCATTTTATTGTTCCGGGTGACCGCGGGGATGCCATAACCATTATCATTCCGCTTGAAGAAGATACCATCCTGCTACCTGAGATTGAGATCTTTCCCTATCCTACGGAAGAACTCCTGAAAGAAGCCATACTGGCCATGAAACTTCCCAACCAGGCCGAATATAACGCCATCAACCAGAATCTCAATGAACAGGTGATGGCTGAGATGTTCAGGACCATGCCTATGGATGGAAGCATGAATTATAAATACTATATGCAACAGCGGTTAAATTATATTCATGATGGGTTCGGGCCGAGATATAATCCTTTATTGAATCCGTTTGCCTGGGCCGAGTTTTTTAAATCCCTTAAACGCGGGGACTTCAAACGAAAATAAGTGAATTCAATTTTTTCAAACAGATTATAATTACACATTCACGAAAGACAATTAACCCGGTTATTTAACGTTTTTTAACAAATATTGAACTAACCTCCTATATGCGTTTTGTTTGGGCTTTTACGATCGTCGCTTTATTGATCATGTTTACAGGTTGCACCCGGGAAAAGGATGTGGACAATTACGGGCTGGAAGGATCCTGGAATGCCACCTGGGTTCTTGCGGACAGTACGCTTTATGATCTGTATTCCCCAGGGCAGCTTTCCATGTCAGGAAAAATGACATTTGAAAAGAACAATCAGGTGCACCTTCAGGCGTATGGGTTTGAAGGATGCGCTTTTGCGTCGGATACGGCAGAAAACAGATTATATTATCAATACCGGGATAGTGCTCTTCTGCTGTTGAATTCAAGTAATGAAGAAGTATTTGCCTATTCAATCAAGGCAATGGAACCCCGGTTTATTCATTTGGAGATGATGGATGATATTCATTTAAAACTTACCAGATAACGCGTAGTCGGCAATAGTGAGGCTGTCGCAAGAGTCCTTTGGTGGGAGAATATCCCATTTTGTCAATTGAATTCGTTGATATCTTGATAAGAATAAGGTGAAATACTCAATTAATTCCAGGAATGTGGGGACCTATCCCGCAACTTCTATAAATCATTTAACTTTTGAGACGGCCTCTATAACATTCCATAACCGGGGGGACAAAACACATAGATTTCTCCATTCAATATTTTCTCATTCATACCTTCTTCGGACATAAAAAAAGGCTCAGCGACGTTTCCTCCATATCTTCTGAAACGCGCTGAGCCTTTTGCAAAGACCTTTCTCTTATCCCGGCGATCAGATCTTTACCTTATCAAGATTTAAAAACTCCAGTTCTCCTTTATTATTCAGGTCAATTCCCACAATACCCTCGCGGTCGAGGTTACCGGCCAGTATTTCTTTTGACAACTGGTTCAGGATCTCTCGCTGAAGCACCCGTTTCAATGGCCTTGCGCCAAACTGCGGATCAAATCCGATATGGGCTACATGATCAAGCACTTTATCGGAAGCCTCAAGCTTGATCCCGCTCTGAAGTAACCTCTCCTGGATCTGCCTGAACTGTATCTGGACAATTTTCCGCATGTCTTTTTTCGATAAAGGACGGAACATGATAATATCATCGATCCTGTTCAGGAATTCAGGCCGCACTGATTTTTTCAGCAGCTCGAAAACCTGCTTCCTTGTTTCCTCGAAGATCTCCTGTTCATTCTTATCGGTCATAGCACTGTAATTTTCCTGGATCAGGTGCGAACCGATGTTGGTGGTCATGATGATGATCGTATTCTTGAAATTGGCCAACCGGCCTTTATTATCGGTCAGCCGTCCCTCATCAAGTACCTGCAGAAGAATATTGAACACATCGGAGTGTGCTTTTTCGATTTCATCCAGCAGGATCACCGAGTAGGGTTTCCTCCTCACCGCTTCGGTAAGCTGACCCCCTTCTTCATAGCCGACATACCCCGGAGGCGCCCCGATCAGGCGGCTTACGGTATGGCGTTCCTGGTACTCGGACATATCGATCCGTACCATATTGTTCTCATCATCGAAAAGAAATTCTGCCAGGGCCTTGGCCAACTCGGTTTTCCCTACGCCCGTGGTACCGAAAAAGATAAATGAACCGATAGGTCGCCTGGGGTCCTGCAGTCCGGCCCGGCTCCTTCTTACGGCATCCGATAAAGCAATAATGGCCTCTTCCTGCCCGGCTACGCGCTTACCCAGCTCTTTTTCCAGCATCAACAGCTTATCCCTTTCACTCTGGAGCATTTTCGATACGGGAATACCGGTCCATTTGGCCACCACTTCCGCTATATCCTCGGCATCCACTTCTTCCTTGAGCAGAGGGGATTCTCCACGCATCTCTTCCACTTTTTTATTCAGCTCCTCCAGGTGTTTTTCGGATTCCACCAGCTTACCGTAGCGGATCTCCGCGACCTTACCGTACTCCCCGGCCCGTTCGGCCTGCTCCGCTTCGAATTTATACCGGTCGATCTTTTCCTTTTCCTCACGAATGCCCTTGATCACCTCTTTTTCATTTTCCCATTTGGCCTTAAGGTTGTTCCGTTTTTCCGACAATTCGGAGATCTCTTTATTTAATTCGTTTTCCTTCTTTTTATCTTTTTCCCGCCGGATGGCTTCTCTTTCTATCTCAAGCTGCATGATCCTTCGCTGAAGTTCGTCCAGTTCTTCCGGTAATGAATCGATCTCTATCCTTAATTTCGAGGCCGCTTCATCCATCAGGTCGATGGCCTTATCCGGTAGATGCCTTTCAGAAATATAGCGGTTACTCAGTTCCACCGCGGATATTACCGCATCGTCTTTTATTCTCACTCCATGATGCACCTCATATTTCTCCTTGATCCCCCGCAGGATCGAAACCGAATCGGCTACCGATGGCTCGTCCACCATGACCGTCTGGAACCTTCTTTCCAGCGCCTTGTCTTTTTCGATATGACGCTGGTATTCTTTAAGTGTGGTAGCACCGATTGCATGTAGCTCCCCTTTGGCAAGGGCAGGTTTCAGCAGGTTTGCCGCATCCATGGCACCTTCGCCGGCCCCGGCACCGATCAGGGTGTGTATCTCGTCAATAAACAATATGATTTCCCCCTCCGATTCGGTCACTTCCTTGATCACCGATTTGAGGCGTTCCTCAAATTCTCCCTTATACTTGGCTCCTGCGATCAGAAGACCCATATCCAGTGAAATGATTTCCTTGCTCTTCAGATTTTCAGGCACATCACCATCCACGATCCGCTGGGCCATTCCTTCCACTATAGCTGTTTTCCCCACGCCTGGCTCTCCCAGGAGGATGGGATTGTTTTTCGTCCTTCTCGACAGGATCTGCAATACCCGCCTGATCTCATCATCCCGTCCGATAACCGGGTCAATCTTTCCGGACTTTGCCAGGTCATTCAGGTTTTTGGAATACCTGTCGAGCGACCTGTATTTGCTTTCCGCATTGGGATCCTTGACCTGGTCACCTTTCCTCAGATCATCAATGGCCTGCTTCAGATGTTTTTCAGTTACACCCTGGTCTTTCAACAAGGTAGCTGCGGAATCTTTCCCGGCCAGTAACCCAAGCAAAATATGCTCTATCGCAATAAACTCATCCTTAAATTCCTTGCTGTATTTTTCCGCTTTCTGCAGAACCTGTGCCGAATCGTTAGAAAGATAGGACTGCTGACCACTTGCCTTCGGATAGCGTTGCAAAATTTCCTCTAACTTATTATTCAGATGTTCCCTGTTTATGTTAAGCTTGTTGAAAATATAGGAAACCACATTTTCATCGGAGCTGATGATTCCTTTTAACAGGTGCCCCGGCTCAATGGCCTGCTGCCCGTATCCATTGGCTATTTCAGCCGCCTGCTGGATAGCCTCCTGCGATTTTATGGTGTATTTATCGAAATTCATATGTACTCTGTTCCCGTTTTAAATTCCACTACTAAACCGGTCAACAGAATTCAAATTTTGAACCAGCTCATAAAATGCCCTAAAATGTGCCATTTTGGCTGTAAAAACGAGGCTAACACATTAAATTTATGCCATTTTGGCTTGGAATAATCCAAATAATCAGAAATAAAAACGGTGGAATATAATACATTATACCGGGATACACTTTTATCCGTAACCGTACTGTGGTGTTCTTCAATCTGCGACACCGTACTGCGATAAACTGCAACCTGCGACACCGTACTGCGATGCCCTTTAATCCGCAGCACCGTAATTTCGATGAACTGCAATCCGGGTCGTGTCATATCGTTCAACCGGAAAGGCTTTTCAGATAAGCCTGATCATAATAACCGATCAGATTATTCCAGTCAAAATGAACGGAGGTATTTTCGGCTTTATACCTGAATTCTATCCGCTCCCGGCGTTTCAAGCGGGCAAAATGAAGCATCTGGTTGGCCAGCTGGTTGGCGGCCTGGTCAAAATTCTGATACCTGTTATTTACGATATACACAGCCTTCCGGTTCATACTTCTCAGATTATTGACCGTGTAATCGCCAAAACCGGATAAATTACTGGTGATCGCAGGCACTGCCCGGGCAAGGCATTCAAGCGGTGTATATCCCCAGGGTTCATATAAACTGGGGAAGATACCCAGATGGCATCCTCTGACGAACTGATCATATTCCATTCTGAAAAGCGGATTGGTGGAAGAAATAAAATCCGGATGGTAAACGATCTTAATTTTATCATCCGGATTATTGATAAGATGGGTGCTTCTGAGGAAATTCAATACCGGATCATTAGTGTCGTCTACCAGGTTATGGGTGATGATGGGAGGCAATGTATTTTTACTAAAGGATTGAAGGGTTCTCCTGTAACGGAGTCTCCAGTAGTCATCCACAAAATCATTCAAAATGGGTAATCTGTGGTCTTGGGTTTGGGTAGCTGCATAAAACAGGCGTTCACCCACCTGTTCCTTTACATTATTGATCGAATGCCTCAATTCCTCCAGGAGGGCTACAGAATGCAGCACTTCCGGATTTATGGTATGATACGGTTGTTTCGTAATAAAGAACATAACGATGGTCATATCATCATTGGCTCTTTTCAGTTTCCAGTTCAGTCTCGACAAGGCTTCAATTGTAAGATCGAATCCCTTGTTTCGGTATTCGAAACGTCCTGAGGTAAAGAAATATAAGGTTTTATCCAGATCGAAGGTATAGCTGGGGAAAAAATGGGCCATGGTGAACTGATGGATCTTTTCCTTATATGTCTGGTGCAGGTTCTGAAATTCATGCAGGGCGGTAAACCGCTGTATATTAATGCCGTTAGGCAGGATCAGGTCAGGTTTCCGGCCAAGCAGTTTTTCGCATTCGCTGCCAGTCACCTGGCTCACGGTAGTAAACACATGGGCGCCATGTGCAGCGGCCCTTTCTATTTTTACCTGGGCCTCGATATTGAAATGCCGGGCTTCATTTTCCCAGTTAAAAAATGGCAGATGATCATAAAACGCGGGATCATTCATGGCCAGGTATCTGCCCAGAAGCGTGGCGTGGGTGGTAAATATCAGTTTTACCGGGTAATTCTCCCTTCTGATCTCCGGTATGGGAGTCCCCGCCATCCATTCATGAAAGTGACCAATGATCTTTTTGGAGGTGATCCCTTCAACCGATAGCTGCGCAAAAAATACTTTCACAAGATAGCCGAAAGCGGCCACCTGATTATGAAGTTCGTCGTCGGCCGGCATGGATATATAATGATGATCCCATAATTCATACTTGATAAATTCCAGCCTGTCATACACACTATACGGATTTAGTAATACCGTATTGGGGCGGCCGCTGACCAGCCATTTACCATAGCGTGCATCAAAGCCCAGATCCTTCATTTTTTTTACGGTCCGGCAAAAAGGATCCGGAGCATCCTTGATCTCTTCAAATTCAGTGCTGGCAAAGTGATGGATATAGGGGCCGATCACACAATAGTTATTAGCCCATTTATTTACCTGGGTAGGAGATTTGGAGCGTATTACCGTATAAATACCGCCCACCTGATTACATACCTCCCATGCCACTTCAACAAGCAGCGAATCGGATATTTCTTTTTTTGTAAGTTTTTTGATTTTCGGATCCTGTTTTCCGGACTGGTTTGATGTAACCATCTTCTTTTTTTACCGATTATGATTTAAAATACGGTGAATAAATTAGATAAATATTAAATATCTTAAAAAGATTAACCTATTTTTTTACTGTCTATTCATTTAGAAATTTATTAAATTATTGCATTGTGGATTTTCGGGATCTTAAAAACCAGGTGAACTTATGTGCTTTGACGACTGACCGGATATAAATGTCACAAAGTTAACGCAGCCTGGAACCGAACATCACAAGCAGACAACTACCTGATATTCAAGTGTTTTATATAAGTTATATTGCAGGCCTTAAGGAACCGGTAAATCTATTAAAAAAACCCGGGTATATATAAAATTCAATATTTATGAATTGAAGAGGTGTCGTTAAATCCGACTGGTTAAAACATACATCTCACAGCTTCGATGAAAAAATTAAAAATCGGATTAGCAAAGGAAGGAAAAAAGCCGGTTGATAACCGGGTGCCCCTGACTCCCTGGCAGGTGATCGAAGTTCAATATCTTTTTCCTTCGTTATCGATCCTGTGTCAATCCAGCCCGGTCCGATGTTTTCCCGATGAAGCTTATGAGAAGCTGGGGATCCCGGTAGTGGATAATCTGAATGATTGTGATATCATATTGGGCGTAAAGGAATTCCCGGTTAAGAACCTTATTGAGGAAAAGACTTATTTGTTTTTTTCGCATACCATTAAAAAACAGCCTTATAATCGTGACTTATTGAAAGAAATAATCAGGAAAAAGATCACCTTAATAGATTATGAATGTCTGCGGGATATCAACGGGAACCGGGTAATAGCCTTTGGGAGATTTGCCGGATTAATTGGAGCCTACAACGGGCTTCTTGGATATGGGAAAAGAAACCGCCTTTTTGAGTTGCCGAGAGCGTTTAAACTGGGCACAATCCAGAAAATGAAAAGGGAATATAAAAAACTGAAATTACCACCGGTAAGAATAGTCCTCACGGGACATGGAAGCGTGGGCTACGGTGCAAAAGAGGTACTTGATGAGGCAGGGATAAAAGAAGTGACCATCATGAATTATATAACCTCTTCCTTTGATCATCCGGTTTATGCACAGCTTGATTCGGGAGATTATTACCGCCGTTTCGATGGGGGTGACTTTGACCGTGATGAGTTTCACAGATCACCCCGGATGTACCGGTCTGATTTCTTAAAATATTGCGACAAGACCGATCTGTTTATCAATGGTACTTTCTGGGATATGAGGGCAGAACCCCTGTTCCGCAGGGAGGATATGGAAACCGGTAAATTCATTATCCGGGTCATTGCGGATATCGCTTGTGATATCAATGGCCCCATTCCGTCCACTATCCGGACTTCGACTATTAAGTCTCCGTTTTACGATTACGATCCTTCAGACGGATCAGAGCATCCACCTTTTTCTTCAGATAAACATGTAACCATGATGGCGATCGACAATCTCCCCAATGAACTGGCCTGTGAAGCTTCCAACTCATTTGGCCGGATTATGATCGAAAAGATCTTTCCGAATCTTATATATGGTGATGAGGACAGAATGATCGAACGGGCTACCATAACCCGTAAAGGTAAGCTGACATCCCTTTATAAGTACCTGCAGGATTATGCAGATGGGAGAGAATAGAAAAGGACCTGGTCTGCACCGTCACTCCGAGCCTGACGGCAGGAAGGTGTGGGAGTCCCCTTTTTTGAAACGTTACTCCGAGGCGAAGCCGTGGGAGTCCCCTTTTTGAAACGTCACTCCGAGGCGAAGTCGTGGGAGTCCCCCGGTTATGGATTCCGTTCCCTCACCAGGAGATTCCCGCGACCCGTTTACCCCGGGTCTCGGAATGACGGTACTGATTGGGAAACGTCACTCCGAGGCGAAGCCGTGGGAGTCCCCCGGTTATGGATTCCGTTCCCTCACCAGGAGATTCCCGCGACCCGTTTACCCCGGGTCTCGGAATGACGGTACTGAAGTGAACACTCCCGTGATGCCCAAAGATGGCTTTAAACAGAAAGGGATATTCTTTGTGTTACCCCCTTTATCCATTCATTGATACCAGGAATTCTTCGTTGTTCCGGGTACCCTTCATTTTTTCAATAAGGAATTCAATGGCTTCGTTTGAATTCATGTCGGCCATAAATTTTCTGAGGATCCATACACGCTGCAGGGTCTCCTTATCGAGCAGGAGTTCTTCCCGGCGGGTTCCGGAGGCCGGCACATCGATTGCAGGGAATATACGCTTGTTAGACAGCTTCCTGTCAAGTTGCAGTTCCATATTTCCCGTACCTTTAAATTCCTCGAAGATCACTTCATCCATTTTAGATCCGGTTTCGATAAGCGCAGTGGCAATGATCGTGAGCGATCCACCATTTTCCACATTCCTTGCAGCTCCGAAAAACCGCTTGGGCTTATGAAGCGCATTGGCATCCACACCACCGGACAGTATCTTACCTGAGGAAGGAACCACCGTATTATGCGCACGGGCCAGTCTTGTAATGGAATCGAGAAGGATCACCACATCGTGTCCGCATTCCACCATTCTTTTCGCTTTTTCAAGCACAATAGCGGCCACTTTCACATGCCTTTCGGCCTGCTCGTCAAAAGTGGAGGAAATCACTTCGCCCTTTACTGATCTGGCCATATCGGTCACTTCTTCCGGACGTTCATCGATCAGAAGGATCATCAAATAGATCTCAGGATGATTTTCGGCAATGGCATTGGCGATATGCTGCAAAAGAACTGTTTTACCTGTTTTAGGCTGTGCCACGATCATACCCCGCTGACCCTTGCCAATGGGGGCAAACAGATCATGGATCCGCATTGAAAAATTACCCGGTTCTTTCGGAGAGGCCAGGTTTATTTTTTCATGAGGGAATAATGGGGTCAGGTATTCAAAAGGAACCCTGTCACGGATGGCCTCCGTAGTTTTCCCATTTACACTTTCAACCCGCAGAAGTGCAAAATATTTTTCACCTTCTTTGGGAGGCCTGATCTGCCCTTTGACAATATCACCTGTTTTCAGGCTGAAAAGCTTGATCTGTGATGGGGAAACATAAATATCATCAGGACTCGCCAGGTAATTATAATCCGAGGACCTGAGAAATCCATATCCATCCTGCATGATCTCCAGTACACCTGCATTTTCAATCACGCCATCAAATTCCTTGATGCTGGTCTTTTTCTGGGAAGGCTGGGCTTCCTTTTTACTTTCGGCCTGATCGGATTCTCTCTTTTCCGGTCTGGGTTTTCTCCTCTTTTTATCTGAATCAAAAGAAGAGATGCTCTCATCCAACTCAAGATCAAATGATTCCAATAACTCGTCAGCGGTTGGTTCTTCCTTTTCTTCCTTTTCTTCCTTTTCTTTCTTTTCTTCCTTTTCTTTCTTTGCGGTTACGTTTTCCCGCTTGGCAATTTTACCCGAGAGGTCCTCCGGTTTTTCAGATTTTTCCGTCTCTTTCTTTGGGGTCTTTTTACTGCTGGATTTGTTGTTTTCAGGATTGGCAGCCTGGTGATCAAGAATTTTATAAATTAATTCCTTCTTAGGTAATTTTTTATAATTCTTAACCCCAATATCTTCTGCAATATCTTTCAGTTCTGAAAGAAGTCTTACATTTAAATCTTCTTTATTGTACATAGATTACTTTGAGTATTAAAAGTTAACAAAGGGTTTTGTTGTGATTAAAGTTTGGTCAGTTATGAAAAAGAATAATTGATTTTTCGGTCTTAGAAATGAACTCCGCGCCGTTCAACGATGAGTCGATGATGCAATATTAAACCAGCGAATATAATTTGTCAAGGATTATATGCGAAATTAATTAAAAATTATGGGAATAGGGGTATTCCTGCAAAACTATTTTTTTTACCCTTGAAAAGAATATATACTTTTGCTATAAATTTCTGACTATGCTCACATTGGCACAAATAAAGGAAAACCCGGAGAAGGTCATTGAAGGACTTGAAAAACGGAATTTTGACAAGTCTTCGGAGATCATTCAGAAGATCATATTTCTGGATGAAAAAAGAAGGAACACACAGACCGAGCTGGATTCGAAATTATCCGAACTCAATACGATATCAAGAGGAATCGGCCTGTTAATGAAAGAAGGGAAAACCGGTGAGGCCGAGAAAGCGAAAAATGAGACCCGAGAGCTTAAGGAAGACACCAAACAATTAAGTCATACCCTGGCCGAGATCGAACATCAACTGAATGACGAGCTTTATAATGTGCCCAATATCCCCCATGAATCGGTACCGGAAGGAAATAACAGCACGGATAACACGGTGGTATTTGAGTATGGAAAAATGCCTGTTCTTCCTGAAACGGCATTGCCCCACTGGGAGCTGATAGAAAAGTTTGATATCATTGATTTTAATCTTGGAAACAAGATAACAGGTGCAGGATTCCCTGTTTATAAAAAGGAGGGTGCTCGTCTTCAGAGGGCATTGATCAATTTTTTTCTTGATGAGGCCGAAAAGGAAGGCTACACTGAAATACAGCCCCCTGTAGTGATCAATTCAAGTTCCGGACGGGCCACGGGGCAGTTACCGGACAAGGAGGGCCAGATGTACCAGCTCAAGGATGAGGATTTCTATCTTATACCCACTGCAGAAGTGCCCATAACCAACATGTACAGGGATGCCATTCTTGAACGTGAGGCCCTGCCTGTGAAAAACGCCGGCTATACGACCTGTTTTCGAAGGGAGGCAGGCTCCTGGGGTGCCCATGTCCGTGGATTGAACAGGCTGCATCAGTTCGATAAGGTAGAGATCGTTCATCTGAGTTTACCATCCGACTCCTATAATGCGCTTGAGGAAATGTGCGAATATGTGAAGAAACTTCTTATCAAACTGGAAGTACCCTTCCGGATGATACAGCTATGCGGTGGAGATCTTGGATTTACTTCGGCCATGACTTACGATATGGAAGTGTTTTCCGGTGCCCAGAAAAAATGGCTGGAAGTGAGCAGTATCAGTAATTTTGAAACTTACCAGTCGAACCGTTTGAAATTACGGTATAAAGATGAAAATAATAAGAATATTTTACTGCATACATTGAACGGAAGTGCACTTGCCCTTCCCAGACTGGTGGCAGCCATTCTTGAAAATAACCAGAATGAGGATTCGATCAGAATTCCTGAAGTGTTGATTTCCTATACGGGTTTTAATGAAATACGATTAAAAAAATGAAAATACGAAAAGGAGGCAAGGATGATCTTCCGGTTATTTTTAAACTGATCCGGGAACTGGCCGAATATGAACGGGCAACCCATGAAGTAATCACATCAGTTGAAAGCATGGAAGAAGACGGCTTCGGGGAAAACCCGGTATTCGGGTTTCATGTGGCCGAAAACAATACGGGGATCGTGGGCCTTGCCCTGTATTATTACCGCTACTCCACTTGGAAGGGGAAACTGTTATTCCTGGAAGATCTTGTGGTTACCGAACCTTACAGGAATAAGGGTATTGGCCGACTTTTGATGGATGCCGTATTCCGGGAAGCCAGGGATCAGAAATGCCGGGGAATTCAATGGCAGGTACTGGAATGGAATGAACCCGCCATCAGTTTTTACAGGAAATATGATCCGGAATTTGATCCCGAGTGGATCAACTGCAAGATAATCTTCAGGTAAGTCCTGCCCGGAGATCTATTTCCTGCAGTAAGGTGCGGAAAGCTACATGTTTATGCCTGTACCTGTGGTTGAGCTCTTCCGCCAGCAGGGGCGCTTCTTTCTCAAGATAATCCTGGACTTTACCGATCCGATCCGAAAAAAGCTGAACCGAATAGGTTATCTCTTCTGATCCAGCTTTTATTAACTTATACATCTTGATATCAAGAAAATAACCTGTAGCCATGATCTTCTGGAGATATATTCTCTTCATCCACTCAAGCCATTCCTGTTCGACATTATGGTCGATACTATAGGTGATATTATATAAAAACATGTTATTTTCAGGTAAAAAGTATAATTTGTATATTATAAAAATTTTTTGAGATATTTTTTAATCTTCCGATCAAATACCTGGGTATTGATTAAAATTACTAAACAAAAACACCCTGATCGAGTTTCTTACAATGAATTGTCAATAACTGGATCAATAAATCTACATGAAATTGTCAACTTATTCGATTAAAGACCTCGAACATCTATCAGGCATCAAAGCACATACCCTCCGGATATGGGAGCAAAGATATGACTTTATTAAACCAAAAAGAACGGATACAAATATCCGGTACTATGATGATGAGGACCTTAAATTAATTCTGAATGTATCCCTTCTTAAAGATCACGGTCATAAAATATCCAGGATCTCAAGGATGCCTTATAACCAGATGCAGAAGGAAGTGCTCAAACTGACCGAGCAACGGTTGAGTTATCCCGAACAGATCCATGCCTTAACCCTGGCCATGATCGATCATGATGAAGAACGATTCGAAAAGATCATGTCTACCATCATACTTCAGCTGGGTTTTGAAGATACCATGGTCAAGGTCCTTATGCCTTTTCTGAATAAGATCGGAGTATTATGGCAGACCGGAACCATATCTCCCTCACAGGAACATTTCATTTCCAACCTGATCCGGCAGAAAATTATTGTAGCGCTTGACGGAATTTATGTTCAGTCCGGTGAGTATAAAAAAAAGTTCCTTCTCTTTCTCCCTGAGGAAGAGCTCCATGAACTTTCCTTATTGTTCTCTGCCTACCTGATCAAGGCACGTAGAAATAAAGTGATCTATATAGGGCAAAGTACACCCTTCGACGATTTGAAGGCAGTCCATAGGTCAGTGAAACCTGATTATCTTCTCACCGTGCTTACCACTCGCCCCTCTATTGATCAAGTACAGGATTATGTCAACAACATAAGCATGACATTTCCCGATAATACCATACTGGTTACCGGCAAACATGTAATCAGCCAGGACATTGAGGCTCCGGAAAATGTAATTATCCTGAATAAACTGGAAGACCTGGTAGATTTTCTCAACTCGATATCTGAATAAGCCACATCCCCGATTTTACAGAGAAAAATTTTTTGTTCAACTATTTTTAATTAGTGTTTAATTTTTTTTTAAACAAAAGTTGGATCCTCCATTTGTTTGCATTCTGTTCAATAATTTACTGTTTTTCAATCATTTATGACATGTTTACCGCCCGGAACAAAGTAATTAACAATTTTTTTGTTTAATTATTTTTGATATATTTTAAACATTTTTAAATATATTTGTTTAATATTGTGTGATTATTATTAAACAATAGACTAACTAACATAATTGATCATGACTGCATTAGAATTTGGTTACCACGTCACAACACACTCGAAATCACTCAAACCGATAGCCATGCGCCTGACCAGAGACATGGAAGACGCGGAGGATCTGCTCCAGGAAACTGTCCTGAAAGCATTTACGAACCGTGACAAATTTGCCGAAGGCACCAACCTGAGGGCCTGGCTTTATACGATAATGAAAAACACCTTTATAACCAATTATCAGCGTATGGTGCGAAGAGGGACCTTTGTAGATACTACAGAAAATTTGTATTATTTAAACAGTAATGATAGTATTACGGAAAATCAGGCTCATTCAAACTTCAATCTGAGTGATATCAACCGGGCGATCGAAAGCCTGGATGAAACCTATAAAACACCTTTTATGATGCATTTCAAGGGATTTAAATATTTCGAGATAGCTGAAAAACTAAACATCCCCATAGGTACAGTTAAAAACCGCATCCATATTGCCCGAAAAGAATTGAAAAATAGGCTCAAAAAATTTAATTCGAACTGATCGTCGGATCATTCCCCTTGTTTGACATGAAAAAGGTCATCGTTATAGGATCAGGATTTTCAGGATTATCCTCTGCCACTTTCCTGGCCCGTGAAGGATTCAAGGTCACGGTGCTGGAAAAAAACAGCTCACCCGGTGGAAGAGCCAGAAAATTCGAAAAACAGGGATTTACATTCGACATGGGCCCCAGCTGGTACTGGATGCCGGATGTATTTGAAAAATATTTTAACAAATTTGGAAAATCTGTATCCGATTATTATGAGCTTGTCCGTCTTGATCCTTCCTATAGGATGGTCTTTGGACAAAATGACTTTCTGGATATACCCGCCTCTTTCCAGGAATACAAAAAAATGGCTGAGTTACTGGAATCAGGTAGCGGTGACAAACTGGAACGTTTTCTTTCACAGGCAGCGTACAAGTACAATGTGGGGATCAATCAACTGGTGTATAAACCCGGTCGATCGATCAATGAGTTCCTTAATCTAAAACTGTTGATCGATATAATTAAAATGGATGTGTTCAGTTCCTTTGAACAGCATATCAAGAAATTCTTTTCAAATGAAAAACTAATGCGGTTAATGGAATTCCCTATTCTGTTTCTTGGAGGAGTGGCCAAAAACACACCCGCATTATATTCATTGATGAATTATGCCGACATAAAACTGGGCACCTGGTATCCAATGGGTGGAATGTACAGGATTGTGGAAGGAATGGTGAACCTTGCCGAAGAGCAGGGAGTTGAATTCAAATACAATGAAGAAGTGAAAAAAATTGAAATTGACGCGGGCAAAGTACACCAGGTGATTACAAATGAAGGGATTCATCAGGCCGACGTGGTTGTAGCAAGTGCCGATTATCATCATGTGGATAATGAGTTGCTTGATCCTGCTTTCAGGAATTACCCGGAAGAATACTGGAACAAGAAAGTGCTTGCACCAGGTGCAGTTATATTTTACCTGGGCACAAACAAAAAAATAAAAAACCTTCAGCATCATAACCTGTTTTTTGATGCGGATTTCAGCTCACATGTCGAGGAGATATACCGGAACCCCTCGTGGCCGGACAATCCCTTATTCTATACCTGTGTGCCCTCCATAACCGATGCCACAGTGGCTCCGGAGGGACACGAAAACCTGTTTATCCTCATTCCCGTTGCATCCGGGCTGGAAGATTCCGACCAGATCATTGAGCGATATTATCTGAATGTGATGGACAGGCTGGAAAATTTTACAGGAGAAAATATAAAAGACCATGTGATCTATAAAAAAAGCTTCTCACATAGGGATTTCATACAGGATTATCACTCCTACAAGGGAAATGCCTATGGATTGGCCAATACGCTCAGACAAACCGCCCTTTTGAAACCATCCATTAAAAACAAAAAAGTCGATAATTTGTTCTATACAGGACAACTCACCGTACCGGGACCGGGGGTGCCCCCTTCGCTGATCTCAGGAGAGGTGGTTGCCGGAGAAATTGCAAAGGATTATAAGCTATTAAACTAATCAACTCATGACCCTGTACGATCAGATCACCCTTGAATGCAGTAAAATAATCACCAACAGGTACAGCACTTCCTTTTCACTGGGAATACAAATACTGGATAGAAAAAACCGGGGACCGATATATTCCATCTACGGATTTGTGAGATTGACTGATGAAATCGTGGATACCTTTCACGATCACGATAAAAAGGTCCTGCTTGAACGATTTAAAAAAGATACTTATGCTGCGATCAGGGATAAGATAAGCCTGAACCCGGTCTTGAACTCATTCCAGAAAGTTGTGAACGATTATGATATCGATATCGAATTGATCGAAGCCTTCCTTTACAGCATGGAAATGGACCTCTATCATGACTCATACGATCGAATTAACTACAATAAATATATTTATGGTTCTGCGGAAGTGGTTGGACTCATGTGCCTGAAGGTGTTTACCCATGGAAACCAAAAACTTTATCATGAATTGAAAGAGCCGGCCAGACGTTTGGGGGCAGCCTTCCAGAAAGTAAATTTTCTCAGGGATATCAAAAGTGATTATCATGAACGCGGAAGGATCTATTTCCCGGGCATTGATTTCAATCAGTTCAAATCAGATGAAAAAGTGCAAATAGAACTGGAAATTCAAAAAGATTTTGAAGCCGCTTACGACGGAATAAAACGTCTGCCCGATGGATCAAAAAAAGGTGTATATCTTGCCTATGTCTATTACCTGAAACTATTCAATAAAATTAAAAGAATATCAGCCTCCTCGATCCTGGCCAAACGCATACGCATTCCGAATGCCGAAAAGATCATTCTGATATTTCCGGTACTCTTCAAAAACACTTTAGGCACTGTTTAGTTATACAATTATCATGGCAGGTATAAAAGTCCACATAGATCAGAATTCCGGTTTTTGCTTTGGCGTGGTTTATGCCATCGATATGGCTGAAGAAATACTGAACGAACAGGGTTATCTTTATTGCCTGGGCGATATCGTGCATAATGATGAGGAGGTTAAACGATTGGAAAACAAGGGATTGAAAATCATAAATCACGAAGACCTTAAAGATCTGAAAAATGAAAAGGTATTGATCAGGGCTCATGGTGAACCACCATCTACTTATAAACTTGCCCTGGATAATAACCTTGAATTGATCGATGCTTCCTGCCCAGTGGTACTTAAACTTCAGAACAGGATCAAGAATGCCTATGACAAGAATGAAAAAATTTATATTTATGGTAAACATGGGCATGCTGAAGTACTTGGCCTGCTGGGTCAAACCAATAATAAAGCCGTTGTCTTCCAGGATCTGAATGAACTGGATATCAGCCGTCTTCCAAAAAAGATCACCCTGTTCAGCCAGACTACAAAAAGTACGGATAAGTTTTATGAGATCTCCGGTAAACTGAGGGAGGAAAATATAGATTTGACAGCCAACGATACCATCTGCAGGCAGGTTTCCAACAGAGACAAGGAATTACGTGATTTTGCAGGAAAATACAATAAGATTATCTTTGTTTCAGGGACAAAATCTTCCAATGGCAAGGTATTGTACCAGGTTTGTAAGGATCGGAATCCCAACAGTTATTTTATATCCAACCAATCAGAAATCAAACCCGAATGGTTTCAGGAAAATGATACCGTTGGTATTTGCGGAGCCACATCCACGCCAATGTGGTTGATGGAAGAAGTGAAAAAAGAAATTGAAAATTTACATGTGGTCAATCATCATTAAAATTCTGATCGTTACAGGTTCATTTCTCTTCATGGAATTCGTAGCCTGGTTTACCCATAAATATATAATGCATGGTTTTCTATGGTCGTGGCATAAGTCCCATCACAGGATCAGGAAAGGGATCTTTGAGAAAAACGACCTGTTTGCAGTGGTTTTCAGTATTCCGGCTATCGTATGTATTGTACTTGGCAGTCTATATCCTTCCCTTCATTTACTCATGTATGTGGGATTCGGCATCACGGGTTATGGGATCTTTTACATTCTTTTCCATGATATACTCGTTCACCGCCGCATAAAGATCAATTTCAAACCAAGGTCAAAATATCTTAAAAGACTGATCAAGGCCCACTATAAACATCATGAGAAACATACCAGGGAAGATTGCGAAGCTTTCGGGTTTCTCTATGCCCCTCCCAAATACGATCCCGAATGATTTGAATTGAGGCTGTCTCAAAAGTTAAGTGATTTATAGAAGTTACGGGATAAGTCCCCACATTCCTGGAATTAATTGAGTATTTCACCTCATTCTTATGAAAATATCAACGAATTCAATTGACAAAATGGGATATTTTTCCACAAAAGGACTTTTGAGACAGCCTCTATACTAAACCAGGAACCCATTATAACATGAGCGATGCTTAGAGGATATACCCTATCCTGAAGCCCGGGTATCAGAAATATGTCATAGGTAACTGTTGCTGCTTTCAGATTAGTGGTTCTTTAACTATATTTACAACGTATCGAATAGCTTTAACCGGATCATGAGAACTATTTTTCTAAACAGTATACTTTTACTCTTTGTTGCATTTTTTCAAATCAACTGTACTTCTAAACAAACTGACGTGGAACGAATTAGAAAAGAACCCTTTGGAAAGGCCCCGGATGGAACCCCTGTTGAACTATTTACCCTTACCAATAAAAACGGCATGTCCGTACAGATCACGAACTACGGGGGAATTATAACGACCCTTCGCGTACCCGATGCCGGCGGTGATCTGGAAGACGTAGTGCTGGGTTATTATACACTTGAAAAATATCTTGAAAAAAGTCCTCACTTTGGGGCTCTTGTCGGAAGATACGGAAACCGGATCGCCCATGGGGAATTCACACTCGACGGCAAAAAATATGAACTGGTCACGAATAACGGACCCAATCATTTACACGGTGGCAAGGAGGGTTTCGATAAGAAAGTATGGGAAGCGGAAATGATCACGAAAGACCATGCGTCGGCATTGAAACTACATTATCTCAGTCCTCATATGGAAGAAGGTTATCCGGGCAACCTTGACGTGTATGCCACCTACCGGCTGACCGATGAAAATGAAGTTCGCCTTGATTTTGAAGCCACTACCGACCGGAAAACAATCCTGAACCTTACCCATCATTCCTATTTCAATTTGAAAGGACATGGCAAAGGCCGGATTCTGGACCATCTGATCCGGTTCGATGCAGACCGGATCGTTCCCATTGATGACGAGGCCATACCTCTGGGAGGGTTGATGGATGTAGAAGGGACACCCTTTGATTTTAAGGAATTCAGAACCATCGGTGAAGATATCAATGACGATCATATCCAGATCCGGAATGGAAGCGGATACGATCATACTTTCGTAATCAACGGGGAGTATGGCCGGTTGCGGAAAGCCTGCACGGTAAAAGAACCCGCCTCCGGCAGGATCATGGAAGTTTACACGACTGAACCCGGCGTTCAGTTCTATACCGGAAACCATCTGGATGGCTCAATCAAAGGGAAGGAGGGCAGGATCTATGAGCGGCGTTCCGGTTTCTGCCTGGAAGCCCAGCATTTCCCGGATTCACCGCATAACCCTGATTTTCCGAGCACAGTGCTTGAACCGGGTGAAACTTATACACAAACAACGGTTTACAAGTTTTCAACTGAATAAAAAGTAAAATTTACAGGGACGATAGGAAAAGAGGTGTGAATACCTATAATATCCGGGATTATATTCGATTAATCAGATTCTATCGTATTCACGAAAGATCCGGATCATGAAGCAGAAAAACCGATACAACAACAGGGATATCAGCTGGTTATCCTTTAATTACCGTATTCTTGAAGAAGCCAGAGATCCCGACGTGCCAATTTACGACAGGATTAAGTTTCTGGGCATCTGGTCTTCCAATCTGGACGAATTTTTCAGGGTGCGGGTAGCCTCCCTCCAGGGCTTAAGGAAAATAAAAAAGAAAAAGCTGAAAAAACAACTTGATCTTAAGCCCAAAAAAGTAGTCAAAAAGATCCTTGAGACCGTGGAAAAACATCAACTCGAATACGGAAAGATACTTACTTCCGTGATAATACCGGAATTGAAAGTGAACGGTATTATATTATTCTGGAACCGGTCTTTGCTAAAATCTCATAAAGAAAAACTCAAAAATTTTTTCAGAAGTTCGGTCATGTCCTATCTCCAGCCGGTGATGATGGAAGAAAACAAGCAAAGAAAATTTTTTCTTGAGAATAAAAAACTATACCTGGCCGTAAGACTCAAGCCCGGAGAAAATAAGGCAGATAAAACAGCAAAGGAGGTTTTTTCATATGTCAATATTCCTTCTGATAGTTTAACCAGGTTTCTGCATATCGAAGGCCGCGCAAAACATTATTATATTTTCCTCGACGATCTGGTGAAGGCTAACCTGGATATTGTTTTTCCGGGTTATCAGATCCTTGAAAGTTATTCCATTAAACTGAACCGGGATGCCGACCTGAATATTGAAGATGAATACGCAGGCGATCTGGTCCATAAGATCCAATCGCATCTTAAAAATCGCAAGACAGGTGTCCCTTCGCGTTTTCTGTATGATAAACGTATGCCCCCGGATATGCTCGGGAAGCTGATCGGCCATTTTCAGCTCGGATCGTACCAGATTATCAGAGGAGGGCCATACCATAATCTGAATGACCTGATGAAACTGCCTGATCCCACAAAGGGAAAACTTGCAGAGGAGAAACCCGCTCCACTCAATATAAAAGATCTTGAAGATAACGAATCGATGTTTCGAATAATTGCCGGGAAAGATCATCTCCTTCATTTTCCCTATCATTCATACGACTATGTATTGCGTTTTTTTAATGAAGCTGCTATTGATCCTTTGGTTAAAACCATAAAAGTAACCCTGTACCGGGTAGCCGAAAATTCACTCATTGTGAATGCATTGATCAGTGCTGCCAAAAACGGAAAAAAAGTGATCGTATTCGTGGAAGTAAAAGCACGGTTTGATGAGGAAAATAATCTTTACTGGGCAGATAAAATGGAAGAAGCCGGCATAAAAATCATGTACAGCATGCCGGGATTGAAGGTTCATGCCAAAATTGCTCTGATCATAAGGAAAGACGGGCAAGGGAAAACGGTATCCTGTGGTTTTCTGGGAACCGGTAATTTCAATGAAGTGACGGCCAGGATCTATGCGGATGCAGGGCTATTAACCTCCAACCGGAAACTTCTCGGGGAAATCGATGACGTATTCCGGTACCTGGAAAAAGGTAAGGAAATTAAAAGGCTGAAATTTCTTCTTGTATCCAGGTTTAACCTCATGGATGAATTCAAGCAACTGATCGATCAGGAAATTAAAAATGCGGAAAATGGAAAGACCGGCCGGATAATCATCAAGATGAACAACCTGGAAGAAAAAAATATGATCGATCACTTGTATGAAGCAAGCCGGAACGGAGTGAAAATTGATCTGATCATAAGGGGCATCTGTTGTCTTCGTCCCGGAGTACAAGGTTTAAGCGAAAATATCACGGTAACCCGGATCGTGGATAAATATCTTGAACATGCCAGGTTATTTATTTTCGGGGAAAAAGGGAACGAAAAAATGTATATGGGCTCTGCAGACTGGATGAGAAGGAACCTCCATCACCGTATTGAGGTGAATTTTCCGGTACTTGACAGAAACCTGAAGGACGAATTGTGGCAGATGATCGAACTGCAATTGAATGATAATACCAAAAGGAGTATCCTGGATCCTGACCTGAACAATCAGAAACCCGGAAATTATAAAAAATCACCACGTATCAGAGCCCAGTTCGATTTTTATGATTACCTGAAGAACCGATCACTTCCAGCCCGGCAGTAAAACAATTTTCGTTTATGAACATGCCCGCAGGATCCTCCCGTTAAGTATCCTAACTCCGATTTATCCTTTCCGCTACCTCTTTTTACCTGACAATCCCTCCTCAAGAGTAACGAAGGGCCCAACGTACTTGAACTCAGCTTCCAGCACCTGTGTATCCGGGTTATCACCCTGCAGCCCCCTGATAAAGTGCACCGCCATGGAGGAAGTTAAGAACGGATCTTCTCCGTACGTTTCCTGTCCACGTCCCCATCGCGGGTCGCGGAAGATATTGTTATTGGGTGTCCAGAAAGTAAGCCCGTAATAAATATCTCTTTTATCCAGGCGGGCCAGGGCATGATGCTTGGCCCGGGCTTCATCTGAAATAACGGTTCCTATTTCCTGCATCAGATCAGCATTCCAGGAAGCAGCCATGCCGATGGCCTGGGGGAAAACAGTAGCTTTGCCGGCCCGGCCCACACCATGCAGACATTCATTCCACCAGTTATAGGCCGGAATCCCAAGCCGTTCGATGGCGGGTGCATCATAATTAAGCTGGGCTATCTTTTCTTCAAGTGTCAGATGAGAAATCAGGTCGTTAGCACGCTCATGGGCAGTAAGACTGGAATTCAGGAAATCATAATCAGCCTTCCTTTCCGGTGAACTGCAATGAAGGAACAGGATCCCTGAAACAAGGAATAAGAAAAATTTTTTCATAATGAGAAAAACATAAGTTATGCCAAATCAAATTGAACGGCCGGGAATAAGGAAACCCCATATTACAAAAGCAATTAGGGATATGATCAGACCAAACATGAAAATATTATAGGATATTCTCAGAAAGAAATATTTGCGGCCAAGTACTTTTCCCAAAAAATAAATGTCACGGATAATGCTTCCGTAGAGATAATCCCGGTCTTCCATTAGACGTCTCACACCCCATTCATAATCGGATAAGGGCATCTTATGAAAATTCCCAAAAAACAATAAATTGGTCCTTCTTTTTATGATATCCTCCCTGGTAAAAACCCCGGCTGTAAGATTCGGACGGGTGGCAAGGATGGCAAATATGATGGTGCCGGTACAAACCAGGGTAAAAATAATCGTGGGATAGATCAGGTACTGATAATCATTAAAATGACGGAACAAAATTGAAAATATGATGGACAGCATGATCGAATTTACCGAGATCATGATGTTGGCTTTATTGTCTGCCATGGAGCTGAAATCGACATGGTTGCGGGACGTGATCCGGAAAAGTGTCTCAATACCTCTTTTAGGCTTATTATTTTTCTTGCCCTTTTTCTTTTCCCCGGAAAATGAAATATTCCCATCGGATTCCCGGGGAACCTCCGTATCTTTTTGTTTTTCCAGTTTTAATTCCTCCTTTATCGATTTCAACCTCTCCAGGTTCCTTTTTTTATCAGGAAGCATTTCATTTCTTGCATATTTCGTAAAAAAATTATGTTTCTTAAGGAATTTAATGCTTTTCTTTAGCCACTCTTTATCCTTTATTTCACTGCTTCCGGTCTGCGAAAACTCCTTGCGCAGTAATTCAGATTTGTTGAAAAATTCTTTTGTGGACAAATGATACAGGTCGGCATCGCAAAGCACCTCTTCCATTTTGTTGGTAGGCCGTTGAGGTATTTTGGTAGCAATGATACACCCGGAAACATCGGCAATTTTCATTTCGGTAACGCCTTCCTTACGAAGAAACTCCTCCGCTATCTCTTTACTTTTTACTTCATGATTCCGGCTGCCTTCATAATATCCGGTATCATGAAACCAGGCAGCCAGCATGACCGTTTCGAGTTCTTCATCGTTTAGACCGGTAGCTTTACCGATTTCATATGCCGCTTCGACAACTTCCTGTGTATGCTCAAAATCGTGGTAATATATCTTATCTGACAAATTCCGATTTAAAAAGGATTCTACATACTTGGCGCTCTTTCTTAACAGGTCCGTTTCAAATTCCATTAAACCAGCTTATTTATGTGCTTAAAGATAAATATTTTTTAAACCAAATGAATAAATTAGAGGGATTCAAATTTTTGTTACAAATTTGAAAATATAATAACCTGGATAATTGTCAATATGATGTGGAAAACCTGGGTTCCGGTTGATTTCAAATCGTTTATTCGTGCATATGTAACCCTTCTGATGTCGGGTTATTTATGCGCAAACTGTAACAGAATTGAAAATAATACCTCTTATATAATCAATACAGGCAGGTTCGAATACGACCTGGCATCGCCGGACAGAAATTATGAACTTCCGGATAAGCTGAGGGAAATTTCAGGTCTGGATAATCTGAATGAGCAAATACACCTTTGTGTTGAGGATGAAAAAGGCATCTTATACTTTTTCGATATGAGATCCGGAAAGATTGTTCGCGAGATCGATTTTGGCAGATCGGGCGATTTCGAAGGTGTAGCCCATATTGGACAGACAGCCTATGTGATACAGAGTGACGGCGATCTATTTTTCTTTCCGATGGACGGGGGTGATAAGCTGGAAGCGGAAAAACTGTCCACTGCATTGAAATCAACCAATAATGTGGAAGGATTATCCCCGGGGCATATTGAAAACACATTATATATCGCCTGTAAAGGCGATCCCGAGATCAATGATAATAAGTTGGAGGGAAGGGCTGTATACCTGTTTGATCTTGACCGGAAGGAGATCAGAACCGAACCCTATATTCATCTTACTTCCGATCTTTTTAACCAAAAACTCATAGAAAACAATTTGAGCCCCTATGCCCATATGCCTTTCAAACCCTCGGGCATTGCCATACATCCTGTAACCCGTGATGTATTCCTTATCGCTTCAGTGGGGAAACTGCTGGTCATTCTGAGTCCGGAGGGTGAGATCGAATCGATGGTCCCCCTGCTCAGAAATGTACTCAGTCAACCGGAAGGGATTTGCTTTGACCCTGAAGGAAATTTATACATTTCCAGCGAAGCCCGGCGAGGTAAGGGTTATATTAAACGGTTCAATCGAAGGATAAGCAAACAGGGTATGAACTAAATCCCAAACCCTTGATTCATCCAAATAAATGTCCTAAATAAATCAGGATTTATATCCATAAAAATTTTCAGGGCTCATTGCCTGCCTGATGCCTGGAAAATAGCTGGAGACAGTTATCCGAATGAACCAATCCCGCTTGGCCCGGCATATTAATGGGGTACAGACTCAATCCATCTTTGAAAGAGTACATCGTAAACGGCATAAAAAGGCTTGCCGCTCTCGTCTCTTTCCTTGAATATCAGTTCCTTTCTGAGAAGGGTTTCCAGGGACCGAAGTACGGTTGATGGACTTCCAAGCTCATAGGTTTGAACAAAATCCTTGGATGTAGGCTCAAATACCCGGTCAGCTCTTGAAATGGACTTGAGGAGCTGCCATTGGGGACCGGTCAGCATCTCCCGGTACTGGAAAAATACCGTTTCCTGTTCTTTCAAAAGCTTCAGGGCTTCTGATTGCCAGGTCCCTGTAGATATCCTTTTTCCTGAATTAACGAAAATGCGGTTACATAACAACTGGACATAATAAGTATGTCGGTTTGTCCAGGTGAGTATTTCATCAATCACTTCCTTATCAATTTCTTTCTTTTTTCCCTGAAATTTTCCGGATATGAAGGAAGCATATTCATCATATGAGATTTTACCGGTTTTGAGAAACTGGGCACTTCTGAAAAAAGGCTTGGCCGGACTCGAGAACAGTTCATTGAGTATATGCTGATGACTTCCTGAAAAGATAAAATATACATTAGGCAGCTCCTGGATAATGCTGCGCAACCAGGCATCTGTATTCTGTTCGGGATAATTCATGATCTGTTGAAACTCATCAATCGCGATGACCACTGGTTTTTCCTGTTTTGCCAGGAAGGAAAATAAAGCGGATACATGGACTTCCGGTTTTTTCCGGCCTCCTTCAAAACTAACCTGAGGCATCCCCGAGAGAGGATCAAAACTCATTACAGGTCGCATGTTTTTAATAAAATCCCAGATCTTTTTCCCCAGGCTGGTTTTCTCAGGAATTGAATTCAATATCCCTGAAGCCAGGGAATTAAGAAAATCCGGTTCTTTTTCGGTATGGAGAATATCCACATATACTGGCTGCCAGTCTTTCGGGATCATTCCCAGCACATGATGGATCAATGCCGTTTTCCCCATTCGCCGGATTGCTGTCAGCACGGTAGATTGCCCACCTTTCAGATTGGCCAGCAAAGTGTCGGTTTCATATCTGCGGTCACAGAAATATTCCGGTCCGTAATAACCCGAGGTCGGAAAAGGATTCGCCGGCTTTTGCATAATTTTTTTAATTTACAATATGCAATTTACAAAATATAAATTGCAAAATAGCAAATCATTTAAAAACAATATTTAAACCGGTCAGGAGTAAAAGGGGTATCCCATAATACAGGAGTATTTTAAACCGGGTTTTCTGATCGACAAACCATAAGAAATACCAAGGCCATGCCCAGCCCAGAATAAATACAACCAGAAAAACAGCAGTCAAAAAAGTCAGGATATTGTCCATTAAACCAGTTATAATTTCCTGGCCACCTCTTTTTCCTCATAGGCTTCAATCACATCACCCACCTTGAGGTCGTTGTAATTTTTAATGCTGATACCGCATTCGTAACCTGATTTCACTTCGGTCACGTCATCCTTGAACCGCTTTAACGCTCCGATCTCACCGGTGTATATCACAATACCATCCCGGATCAACCGGATATTATTGGATTTTTTGATCGTGCCCTCGGTAATCATGCAACCGGCCACGGTACCTACCTTGGAGATCTTGAAGATATCCCTGACCTCGGCATTTCCGGTGATCATCTCTTCCACTTCAGGTGCCAGCATACCTTCCATAGCATCTTTCAGGTCATTGATGGCATCGTAAATCACCGAATACAGGCGGATCTCGATCTCTTCCTGTTCGGCCAATCTTCTTGCGTTAGCCGATGGCCTTACCTGGAAACCAATGATCACGGCATCCGAAGCGGAAGCCAGCAATACGTCGGATTCTGAAATCTGTCCAACAGCTTTATGTATGATATTTACCTGAACTTCCTCTCCAGATAGTTTCAGCAGTGAATCAGAAAGGGCTTCTACTGACCCGTCCACATCACCTTTCACGATCACATTCAGTTCTTTAAAGCTGCCGATAGCCAGTCTTCTGCCAATCTCATCAAGGGTAATATGCTTTTTGGACCGGATGGACTGTTCGCGAAGCAATTGCTGTCGTTTGGTCGCTATTTCTCTTGCTTCGCGTTCGGAGCTCATTACGTGAAACTTATCCCCTGCCTGTGGAGCGCCATCGAGACCGAGCATCAGTACGGGAGTGGAAGGGTCTGCCTTTTCCAACTTTTTGCCAAGATGGTCGAACATGGCTTTTACCCTGCCGTAATGAGCTCCCGCAAGTACGATATCTCCCATTTTCAGGGTGCCGGCCTGTACAAGGATCGTAGCTACAAAACCTCTTCCACGGTCAAGGGTCGCTTCTATCACCGCCCCGTTGGCAGGTTTATCCGGATTGGCTTTCAACTCAAGCAATTCAGCTTCAAGGAGCACTTTCTCAAGCAGATCTTCTATGCCCTGTCCGCTCTTGGCCGATATCTCCTGACTCTGATATTTTCCTCCCCATTCTTCTACAAGGATATTGATATTGGCCAGTTCTTCCCTGATCTTATCTGAATTGGCATTGGGTTTATCAACTTTATTAATGGCAATTACGATTGGCACCTCAGCCACAAGTGCATGATTGATGGCTTCCTTGGTTTGGGGCATTACATTATCGTCGGCAGCCACCACAATGATAACCACATCGGTGATCTTGGCACCGCGGGCCCTCATGGCAGTAAATGCTTCATGGCCGGGTGTATCGAGGAAGGTTATTTTTTTGCCGCTTTCAGTAATTACGTCATAAGCGCCAATATGCTGTGTAATACCCCCTGCTTCGTCTTCGGTGACCTTTGAATGACGAATGAAGTCAAGCAATGAGGTCTTACCATGGTCCACATGACCCATGATGGTTACTATCGGTGGCCTTTCCTCCAGATTCTCAGGTTTGTCTTCCTCTTCCTGGATCTCGAGTTCATCCTCTTCCGATACAAACTCAACGTCATAGCCGAATTCGTCAGCGATGATAGTAATGGCTTCGGCATCGAGTCGTTGGTTAATGGATACAAACATGCCCAGGCTCATACAGGTGGATATCACGTCATTGACGCTCACATCCATCATGGAGGCCAAATCGTTGGCTGAAATGAATTCATTAACGTGAAGCACTTTCGATTCTTCCTGTTTTTTCTGAAGTTTTTCCTCTTCAGCCTCAGCGGCAGCCGACCTTTTCTCCCGTCTGTATTTGGAACGGCTCACCGATCCTTTCGTTTTGGTATCACTCAACTTGGCAAGCGTGGCCTTAACCTGTTCCTGGATCTCCTTGTCGGATAATTCTTCTTTCTGCTGCCGTTTTCTATCTCTTTTCTGAGGTTTCCTTTCCTGCCCCTCTCTCTCTTCTGACTGGCCTGATTTGATCCGTTTACGTGGCCGTTTTTTCTTTTTCTTTTCCTTCTGCTCATCACTGGAAGCCACGGGTGCGGGAGCTTTCTTTTTACTTTTTTCTTCGGGAAGATCGATCTTTCCGACCACGGTAAGTCCTTTTAATGATTGGGGCTTGGCCTCAATTACATCTTTCCCCTCCTGTTTCTCTTCTTTCTTTTCTTTCTTTTCTTTCTTTTCTTTCTTTTCTTTCTTTTCCTTTTCTTCTGTTTCTTCTGTTTCTTCTGTTTCTTCTGTTTCTTCTGTTTCGAGATCTGCTTCTATCTCTTGGGTTTTCTGTTTATCCTCTTCCGGGGATTCTTTTTCTTCCTTCTTATCCGCAACAGATGTTTTCTCTTCTTTCTTTTCCTTGTCTTCTTCAGCTTTCCCGGATTTCTCCTCTATCGGCGGTTCTTCCTCTTTCTCTTCTTTTTTCTTTTCTTTCTTTTCATCCAGATCGATTTTACCTACCACCTTGATGCCCTTAAGCGTATGATCTTCTTCCCATTTTTCTTCCTCTTCTTTTTCTTCTTTCTCTTCGGCCGGTCCGGTTTTTTCTTCCTGGTCAGTGATATCTTTTTCTTCCACCTGCTCCTCTTCCTGTTCTTCCTTTTCTTTTGGAGAAGTTATACTCTTGATTAGAATTTCCTCTTCCTCGTCGGATGATTTATCCGCTTCATCGTGTTCCGAATCAATGATAATATTATCTGAATGTTTTTTACCTATGGTGAGACCAAGCGCCTCCTCTTTATCCAGGGCAGATGAGGCAAATTCTTTAGCCAGCATCTGAAACTGTTCCATGGTAATCTTTGAATTGGGATTATTATCCACTTTAAAACCCTTGGAATCCAGGAAATCCAGAATGGTGTTTTTACCAATGTTCAATTTCCTGGCCACCTGACTTAGTCTCATTGTTTTTTCTTTCTCCATAAAAATTCCTTATCCTTATTGAATGTTTCTATTCAAATTCCTGATTCAATATTGATAAAACGTCATCAATTGTTTCTTCTTCCAGATCGGTCCTTCTTAAAAGGTCTTCCTTGGGCAAAGCCAATACGCTTTTTGCCGTATCCAGGCCCACTCTTTTCAGCTCATCGATCACCCAGCTATCGATTTCATCGGAAAATTCATCCAGATCCACATCTTCCTCCTCTTCTTCTTCCACATCCCTGAATACATCGATCTCATACCCTACAAGTTTACTGGCCAGCTTGATGTTATAACCACCCTTCCCGATAGCCAGGGATACCTGATCGGGTTTCATAAATACAGAAACCCTTCCTTCATCCTTGCTTACCTTGATGGAGATTATTTTTGCAGGACTCAATGACCTTTGAATAAATAATTCGAGATTATCGGTATAACTTATCACATCAATATTTTCATTCTGAAGTTCCCTTACGATGCTGTGGATACGAGAACCTTTCATTCCCACACAGGCACCCACCGGATCGATCCTGTCATCATAACTTTCTACCGCAACCTTGGCTCTTTCACCCGGCTCCCTAACCACGTTCCTGATCGTGATCAATCCGTCAAATACTTCCGGTACCTCACTTTCGAACAGTCTTTCAAGGAATTTCGGAGATGTTCTGGAAAGAATGATCCGCGGATTTCCGTTAACCATTTCCACACGCTGCACCACAGCCCTCACCGTTTCACCTTTCCGGTATCTGTCCTTGGCGATCTGTTCGGCTTTAGGCAGTATCAGCTCATTGCCTTCAGCATCGATCAACAAAACCTCACGGGTAAGGATCTGGTATACCTCGCCCAGTATAAGTTCACCTACAAGTTCTTTGTATTTCTGAAAGAGAATATCCTTTTCCAGGTCCTTGATACGCTGAATCAATGTCTGCCGTGCCATCATGACGGCACGGCGACCAAAATCCTCAAGCTTAATTTCTTCGGCAACTTCTTCCCCAATCTCAAAATCCGGTTCGATCTTTTTAGCGTCGGAAAGGCTTATCTTATCATGATCCCATATATCCTCTGAATTGTCATCCACAATTTCTCTGAATCGCCAGATCTCCAGGTCACCCTTATCTGCATTGATTACAATGTCGAAATTATCATCCTCCCCGAATTTTTTCCGGATCATGGTCCGGAAAACATCCTCCAGTATCCGGATCATCGTAGGACGATCCACATTCTTGTTCTTCGCAAATTCTGCAAACGACTCAATTAATACACCAGCGTCCATTGTTTCTATTTAAAGGTCACTATAACTTTTGCTTTATCAATATCATCAAATTGTATATAAGTAGTTTCAGGAGAATGGTTACGTTTTTTTGCTTCTTTTTTTATTGTAACTCCCTGATCATCTACTTTTAAGAGCTCTCCTTTGATCATCTTACGATCGTTGAGCACTATTTTCAGATTACGGCCGATATTTTTAAGGTATTGCCGGACAGCACCAAGTGGTTGATCCAGTCCGGGAGAAGATACTTCCAATACGAATTTTCCTTCAAGAATATCAGCCTCATCCAGCTCAGAAGATAATTTCCGGCTTATCATTGAACAGGTATCCACATCGATACCATGGTCACCGTCAACTATCACCTCAACTTTTTTGTTTCCCGGTGCACCCTTCACCCGGACATCCACAATAAAAAAGGAATCATCCGGAAGAAATTTCCGGGCCATTTCTTTTATATATTCGCTGTTATTATTCAAATTTACTCCAATAAAAGAGGGGACTTGTGTCCCCTCCAATTCACGAGATATAATTCAGCGCAAAGTTACTCAAAATCAATTTCAAATCAAATTTTTATTTTTTTACTTAAATATTTCGCTATTAAGGTCTATTAATACACTTTTGCATGTAAAATCTATTCATTTTACGTATCCATATTAATTATGCTCAAGGATCTTAGAATCTACAATACCCTCACCAGAAAAAAAGAACTTTTTGAGCCCCTTGACCCACCCTATGTAGGTATGTACGTATGCGGTCCGACTGTTTATAATGAGGTTCATCTCGGCAATGTCAGAACATTCCTCAGTTTTGATGTCATTTACCGGTATCTTTCCCACCTGGGATACAAGGTCAGGTATGTTCGAAACATAACCGATGTAGGCCACCTGGAATCAGATGCCGATGAGGGCGAGGATAAAATAGCAAGGAAAGCGAAACTGGAAAACCTCGAGCCTATGGAAATCGTGCAGCGTTACACCCTTGATTTTCATCAGGTGATGAATCTGTTCAATATTCTTCCTCCCGGTATTGAACCCAGTGCAACCGGTCATATCCAGGAACAGATTGAAATGATCAAAACCATCCTGGATCATGGATTGGGATATACGGTGAACGGGTCGGTCTATTTTGATGTAAAAAAATATAATGAGGAACATCAATACGGTTTGTTGTCCGGCCGGAAAATCGAAGATATGCTGGCAGGCCAGCGAACCCTGGAAGGCCAGGATGAAAAAAGAAATAAAGAGGATTTCGCTTTATGGAAAAAAGCGCCTCCCGAACACATTATGAAATGGAATTCTCCCTGGGGAAGTGGATTCCCGGGCTGGCATCTTGAGTGTTCGGTGATGAGTACCAAATATCTCGGGGAGACTTTTGATATTCATGGAGGCGGCATGGACCTCAAATTCCCACATCATGAATGTGAAATAGCCCAATCGGTGGGTGCCTATGAAAAACAGCCGGCCAGGTACTGGTTACATACCAATATGTTGACCGTAAACGGCCAGAAAATGAGTAAATCCCTGGGCAATTCTTTTCTGCCCCGTGAATTGATATCGGGCATTCATGAACTCCTTGATCAACCCTACAGCCCCATGACCGTGCGATTTTTCATGCTGCAGTCCCATTATTCCAGCACGCTCGACTTTTCAAATGAAGCGCTGCAGGCTGCCATGAAAGGATATAAAAAACTGATCAATGGGGTTAAAAATGCCCGGTCTCTCGAATATGTGGATGACCCGGAGGTAACGATCAATGAAAAACAGGTAAAGCAGATCGATCAGCTCCATGATAACTGCTACCGGGCTATGAACGATGATTTTAATACGGCCGTCACCATCAGTCATCTTTTTAATCTGCTCAAGAAGATCAATTCCATTCATAATGGTCATTTGAACCCGGCCGAACTGGGAAAAGAATCCTTCGATAAGCTGATCCATACTTATCTGGTATTCGTAAACGATGTACTGGGACTGAAGGAAGAACCGCCTGAAAATCATGACAAGTTCCTTGATATCCTGCTTGAATTATATCGGGAAGCAAAAAAGGAAAAAGACTACGATAAGGTGGACACGATCCGGGCTAAACTTAAAGAGATCGGGATCGTGCTCAAGGATATGAAAGACCAGATCGACTGGGCCTATGAAGAATAAATATAAGCTGTGTTTCACAATCCTGTGGTTATTCCTGCTTCCCATGGGTTGTACGATGGAAAGGAAAAAGGAGGAAAAACCCCTGGATATTGAGGATAAATCTGTTTCTGTCCCGCATTTCAATGCCGATTCCGCCTGGTTTTTTATCAAAACACAAGTTGATTTCGGCCCGAGAGTTCCCAATACACCTTCTCATCTTGCCTGTGGCAATTATCTCGTGGACAAGCTTGAAAAATATGGAGGGGAGGTGGTAGTCCAGGAATTCCGGGAAGAGGCCTATAATGGTGAAATTTTATACCTCAGGAATATAATCGGAACTTTTTATCCTGAACGGTCCAAGCGGATTCTGCTCACGGCCCACTGGGATACCCGGCCGGTAGCGGATAAGGACAGTATTGATATCGAAAAACCGATTCCCGGAGCCAATGACGGAGGCAGTGGGGTAGGTGTAATTCTGGAAATTGCCCGGATCATATCACTGATCGCTCCTCCCAATGCCGGCATCGATGTTATTTTTTTTGATGGAGAGGATTATGGCGAGCCCAGTGCCTATAAGCATGATGCTTTGAATTATTCCTCAAAAATCTGGTGGTGCCTGGGATCCCAGCACTGGTCAAAAAATAAACATCGGAAAAACTATATGGCTTATTTCGGCGTATTACTCGATATGGTGGGTGCCCGGGATGCCAAATTCTACAAAGAAGGCGGATCGATGCAGTTTGCGCCCAAAGTGGTTCAGAAAATATGGGATGCCGGACACCGGCTGGGTTACGGCAAATATTTTGTTCAAAGCAGAAGTCCGGGTATCACGGATGATCACGTATTCATTAACCGGGATGCGAAGATACCCACTATAAATATCGTAGAATACGATCCGGACTCCCCGGATTCTTATTTTGCTGATTATCACCATACCCACCGGGATGATATGGAAATCATCAGCAAAGAAACCCTTAACGCAGTCGGACAGACTCTGCTCCATGTACTTTACCATGAATAGCCGGATTGCAAACCTCCCGGTCCCGGTTTAGTCAATTTTATAATATTCGCTATTTTTGCATAATAAAGTGTTGAAGATATGTTTGAAAACCTAAGCTATAAACTCGACAGAGCGTTTAAAACCTTAAAGGGCCAGGGTAAGATCACTGAGATCAATGTGGCTTCTACTGTAAAAGAGATCCGCAGGGCATTGATCGATGCGGATGTCAATTACAAGGTGGCCAAGGATGTAACCGATAGCATTAAGGAAAAGGCCCTTGGGCGGGATGTACTCATTGCCGTTTCTCCCGGTCAGCTGCTGACCAAAATAACAGCTGAAGAGCTGACCGAACTGATGGGCGGCACCAGGGAAGATATTTCAATAGAAGGCGACCCGGCCGTGATCCTGATAGCAGGATTGCAAGGTTCAGGTAAAACTACGTTCACGGGTAAACTGGCCTATCATATTAAAAAGCAGGGTAAGCAGGTTATGCTCAGCGCCTGCGATATATACCGGCCTGCTGCCATCGATCAGTTGAAGGTGATCGGTGACCAGGTAGGCGTGGATGTATATGCCGAACCGGAAAATAAAAATGCAGTGGAGATTGCAAAAAATGCGATCAGGGAAGCAAAATCCAAAGGCAATAAGGTAGTCATCGTGGACACGGCAGGCCGACTTGCCATCGATGAGCAGATGATGAAGGAGATCACTTCCCTGAAAGAAGCATTAAATCCCACAGAAACACTTTTTGTCGTGGACAGCATGACCGGACAGGATGCCGTAAACACCGCCAAAACATTCAATGAACAACTGGATTATGACGGGGTAGTGCTCACCAAGCTGGATGGCGATTCACGTGGCGGTGCGGCTTTATCCATCCGGACGGTAGTAGACAAGCCCATTAAATTCATCAGTACCGGCGAAAAAATGGATGCGATCGATGCGTTCCATCCGGATCGTATGGCACAACGGATCCTCGGCATGGGCGACGTGGTATCATTGGTGGAAAGGGCCCAACAGACTTACGATGAAGATGAAGCCAGAAGGCTTAACAAAAAGATCAGGAAAAATAAATTCGATTTCAATGATTTTCTTTCCCAGCTCCAGCAGATAAAGAAAATGGGGGACATCAAGGATCTTATGGGCATGATCCCGGGGATGGGAAAAGCCCTCAAAGAAATCGATATAGACGATGATTCGTTTAAACCGATTGAAGCGATCATCCGGTCAATGACCATAGAGGAAAGAGAGAATCCGGAGCTGATCAATGGAAGCCGGCGTAAACGGATCGCGGATGGCAGCGGAACCTCTATCCAGGAAGTCAACAACCTGCTTAAACAATTCTCGCAGATGAAAAAAATGATGAAGACCATGAACAAAATGGGCTCAAAAAAAGGATTGGCCAATATGCTGCCGGGGAATTAATAAATATTCACCTTTCTGCGAAAAGCCGGGGACCAATCATCCGGCTTTTTTTATTGATCCCGGATATATTATTAACCCCGATTATTCATAAACCATTCTCAAAATAAACCGTTTTTACTAT
>CAZIXF010000016.1:0-97088 GCA_964543195.1 uncultured Roseivirgaceae bacterium
TGAGTATAAGAACTCATGCGATGAATGTAAGAATTTAGAGTCATACAATATGTATAAGCACAGATAATTTTCTATGTTATATCCCTCGAATATTGAAGAAAAATTAGGCTTTCATCGCATAAAAGAATATTTAAAAGACCATTGTGAGGGTGAACTGGGCGTCAGAAATGTAGAGACTCTCCGCTTCAGCACCAATTTTGATCGGGTTGAACAGTTGACAAGCCAGACCGACGAGTTTCTTAAAATACTTAATTCAGCCGATTCTTTTCCCGGAGGAGAATATTATAATATCAATAAATACCTGGCCAAAGCAGCAAAGATCGACGCTTATCTGCTGGAGGAGGAATTTCATGAGATGAAACTGTCGCTGACAAAAGTGGAGCAGATGCTCAAATTCCTTAAAAAGAATTCCGAACAATATTCAAATCTTTCCCTGATCACCATTGGCATCTATCTGAATCCTCAGATCGTGTATGCGATTGAAAATGTGATCGATGAAAGAGGGAAGATGCGGAATACGGCAAGTGACCTGCTGCTTGAGATCAGGAATGAACTGCATAAACTTGAATTCAAGGTCAGGAATAAACTGGAAAATATTCTCAAAAACCTGATCAAAGATAATTATTCCAACGATGATGCTACCGTAACCATCAGGAACGGACGATTGGTCGTGCCGGTCAGGGCAGAATTCAAAAGAGCAGTTTCCGGTTTTATACATGATGAATCGGCCTCCGGTCAGACTTCCTTTATTGAACCATCCCAGGTCGTCGAGATCAACAATGATATCAGGGACCTGATTTACAAGGAAAAAAGGGAGATCGTACGCATTCTGATGGGCCTGACCGATCTCATCCGGCCGGAGATCTCCAATCTGAAAAAATGCAATGAATTCCTGGGTCTGATCGATTTCATCCGGGCCAAAGCCCGGTTTGCCAGAGATCTTGAAGCCGTCAAGCCCGAGCTCAGCAATAAGCCTGTGATCGACTGGCATAATGCCCGGCATCCGCTTCTCTATCTTTCCCATAAAAAACTGAATAAGGAGATTGTTCCTCTCGATATACGGCTTGCCTCCGACGTCAGGATCCTGGTGATCTCGGGCCCCAATGCAGGTGGAAAATCGGTATGCCTGCAGACTGTGGGACTTCTGCAATACATGTGGCAATGCGGTCTGCTGGTTCCCCTTTCGGAAGGATCTGTAATGGGGATATTTTCACAGCTTTTTATTGATATTGGCGATGAACAATCGCTGGAAAACGACCTGAGCACCTATAGTTCCCACCTTATCAATATGAAGATTTTTATTAATAAGGCCACTCCACGCACTCTTTTTCTGATTGATGAGTTCGGGGCGGGAACAGAACCACAGTTCGGTGGTGCGATTGCTGAAAGTATCCTTGATGAGCTGAGAAAGCAGAAGGTGATGGGTATAATCACAACCCATTATACTAATCTGAAAAAATTCGCCGAAAACCATCCCAATATAGCCAATGGGGCCATGCGGTTTGATATAAAGAACATGGAACCTTTATTCGTTCTCGACATGGGTAAACCGGGAAGTTCATTTGCCCTTGAAATAGCCCGGAAGATCGGTTTACCGGATAATATTCTCAATCAGGCCAAAAAATTCGTCGGGGCTACCCATGTGCGCTTCGAGAGGCTGATCACTGAGCTTGAACAGGAAAAGAGGGAATTCGAAAAACAGAAGAGAGAGGTGGAGAAGAAGGAAAATGAACTGAAGAAGCTCATCAGTGAATACGAATCGCTGAAGGATTATATCGAAAGCCAGCAGGATAAACTGGTTAGGGAAGCCGGACAGAAAGCAAGCGAACTGATCAGGCAGGCCAACCGGGAAATAGAAAAGACCATCAGGACCATCAAGGAGAAAAAGGCCGACAGGGAAGTGACCAGGAAAACCAGGCAGTCGCTCGAGCATTTCCATAACCGGTTAAAAAAAGAAATTGATACCAAAAAACCGGAAAAAAAGGCACGGCCTGTTGATCACGAAACCGGACCCGATAAAGGACCGATCCGGGAACAGGATTACGTTAAGGTGAAAGATTCCGGTGCCTATGGCATTGTAATGAATATGAGAGGCAACCAGGCTGAGATTGCCATTGGCGACCTGAAATCAAACGTGAAATTGTCCCGCCTTGAAAAAGTACCCCGGGAAGAATATAAAAATAATGTAATCGGCAAATCCGGTTCCTCTCCGGCTAAAGGAAGCGTCGATCTGAGCGACAAAAGGAAGACGTTCAGTCCCACTATCGATCTGCGGGGTATGCGGGCAGAGGAAGCCCTGAACATCCTCAACAGTTACCTCGATGATGCGCTTCTTTTAAATATGAAAGATCTGAGGATCATGCATGGCAAAGGAGAAGGCATCCTGAGAAAAGTGATCAGGGAATTCCTTAATGAAGTGGATTATGTCGATTCATTCAAAGAAGAACATGTGGAACACGGGGGTGCAGGGGTCACCCTGGTGGAACTGAAATAGAGGAAATGCCTGTCTGAACGCAAAAAGACCGGAAATATGCAGGGAGACCAGGCTTTTCTGTTTTACTGCTTCACCATACTCACTGCATAGGTACCTTCAAGACTGGCTATTCTCAACCCGGGATGGCTGAATTGTATGGTCATGTTGGTGTTGCTGAAATTGGAAATGGTAAAACCCGTTACTGGCGATACATCCGTAAGCGTAATGGAACTGATCGTTACATCACCCGAAAAATCCCAGGCGGAAGAGGAGGATGTGGAAAAGAAGTCAGCAGCCCCTGTTGCACTGAATGAAGCAGGATTGAAACTGGCATCCACATTAAAAGTTATTGACAGGTTATCTATTATGGTTGGATCTACATTGTCGGGAACTGAGGTAGCCTCCTGAGCATTCCATGTGCCGCTGAGCGCCTGTGCTCTTTCCTGCTGTTCAGTCAATTCAGGTTCTCCGTTCTCGTCTCCGTTACATCCTGCATAAACAACAAAACCTGCGATAATCACAAAACTTAATAAATATGCAATCTTTTTCATTTTACCTGGGGTTGAAATTAAAAAATAAATGTTAACATAATTTGTTTAAAATACAATAATATATCGATTTAATTCAATGTTTTTTTGTGTACTGCTGTATGGATAATTCATCATCACAGAATGAGTATTCCTCGGGTTGATTGGAAGCGATGATAACGGTTTTTGTTCCTAAAACGGTTCTGATCTGATCAAAATACCAGTTTTTTGCTTTTTCGTCAAGATTTGAGGTGGGTTCGTCAAGCAGAAACAATGGCGATTCCGAATAAAATCCCAGTCCAAGGCGTAACCTTTGTTTCATCCCCGAAGAAAAATGACGAATGAATTTATTTCCGTTATCTTCCAGGTACATCAGTTTCATTAACTCTGACACCGTTAAATTATCCCTTATTTTTTTAAACCTGAAATGGAATTCGAGGAATTCCCGTAATGTAAACTCCTCAATCATTTCCAGATAGGGAGCAGCATAATCTACATACTGATAAATAGCTCCGTCTTCGATAATCAGGTTTTCATGTATATATACTATTCCCCCCCTGGAAGGTGACAACCAGCCTGAAAGAATTCGAAGTAAGGTAGACTTCCCGCTGCCATTCGGGCCGGTAATACCGAGTGAGGATCCTGGTTGAATTTCACGGGTAATATCTTTAAAAACCCATTGCCTGATGAACTTTTTCCCCACCTTATCGAGGAGAACCTTCATGATCACATATTATTAAATCCTTTCATGATCCCCCGGTCGGAAGACCGTATAAAATTGATAATCTCATCTCTTTCTTTTGAAGGGGCCATATCAAGTTCAAGCACATCCAGTGCTTTGGAATTGTTCAATCCCTTCAGATAAACCTGCCTGTATATTTCCTGAATCTCATTGATCTTATCGTTGGGGAAACCCCTTCTTCTGAGCCCAATGGAATTAATGCCCGAATAACTAAGGGGTTCACGGGCCGCTTTGGTATAGGGAGGAACGTCCTTTCTTACCAGCGATCCACCTGCGATCATCACATGGCCTCCTATTCGTACAAACTGATGAACCGAAGTAGAACCTCCTACAATAGCCCAATCATCAATTTTGACATGCCCGGCTACCTGGACGGCATTAACCAAGATGACATGATCGCCCACATCACAATCATGGGCCAGGTGTACGTAGGCCATCAGCAGGCAATTATTCCCGATAGTGGTTTTACCCCGGTTGATCGTTCCCCTGCTTATGGTCACGCATTCCCTGATCACCGTGTTATCGCCGATTTCAACGGTAGTCTCTTCTCCGGCAAACTTGAGGTCCTGAGGCACTCCTGAGATCACGGCCCCGGGAAATATTTTACAGTTTTTACCGATCCGGGCTCCCTCCATAACCGTTACATGGGAACCCACCCAGGTTCCTTCATCGATTTCTACATTCTTATGGATACAGGCAAAAGGCTCTACTACCACATTATCGGCAATTTTGGCTTCAGGATGTATGTACGATAAAGGTTGATTCATTTATTTCTCTTAACAATACTGGCCGACATGATGGCTTCCGTCACCAGGGTATTTCCAACGAAAGCCAGGGTTTTCATTCTGGCAATGCCTCTTTTAATCGGCTCGAGCAATTCACATTTTAATATCAGGGTATCTCCCGGAAGTACCATTTTTCTGAATCTGCAATCCTCAATTTTAATAAAATATGTCCAGTAATCCTTCGGATCACCCAGGTTATTCAGGGCAAGTATGCCACCGGTCTGGGCTAAGGCCTCTATGATCAGCACCCCGGGCATCACGGGATTGCCCGGGAAATGACCCTGGAAAAAGGGTTCGTTATAGGTCACGTTTTTAATACCGGCCACTGTAGTTTCATCCAGATGGAATATTTTATCGACCAACAGGAATGGGGCCCGGTGAGGTAATGTTTCACGGATCATATTAATATCCATTACCGGGGGTAATTTCTGATTATAGGGGGGGATATTAATTGATTTGGGATCATTCATTTCATTTTTCAGCTTTTTGGCAAAAGCTACATTGGGAGCATGGCCCGGACGGGCAGCAAGGATCTGGGCTTTAATAGGCCTGCCGGCAAGGGCAAGATCTCCCATTACATCCAGTAATTTATGGCGGGCCGGTTCATTCCGGTACCTTAATTCAATATTATTCAGGATACCTTCTTCTTTTACTTCAACCTTTGGCTTGTTGAACAATTCCGCCAGATAATCCAGCTCATTATCCTCTATCACTCTGTCTACCACCACTATGGCATTGTTCAGGTCACCACCTTTTATCAGGTTATTCTTGTACAACATTTCAAGTTCGTGAAGAAAACAAAATGTGCGGCAGGAAGAGATTTCTTTTGCAAACTGGCCTATATTGGTCAGCGAGGCATGCTGACTACCCAATACGGGTGAATTATAATCAATCATAACAGTCACCCTGTAATCGTCCAGTGGTAGAGCGGCCATTTCCACATCCCTGGAAGGATCCCTGTAAAAAACAGGTTCACGGATTTCAAAAAAATTCCTCAGGGCATTCTGCTCTTCAAAACCCGCCTTCATGAGAGCTTCCACAAAAATTTTGGAACTTCCATCCATGATGGGTATCTCGGGACCATCTAGTTGAATGAGGATATTATCCACTTCCATACCTGCCAGCGCTGCCATAGTATGTTCAACAGTAGCTACCCTGGCTCCGTTTTTTTCCAGTGTAGTCCCCCGCGAAAGATCTACCACATTATCCACATCCGCTTCTATTATGGGTTCACCTTCTAAATCAGTTCTCTGGAATTTAATTCCATGGTTCGGTTTGGCAGGAAGAAAAGTCATAGCCGCCTTCACGCCTGTATGCAAACCAACACCTTCAATAGTAATCGGTTTTTTTATGGTATGCTGCTTTGTTTTCATTTATCAGAAGCTTCCTGTAAATTTTTTATTGTTTTTTCAAGCGTATTGAGGCGTTCCTGTAATTCGGGCAGTTTTTTAATAATCGTATACGATCTTCTCATATTGCCTATATTTAAGGCGGGACTACCTAGAATGGTCTCCCCGGGCGTGTTAAACGATTTAGCCACACCTGATTGTGCCCCGATGGTCATCCGGTCAGCAAGTTTTATATGCCCCACTATTCCAGCCTGACCTGCAATTATACAATTTTTTCCGATAGTTGTCGACCCGGAAACCCCGGATTGTGCAGCTATGGCTGTATTTTCTCCAATATTTACATTATGTGCTATCATGACCAGGTTATCAAGTTTGGCTCCTTTCCCGATAAAAGTGGATTCCAGGGTGGCCCTGTCGATCGTAGTATTGGCCCCGATTTCCACATTATCCTCTATGATCACATTCCCTAACTGAGGGATCTTTTTATAGGAACCATCCTCCTGGGGAGCATAACCAAAACCATCGGATCCTATCACAGCACCCGCATGGATCTGGCAGTTATTCCCGATCATTACCTTATCGTAGATCTTTACTCCGGCGTAAATGATCGTATTGTTACCAATTTCTACCTCGTCACCTATATATGCATGAGGAAATATTTTCACATTATCCCCTATTATTACCTTCCTGCCGATATAGGAAAAGGCCCCCCTGTAAATATTTTTTCCGGTTCTGGTATTTTTACCAATATATGAAGGATCTTCAACACCTGATTTCTGCTGTGTGATCAATTTATTATACTCATCCAATAAAACAGAAAAGCTGACATATGGATCAGCTACCCGGATAAGGGTCGTATTCAACGGTTTGGAAGGCTTGAAATCCTTCCTGACGATTACCGCAGAAGCCCCTGTCGAGTAGATTAAATTCTCATATTTTGGATTCGCAAGAAAAGATATACTTCCGGATCCGGCATTTTCCAGGGTGCTGGTTTTGTCGATAATTATTCCCTGATCTCCTTCTATCTCGCCGTTTAGAAGATGAGCTATTTCTTTTACAGAAAATTTCATGATTTTTTACGATTCACAAAGATACAATTTTGGGCCAGCATAGATAGTATTTTTTCACAATTTTGCTCATTGCTTTGATATTTGGGAGGTCGGAGGCCTGAGCAATATCAATAATCCGGCCATCCTTCATCAGCACATTGATCTTTGACCCGTTCATTTCATATGCCGCATTGGTGGTAATGCCATCGATCACCAGATAGTGTACTTCTTCATCATCAAACCGGTAATGTTGCATGACCTTATCAAACAACTCTTCTTTTAATTTATCACTAACCGGTTCATTGGAAAGATGTACGCGGAAGAGTTCTCTTTCGATCAGCATTCTGCTCATCTCAGCAAGCACCTTGTCCCGGTGATATTGCCAGATTTTTATGCTTCCCCAGATATCGTGGTCATCCAGGGATAAAAAAGCAAGCAGTAATTTTTCATTTTTTTCAAAATCCTCAAGCGTATAATCATTTTTCAGAAACATCCGCAGGGAATCGTTCCGGGTATCGAGCAACTCCTGCTTGGCCAGAAACTTGGCCCTTCGTATAAGCTGGATCATCAGATTTTCGGCTCCAATGGTGGTCTTGTGAAGATACACCTGCCAGTACATCAACCGTCGTGAACTGAGGAAATTCTCAATACTGTAAATAGCTTTTTCCTCCACCACAATCTGATCTTCCACTACATTAAGCATTTTCAGGATCCGCTCAAAACCGATCTTCCCCTCTATCACGCCGGTAAAAAAACTGTCCCTGTTAAGGTAGTCCAGGCGGTCTACGTCAAGCTGACTGGCTACCAATTGGTTAAAAAAGGGTCTTTCATACACTCCATCGAAGATCTTAGTAGCTAATGAACCCAGTTGTTTATCGAAAAGCTTATTATAGAGGCTGATGATCATAGAAGATAGTTTTTCATGCCTGATTCCACTCAGAAGGCTGTGTTCCAGCACATGTGAAAACGGACCGTGTCCCACATCGTGCAGAAGAATGGCCATGAGTGAGGCCTCATATTCTTCATCGGAAATTTTTATACCCTTCGATCGCAAGATTGTCAAAGACTGGTCCATCAGATGCATGGCTCCCAGCGCATGATGGAACCGTGTATGAATCGCACCGGGATATACATAATCAGTTAAACCTAATTGTTTTATTCTTCGTAATCGTTGAAAGAAAGGATGTTCGATTATTTTATAGATCAGACCTTCCGGAATCTTAATAATTCCGTAAATTGGGTCATTAATAATCTTAATCTTATTCAATTTAATTCCTGTTTACGATTAACTTATAAATCCGGACACTAAGGAGTACCAACTGTAATGCAAAGATATACTATTTTATGGGCTGATGATGAAATCGATCTTCTCAAACCCCATATCATGTTTCTGGACAAAAAGGGTTACGATGTTACCCCGGTAAACAGCGGATCCGATGCCATTGAAAAATGTCAGTCCAATCCATATGATCTTGTTTTTCTGGATGAGAATATGCCTGGAATGACCGGATTGGAAACCCTGTCGCGCATAAAAGATATTAAACCCGGATTGCCGGTGGTAATGATTACCAAAAGTGAAGAGGAGCATATCATGGAAGAAGCAATTGCTTCCAAAATAGCCGATTATCTGATCAAACCACTAAATCCCAATCAGATATTACTGAGCATAAAAAAGATCCTTGAAAACAAGCGGCTTGTTACCGAAAAGACCAACCTGGATTATCAGCAGGAATTTCAGAAAATAAGCATGGCCGTCAATGATTATCTTGATCACGGGGAATGGGGAGATATTTATAAAAAACTTATCTTCTGGGAACTTGAATTTGAAAACAATGAAAACCGTCAGATGCAGGAGATTCTGGACATGCAGAAGATGGAAGCCAATGCAAACTTCTTGAAGTTCGTAAAAGAAAATTATCAGAACTGGCTGGAGTCCAAAACCGATGACAGACCGCTTCTCTCTCATGAATTAATGGAACACAAAGTGTTCCCGGAATTGACAGACAAGCCTACTTTTTTTATAGTTATTGATAATCTCCGGTTTGATCAGTGGAAAATAATTGAACCATATCTTCTGGATTATTTCAATCTGGAGCACCAGGATCTTTATTATTCAATATTACCTACTACTACAGCCTATGCCCGTAATGCAATCTTTTCGGGTTTACTACCCGATGCCATGGCCAGGCAACATGCCGATATCTGGCTTAATGAAGATGAGGAAGGCGGTAAAAACAATTACGAGAACCAGTTTCTGGAGAGGCAGATAACGCGGGTATCCAGGAAAATTAAATTTAGTTATAATAAGATTAAAAACATTCATCGGGGAAGACAACTGGTAGATAACATCGTAAATCTGATGCATAACGATCTTAACGTGATCGTTTATAATTTTGTGGATATGTTGTCACATGCCCGTACTGAGATGGAGATCATCCGTGAACTTGCTCCTGATGAATCCGCCTACCGGTCGTTGACACGATCATGGTTCCAGCATTCTCCTCTTCTGGAAACGGTCAGAAAAATTTCCGAGCTGGGGGCTAAATTAATAATCACTACCGATCACGGTACGGTGCGTGTAAAAAAACCGTTCAGAATAGTGGGTGACAGAAATACCAATACCAATCTCCGCTACAAAGTGGGGAAAAATCTCAATTTCGAAGAGGAAAAAATATTTTTTACCCGGAATCCAAAGGAACTTCACTTGCCCAAAATGAATGTTTCCAGCACCTATGTATTTGCTGTGGAGGATATGTTTTTTGTATATCCGAATAATTATAATTATTATGTCAATTATTATCGTGATACGTTCCAACATGGAGGATTATCGATGGAAGAGATGATTATTCCGATAATTTCCCTAAATTCGAAATAACTTGTCATCATAACTGATTTTGGAAATCGTTTGCCAATCAATAGATCAACTCCCCGGAGTAGCAGAAAAGGTATTCGAATTCGGCAAGGATTTCAGGATCTGGTACCTGAAGGGTGAAATGGGCGCAGGTAAAACTACTTTTGTAAATGCACTTGTTGGTCATATCGGAACAAATGATCAGGTGAGCAGTCCATCCTATTCTCTTGTGAATGAATATGAATTGAAAAGCGGTGAAAAATTATATCATTTTGATTTTTTCAGGATCAATTCAGTTACTGAGATCTTTGATCTGGGTTTTGAGGAATATCTTGACCACAACACATATTGTCTCATCGAGTGGCCTGAGTTGATTGAACCTTATTTATCTGACAAGCATCTTGAAATATATATTGAGGTCACGGATGGGAAAGAAAGAATTTATAAAATAAAAAGAAATGAGTGATAAACACAGGCCCGGAATTAAAGAATTAGCCAAAGGTTCGAGGCTCTATCCTCAGGAATCTTTGATGCAGGTTAAAAAGAACCCAAAATCGTTGTTCATAGGAATTCCGAAAGAAACCTCTTTTCAGGAAAACAGGCTGGCCATTACTCCGGAAGGGGTGAATCTGCTGGTCAATAACGGGCACGAGATCTGGGTTGAAGCAGGAGCGGGAAAAGAGTCAAAGTATTCGGACAAGGAATACAGTGATGCCGGCGCCAAGATCGTTTATTCCGAAGAAGAAATATTTAAAGCCGATATAATTTTAAAGGTCGAACCCCCTACCATGGAGGAGATCGGTTATATTGACCCCGGAAAAGCTTTGATCTCCGCCCTGCAATTGGGTAATCAGTCTCCGCAATATTTAAAAGCACTCAACAACAAAAAGATCACAGCCCTGGCTTATGAGTTTATTGAAGATAAAGTGGGTGGCATGCCTGCCATACGGGCCATGAGTGAGATTGCAGGTAGCACAGTGATGCTGATTGCCGCTGAATATCTGAGTACGGTCCATAACGGAAAGGGTATTATCCTGGGAGGAATTACGGGGGTGCCTCCTACAAAGGTAGTGATACTTGGCGCCGGAACAGTAGCAGAATATACGGCACGGGCAGCACTGGGTCTGGGAGTGGACATCAGCATATTTGATAACCATATCTATAAATTGCGAAGATTAAAACACGCCCTCGGACAACAGGTATATACTTCTACTTTCAATAATGTATTATTAAATGACATCCTGAAGCAGGCTGATGTGGTAATTGGAGCCATCCGTCCTGAAAAGGGAAGAAACCGCTGTGTAATTACTGAAGATATGGTAGCCCAGATGAAACCCGGATCGGTGATCATCGATGTCAGCATCGATCAGGGTGGATGCATTGAAACTTCTGAGATCACCACACATAATAACCCGGTATTTACCAAGTATGGGATCATCCATTATTGTGTGCCCAACATTGCTTCCCGGGTATCGCGAACAGCTACCACTGCTTTCAGCAATATATTTACCCCCATGTTACTACAGGTAGCAGAAGAAGGCGGGATCGATGCCATGATCTTTAACAATAAATGGTTTATGAAAGGAGTATACACCTATAACGGCCATCTTACCAACCAGCATATTGCCCGTAAATTCAATATGCAAAGCAAAGATCTCAATCTCTTAATAGCTGCAAGATATTAAACTCTCACCTTTTTCGGGTGGTCGCCCTTATGGTTCAGTTTTTTTATTTTGATATCCAGATAGGCGAAAAGGATGGTCATAAAGGGGCTTATTATATTGAAAAAACAATACGGAAGATAGGTGATCGTGGGTACCCCAAGAACGGTGGACTGATAGGCACCACAGGTATTCCAGGGTATCAATACGGAGGTGACCGTACCGGAATCTTCCAGGGTACGGCTCAGATTTTCAGGGGCCAGTCCCCGCTTTTCATAAATCTCTGCAAACATCCTTCCGGGTACCACTATGGCCAGGTACTGATCGCTTGCCGTCACATTAAAGAACAGGCAGGTCGAGGCCGTCGATGTGACAAGAGAACCCGTGGAACGGGCATAGGTGATTATTGATTGGGTGATCCGGCGTAAAAAACCCGCGGCATCCATCACCCCACCGAATATCATGGCTGAAATGATCAACCAAATGGTATTCAGCATCCCGCTCATTCCTCCTGATGACAATAATTCATTCACTTTTGGATTTTCGGTACTGATACTGATATCGGTATACATGGATTTCATGATTCCTATGTAAGCTGATTGCAGTTTATTATCGGGCACTCCGGAAACCTGATGGAGTACATCAGACTGAAAAATCAGCGCTGCCAAAGCACCCAGTAAGGTGCCTGCAAGAAGAGAAGGCAGAGGAGCCACTTTCCTGATTATAAGAAATATGACAAGCGCAGGCACAATGAACAATACCAGGTTTATGTTAAAGGTGTTATCAATAGCATGCAGCACATTCTCCAGATCCACTTCCGATTGCATGGTACCTGAAGAAAAACCGATGATGAGGAAAATTACCAACGCGATGGTCATCGAAGGCCCCGTAGTGAGGGCCATATAACGGATATGCGTAAACAGATCTGTCCCGGCCATGGCAGGCGCAAGATTGGTCGTGTCGGAAAGCGGTGACAATTTATCCCCGAAGTACGCTCCGGAAATAATGGCGCCGGCTACCAGCCCTTCGTGATACCCCAGGGTGATGCCTATCCCGAGGAGGGCAATTCCAAGGGTAGCCACGGTCGACCAGGAACTCCCTGTGGCCAGTGAAACGATGGCGCTGACCACACAGGCGGTAAACAGGAAAATGGATGGATGAATGATCTTGAGACCATAATAGATCATGGCAGGCACGATCCCCCCCAGCAACCAGGTACCCGCCAGCGATCCGATCAGCAGAAGTATAAGAATAGAAGGCATGGCAGAACTGATCGTTTTCACGATACCATCCCTCAGGGAGTGCCATCGGATACCGGTCCTTGAAGCGATTACGGCGGCCAGTGCAGCTGAAAGAATAAGTACAATCTGGTTCGATCCATCAAGCGAATCTTCCTGAAATACAAAAATGACATTAATGGCCAAAAAAACGATCAGAAAAACTATGGGGGCCAGGGATTCTAAAAGGGTGGGTTCTCTTCGCTTTTCCTTCAATTTTTTAGCCGTTTTTCAATCAGAGCGCCAAGATATTAAAAAAAGTAAAAAAATCGTTTATCCGGGCCCCGAAAATATCATTTACGGTTTTTCAGCTCCTCCATGTCACTGAGATTCAGTTCGAGTGCTTTGACGGAAATCTGAATTTCATAAACTGAAACACCCAGTGAGGCGATCAACAGGATCAGGCTGATACCAAAAACAATGCGGCCAATAATGATCTCCTCGGCAAAAAGCAGGAACATGCATACTACACATAAAAGAAGGCTCAAAACCCCCAATGCCTGCATATTCCGTATAAGTATTACTCTCAATCTCAGATTCTTCAATTGCCCCAGGATGGTTCGTTCTTTGTTCTCCTTGTATCGCTGATGAAGACTCCTGATGAGGTTGGCCAGTGTAAGGAACCTGTTGGTATAGGCAAGGAGAAGCAGGGAAATGGCAGGGAATAAAAGGGCAGGAGTGGTAAGATCCAATTGCATGGTTCAAGTATTTTTAATTTATGATCACCGGATAAAAGCACCTTTCCAAAAAAACATTTTTCCACGGACAGATCCTAAAGACTATTAAGAACCCGTTTCTGTTTTCTTCTGTGGTATCCCTGTTTTCAAAAAACCTGCTACAGGTTTATTCCCATAAAAGACATAAAGGCTATCCCCATGAGTCCGGTTATCAGCATGGTGATCCCAAGACCTTTCAATCCATCGGGCACATTGGAATATTTTAATTTTTCCCGGATAGCTGCCAGTGCAATAATGGCAAGGAAAAAACCTGTTCCGGAACCAAATCCGAATACGGCGGCTTCGGTAAAGGTATAATCACGCTGTGCCATGAACAATGAAGATCCCAGTATGGCACAGTTCACGGCAATCAGAGGCAGGAATATTCCCAGAGATCCGTATAAAGCAGGTGAAAACTTCTCAATGACCATCTCTACCAGCTGAACCATTGCGGCGATAGTGGCAATATACATGATGAACCTCAGGAATGATAAATTCACTTCAGCCAGGTCTCCGAGGCTTGCAGGCAGCCATCTGGCCAGGGCACCCTCTTGAAGGACAAATTCATCCAGCAGCCAGTTCAGTGGAACAGTGATAACCAGAACAAAAATCACTGCCAGTCCCAGACCGAATGCAGTGGATACCTTTTTTGATACGGCCAGATAGGAACACATACCAAGAAAGTATGCGAAGACCATATTTTCAATGAAGATAGCTTTGATACCGATATTAATCAAATCCATAATCCAATTACTTTTATTGTTGTTCAACGTATCCGGTCTGCGCTCTTTGAACCCAGATGATCAATCCAAGAATGATAAATGCTCCCACCGGTGATACCATCAACCCGTTGGTTGGGAAGGTACTCCACCCGACAGCATCAAAAACAGCAAATCCGAATATTTTACCGGAACCGAGAAGCTCCCTGAAAAAAGCCACCGCAATTATAATCCAGGAATAGCCCATGGCACTGCCAAATGCATCCAGCACCGAATCATAGGGTTTATTACCGAGGGAAAAGGCTTCCAGCCTTCCCATCACAAGGCAATTGGTGATAATCAACCCCACAAAAACCGACAACTGCTTATAAATATCAAAAGCAAACGCATGCAGCACTTCATTCACCAGACTCACAAGTGAAGCAATTATGGCCAATTGCACGATAATCCTTATCCTGGTGGGGATCAAATTCCTCAATAATGATGTGAACAAGCTTGAAAACACCATCACAAAGATCACAGATAAAGCCATCACCATAGTTGGTTTCAACTGTGTAGTAACCGCCAGCGCCGAGCAAATACCCAATACCTGTACGGTAATGGGATTATCATCATTGAGTGGATCGGTAACTATCTTTTTCCTTCTTTTCGAAAGTAATGGTTCTGATGGTTTTTTTACTACTTCTTTCTCGAGCGTTTCAGCCATATTATTCGATTTAATTTTTTAGTTCAACAATTTTGCCAGTTTCTGATCACCTGCCCGTATTTTATCGATATACGGCAGATAATATCCCAGATAATTTTCAATCATCCTGTTCACGCCTTTGGCGGTAATTGTAGCTCCCGACAAGCCGTTAATGTTATGTTCATCAAGTGCCTCAGCAGGATTGTTTTCACTTTTCAACATATCCACGCCTATCAATTCTCCTTCATCGTTAAATACTTTTTTACCTTTGTAACGATTCTGAATTGCTTCATCGGTGATCCGGGCGCCAAGCCCAGGTGTTTCACTGGCATGGTCGAATACAGCTCCTTCGATGGTATCCATATCGGGTTGCAAGGCGATATATCCCCAGATATTATCCCAGAGGCCATTTCCGTACAATGCAAAGATGTAAGCTTTGATATTTTCCTCATCTCCAGGATCATGGTACTTGAAGACCGGATAGATCCTTTCCGATGGATCTTTCTTGAATTCCCTTGCCACGTCGAGTTTAACGGGATCAAGGGTTTCTCCTTCCTCGTTGGTTTCAACTTCTTCTCCCCGGGCGTTGATTGCAACAAATGTGATCCGGTTATCGAAGATATTCAGTACATCAGCATCGGGACCGATTTCCATTACCGCCCTGAGGATCTGCCGTTTGGTGGACAACTCTTCTGCTCTCTTCTGGATAGGCTTCAATCCTTCGGAAGCCAGTGATAATAGTCCTCCCAGCACGATGGTGAGGGCCAGAGAGAAAATTACTATATATGTGTTAGACCGTTGCACGTTGTAACCTCCTTTTTTTATTCGCTTTAACTACGTAGAAATCGATAAGTGGCGCAAAAACGTTCATGAGCAGGATCGCCAGCATGATCCCTTCCGGATAGGCGGGGTTAAAGATCCTGATCAATACGGTCAACAGCCCGATAAGAAATCCATAGATCCATTTACCTCTTTCCGTCTGTGCGGCTGTAACCGGATCGGTAGCCATGAATACGGCTCCGAAGGCAAGTCCCCCAATTACCAGGTGATAATGCGGAGCCAGTTCCATAAACGGGGTTGCTCCAATCAAATTGAAGATCAGGGCCATTATATAGGATCCGGCAAATAACGACACGATGATCTTCCAGCTTCCAACACCTGTGGCAATAAGAATAATGGCTCCTATCAGGATCATCAAAATGCTGGTTTCGCCAATCGATCCGGGCATAAATCCGAAAAACATATTGCTAAAGGAATACATATCGCTCTGCCAGAAGTTATCAAAAGCACCTAAGACAGTATTTGGATCTTCTGTGCCGGCCGCGATGGCCAGGGGAGTTGCTCCTGAATAGCCATCAACCGGGGTTTTATCCCCCAGATAGGTCCATACCTCACCGGAGATCTGCATGGGATAGGCAAAATACAGAAATGCCCTGGCCGTCAGGGCTACATTAAGAATGTTCATCCCGGTTCCTCCAAACACTTCCTTGCCGATTATAACGGCAAAGGCAGTAGCAATAGCTACCTGCCATAAGGGAATTGTCGGTGGCATGATCAGGGGAATAAGCATTCCTGTAACCAGGAATCCTTCATTGATGGGATGTTTTTTGATCGAACAAAAGATGAATTCTATGCCCAGCCCAACTGCATACGAAACAATCACTATGGGGAGAACGACTTTAATACCGACCCAGAATTCCGGCCAGAATCCCATCTGCTCACCGGTAGCCAGATAATGCTGATGCCCCACGTTCCACATACCGAATAAAAGGGCAGGGATCATTGCGATCACCACGGTGATCATCATTCGTTTAAGGTCGATGGCATCCTTTACATGGACACCTTTCCCCGAAGTGGTCGTGCCCGGCTGAAAGAGAAAGGTTTCAAATCCTTCGAAGACATAGTAAAATTTTTCTAATTTACCCCCTTCCTCAAAATGAGGCTTGACCTTATTGATAAGATCCTCTAAAAACTTCATTGGTTCAATTTAACTGTTTTCTAATAACACCAGTCCTTGTCTAAGAATCTGTTGCACGTTATGCTTCGATACATCGACAAATTCACACAAAGCCACATCTTCCTCGATCAATTCATAGATGCCGAGGGCTTCCATTTCATCGTAGTCTTCAGCAAGAATTGCTTTAAAAAGAAAAACAGGATAGATATCCATCGGCAATACTTTTTCAAATATTCCGGTCTGTACAAAAGCCCGCTTATCACCCCTTGTGTTTGTAGTAAGCCGGTATTTTTTTGATGGAGAATTCAGGAATGATAAGAGCCCGATCGATCGGTGAAAACTTAACCATTCGGCGGTAGGCTTGATCCACCCCATAAATGCTGGTTTGTTACCTTCAGGAATTACTGTGATCAAATGATCATAATATCCCAGATATCCATCCAGGTTAATTTTTTCCCCGGTTAGCACATTCCCACTGATAACCCTGACATTCTCTGAACTAAGATTATTCTTGACCAGTTTCTCAACATTTGTGCCTGAATGAACCCGGAAATATTTCGGTTCTTTAATTTCCGATCCCGCTACTGCAATTATTTTGGAGGCATCATACCGGCCTTCAAGGAACAATTTGCCGATCTGTGCCAATCCGTAAGGTGTGGTAGTCCACACAATATCTTCTTTTTTAACCGGATCGATCTGATGGATTTGAATACCTACATTACCACTGGGATGTGGACCTGAAATCTTATGAAGATTAATACTCTTGAGATGGGAGAAGATCTTGGACACCTCCGCATCGGCATCGATCGTTACATGGACCAGGCCGGAGGTAAATTTTTTCAAAATGTCAATCCCGGCCTGAACATAATTTTCCTGCCCCCGAAGCATAAAATCATAATCCGGTGCCAAGGGATGGGAGTCAAAAGCAGAAATGAAAATATCGCGGGGTTCATTTTCAGGATCGGCAACGATTCCATAGGGCCGTTGAATAATATTCGGCCATACTCCCGACTTACTCAATATATCAGCAGCTTCAGTCCTCGAAAGGGATTTAATATCAGACACAGAAAAATGCCTAAACTGCTCATATTCTATCTCCTTATCCGCCAGGATCCTTATCTCAAGTAATTTCCGCTTTTTACCCCGGACAATTTCAACCACCTCTCCACTAACCGGTGAGGTATATTTTACTTTTTCCAGCTGTTTACAATATAAAAGGGGTGTACCTGCTTTTACGGTATCCCCTTCCTCAACCATTAATTTCGGACGCTTAATGCCGACAAAATCTGTGGGTTTTAGGGCGTACGTTTCCGGAGGATCGGTTTCACCAATATTTTTTGCTGCTTCACCGGCAAGATTTATGTCAAAACCTCTTTTAATTTTTATGGTCTTAATCATATTTAACACGTGGGTAACTTCTTATTAATCAGGCGAGGCAAAAATAATAATTTTTCATTCAAATTATATTCAATCATCTATTATCTTGTTCCTAACAAAGACCTGGAAAATTATTCCTGTACAAGTTTTTTCATTTTTAGAATATGATCCGCGATACCTTCCATCAGCCACATGGGAGTAGAAGTGGCACCACATACTCCTATTGAATCTGATTCGTTAAACCATCCGGGATTTATTTCACTTTTATCTTCAACAAAATAACTCCTGGGATTGTTTTGTTCGCAGACATTGAACAGGGCCCTCCCATTTGAGCTTTTTTTCCCGCTTACAAAAATTATCACATCGTGTTCCTGTGAAAAATTATTCAACTGTGGTTCACGGTTCGATACTTGCCGGCATATGCTGTCGTTGGCCTTAAATTCAATATCTTCATCCCGGCCACAGGTTTCTTTCATCCTTTCCTCAATCAAACTTTTGATCCTGTAAAAACCCTCCGTACTTTTTGTAGTCTGACTGAACAATACCACCGGCCGGCTAAAATCGATCCTTTCGAGATCCTTCTCATTGGAGACAATAATTGCGCTGGAATTTGTCTGGCCGGTCAGTCCGATCACCTCCGCATGTCCTTCCTTGCCGTAAATCACAACCTGCCCGTCAACCTTTTTCATCTCATCAAAGGCATATTTGATCCGGTTTTGCAATTTTAAAACTACCGGACAGGAGGCGTCGATCAACTCAAGGTTGTTCTCGAGAGCGATCCTGTAGGTCTCCGGCGGTTCTCCATGAGCCCGTATGAGTACTCTGCTGTCCCTGATATTTTTTAGTTCGCTCCTGTCGACCACCTTAAGTCCTTTGGCATTCAGCCTGGCTACTTCCATATCATTATGTACAATATCACCCAGGCAATAAAGGTGATCATTATCTTCCATCTCATCCTCCGCCATCTGTATGGCAAATTCCACACCAAAACAAAATCCTGAATTTTTATCTACATGAACTTCCATATATTCCTGTTCTCGTTTCAAGTTACGTATTTGAAACCCCTCTCTTATAGCATTATTGTCCTTATTATACCATGGCCGAAACGGGCATCCGGTGAATAATCGCAACTCTTATAGCATTCTTGTCCTTATTATACCCTTATTTTTCCCGGCGGGTATAAAAATACATCCCCGGACAGCAATCATGCTTTAATTTAACAGTCTTTTACCGGGCAGGGAATCGGGCCTTGTTTTGGCACGCTTCTCTTTTTGGGTTTTGTAGCGGTACAGCTACAAATAGCTATTGTCAGATAGATCAATAACAATAATGGAATTAAGTATTTGCGTTTCAATGTCTTTTCCTAACTTTTAACTAACTTACAAATATAAATAATCTTATACGCACAAGCATAATAAATAAAGAAGGATAATGAAAAAAGAAAAAGAAGGAAAAATTGAAAAAATCCTGAGAGATATCGGCCGTTCAATAGATGAATTGATCAGCAAATCAAAAAATTCCAGAGAAGATTACCGGAAAGAGATCAATGAAAGGATAGAAGAACTGAAAAGAAATAAGGATACCCTGGAAAAGGAATTCGATCGTTTCCGGAAGCAACATTCCGGCGATATTGATAAATTCGAAAAATCGGTCCAACGGTCAGCGGATGAAGTCAAGGAAACCTTTAACCGTTTTTTCAAAAAACAGGACCCTGATCAAAAACGATCCTGATCAGATCCGGGAAAAAACGACCCTGATCAGATCGAATTCAGTTCCTTAATGTTACGATGTTCAAAATCGAAATCAATCTCAAAACAGTTTGTAAATTTCGATTTCATGGCATTTTTCAACGATTCGGTATCCTTCGAATAAAAAATGAAGGCCCCACCCCCACCGGCTCCGCATAATTTTCCACCGAAAGCTCCGTTTTCCATGGCATGGGAGTACATCTCATCGAGTATGGCATTGCTGGTTGATGGAGCCAGAAGTTTCTGAGCCTCCCAGTTTCTGGATGATAACTCGCCGCAGGCTTCAATATTTCCTGTTTTAAGCTCTTCAACGTACCGACGGCCACAATAAGCCAACTCGTCAATGGCTTTGCCACCCTTTGAAGTTTTATAATTTTTATACACTTCCTCCACAGCATGCTGTGCATTGCGTGATTCACCGGTATGGATCAATATTAACTGTTTCCTTAATGTTCGCAGATTTTCAAGTGAAATGTCGATCTTGAGCGGTCGGGCATAATCTTTCCCGAATTCAAAACAATTAAAGCCTCCGAAAACAATAGCATACTGATCCTGCCTCCCGATGAACCACTCCAGTTCTCTGTTTTCCAGATTAAACAGGTCTTCACCAATGACTGAAAGGCTTTTGGGCTCAGCATTATACGATTTCGAGTTTAGCATTTCCAGTAGTTTCACAGCTGTAGAAGTGCTTAAACCGCTCCCTCTCGGGTACCCCGAAAAGTTGAACTGCCCGGCCTTATATTCTATGAGGGGAAGAATAGCCGCATTGGAAACATAACCCGTTTTACCATCCATTATGTAAGGCACATCGGTCCAGCCTCCGGCGAAATCGATACGCAAGGGTGCTTTTAATGAAAAATTGATCTTGTTGATTATGCGGGTAGTCGAGGTGGGTATAAGCACCTCCGGTACTTCTCTCTTTACCATCTGTAGCTTGATATTGAATTTGTGACAGATCTCCCTTTTTAATTCAATTGCATTATCATCATCATTCAATATAAAAATATCAGGTTTTAATAATTCCAGTTTACGATAAAAGTCAATTTTCTCATGTTTTATCTCATCATCATTCAACACCACATAATTCACATCCTCCATGGCCGCCACCAGGTAAAGACGATTGTTTTCTGGATTGACAGGACGGTCGGGACCTTTCAACTGCTGAACGGTAACATCCCTTCCTACTCCCACCACAACTATATCGCCATATTGCCTGCATTGATTGAAAAAGACGGCATGACCGGATTGCAGAATATCAAAGCAGCCGGTGCAAAAAACAATCTTCTTGTCTGCATGTTTTTTTCGAAGTTCCGGAAGCGTGTTTTCATCCAGAACTTTGCTCATTATATTATCAAACATCCCCTTATCCTTTATTATAATCTCTCCAGTACAGTTTCGATAGTTGAATCGATGAACTTATTGTAATTCTTTGAAAAAGTTTTTTTCACACGGTTGGCAATAATCACATTCAGACATAATACCTCATGTCCGAGCATCCGGCCAAGACCATAATAGGCAGAGGCTTCCATTTCAAAATTGGTAAGCCAGAAATCATGATAATGAAAATAGATCAGGTCATTCAGGAAGGATGGCATTTTGGGCTCAATCCTGATCTTCCTTCCCTGTGGGGCATAAAATCCGGGAGCGGAAAGCGTATTCCCCTTAAGCATATCATGGCCTATCGTATTCAATAATTTTTCAGAACATTTTATGCAATAGGGATCAAACGGCAATTTGAGTTTCTTTTTAAAATGGTTACAGACCTCTTTTTCATAATCGTCCAGAGGGAAATCATAATAGGCAAAAAGATTATCCAACCCGATCGCATATTCCGATGCCAGTTTCACGCCGGATTTGATATCAGGCTGAATCGCTCCGGAAGTGCCGATCTTTATGATCCTGAGTTTCTTTTTCCGGTTTTTGATCGTACGTGTTTTCAGCTCTATATTGAACAATGCATCAAGCTCTGTCATCAATATTTCAATATTATCTGTTCCCATACCGGTACTGATCACAGTGACCGGCTTCCCTTTAAAGGTGCCGGTATGGGTGATGAACTCCCGCTTGTTCATCTCGAAATCCAGCGTATCGAAATATTTGCTCACCCGGTATACCCTGCCCGGATCTCCCACGGCAATTATAGTATCGCTTATGTCACCCGGCTTCAGATTCAGGTGATAGACACTCCCGTCTTTATTAAGTATCAGTTCAGATTCGGGTATTCGACTCATTGATCAACTTTTTTACCCTGTGGCCAGCAGAGTTATATTTTGACTGGTTTTGCTGGATTTCCAAAAACTGCCGTGCCTTCGTCAATGTTTTCTATTACTACTGAACCGGCTCCAACCCGTGCTTTTTTCCCAATGGTGATCCCTCCAACGATTACCGCACCGGCTCCAATAAAAACTTCATCTTCCGCTTTCACTCCGGGACATAAAACAGCACCCTGGCCTATCTGAACATAATCCCCAATATTCACATCAAAATCGATTGTAGCCCCGGCATGTATGAGATTATGATTTCCGATCACTGAATTAGCGCCGAGGGTAGCCCCCTCATTTATGAAATTACCATGTGAAATTGAAGCGGACCCGGCAATCCGGGCATGATCATGAACTGCGTTCACCGGCATAACCTTGCGCCGGTCGTTCAGCATTTTGACCAGGCTTTTCCGCACCTCGTTTTCATCAAGCGCTATAAATGCCTCGCATTTTTGACCGATGAGTTTGAGATATTCTTCATCGTCGGTACTTCCCAATACGGGAACTTCATTTATTTCGGTCCCATGCAGGTCTTTACGATCATCAAGGAAGCAGTAAATGGTGATATTATGGCTTATGAAAATCTCATATGCTGCCTTGCCTAAACCATCAGCACCTAAAATGATTACGGGTTTATCCATTCATTTCCTTTGTTTGGATCAAATTTACATTAATATGTATGTTCCCCAAAATTAATTCCGGAAAAGCCTTTTTTTCGAAGACAAAAGCGGGTTAAAACTGAAAACCCAGAGAAGAAAAAAAGGCAGGTATCCGGTTTTATACCTCTCCAGTGTGCCAAAATTCGGGGTGGTATAAGCAATAATGACGGCAAGGATCAGCACATAAAAAATCCAGCTTAACACCAGGCTGTTTCCGCTGATCCTGAAATGATGCAGTCTTCGTATCTTGGCAATTAAAAAGATCAAGATTATCAGATTCAATAACCCGGTCAGGGTTATCAGCCAATTATTGCCTTGCCCCGGAAGTGGCATGAAAAGCCCTCCGAATAGCGCAACAGGAATATTAAGTATAAATTGAAGATACTTATCATTATGTTCAAAAAAGGGAATCAGGTTGCTATCCGCTGAAACTTCCTGAAAATATTCATGATTATCATGCATAACCCCGATAACCCTGTACAGATTGAAATTAGGATGGACAAAAGAAATCATAAAACCGATTGAACATATGATCAGGGTGTATTTCAGTAGTCCTTTGCGTGGAGAAAAGATCTTGGCATAAAGAATCGCACTCAGGATACAAAGAATAAGAATGGCAGCATAATGGTATTTGATCATCCATAATACACCCAACGCTGCCATTCCTGCAAAACCGTATGTTACTGATATATCTTTCGTCCGGACCCACCGGATAAAAATCGCTACAACAATACAGATAAGAGGAAAAGCGAGGGATTCCTTCAACACTCCCGAGCTCCAGAAAACCATGGTGGGGAAAAACAGAAAAGAAAGAGAGGCTGCCAGGCCGTAATCAGGCCGGTATCTGACAATAGCATTCGCTAAAATCCATGCTCCGAAAAAACTAAAAAACGACAGATACAGTGAGGTGATCCAGTAATTACTGCCATTGAATACATATAAAACACTGAGTATCTTGATAAATAAAAGTGTCCGGGATTGTGATAAATAAATGATCATTTCCTGATCCGCTGCTTCCCCGGCAAGCTCCGAATTAATCAGAAAGGCTGACCATTCTTTAATTGTTGAAAGTGAAGCAAGGATCGATCGTACTGATCGATCAAAAAAAACCGTATCCCCCTCACGGTAAAAATAAAAATAAACAAGCCCTACACTGACCCCTGTCAATAATTTAAAAAGAACTGCAGGGATAAAATGATGAGATAAAGTGTAACCTGCTGACTTACGGTAAAGGAGCCAGATCAAAACTCCCAGAATAAGTAAACTAATGTATACCACCGGTAGTTTCCCGATTTATATTCAGAAGTAATTCTGTTCCAATATTACAATTTAAGCATTGTTTTTTATAACAAAATCCATTATAAAGTTCCAGCAATCCCTGAGTGTCGAAAGCATTTTTACTGATGATATTCCGTGCAGACCAGTTCCGGACAGGACGGTTATTTTCAGGGGGAAGGGCTTCCAGGATCTCAAGCGCTTTGTCAACATGTTTTTGATGATCCGTATATTTACCGAAGGCCACCAGAACGGGCACAAAAGTATTGATCAGGATATTGTAAATACTTGAACGGCCAATCCCAGGAAGGGGGGTTCTTGCTTTTTTCCCGAAATCATAATGATGGATCCAATAGGGTGATTGTTGTATGGTCAAATCATCGATGATCTTTTTTATAGGGCCGGAATTTACTATACGTGAAAAAATATTGCTGTTGTTTTGAAGAAAAACGGCCAATTGTGCAATCCGGATTGTCGGGAAATTGGGAGGATGCATGCGCATGAATTTCCATTGATATCGCTTCATGAATCCATGATTGAATTGATATTTATGGGCCAGGTAGGCGTATTCACTGCGTAGTTTTTTATGATATTCATCCCTGGTATCCTCCAGAAATCCACCTGCACCGAATAATAATGCTTCTATCTGAAACAGATCATTTTTATGCCTGGATAAAATTTTCAGAGGCAGGAATCTGGAAAGTAATAGCATGGGTTCCTGGTTCACTTTGAACCCGAAATTCTTCATCAACATACGATATGAGACTTCCTCCCAGTCGATTGATGTTTCTTCTAATAAAGCATGTACGTCATTCGATTTTTTTTCCAGTCTTGTCATCAATGACTTCTCTATCATAGATCGCACAGTGATCTCTTTCACATTCTTCAGCATGGAAGAGCAGGGAATGTGGTCTCCTTCTGCATAGAGGAGTTTCAGGAATTGATCCACTACGGAGTTAATCACTCTGTATTTTAACTCAAGGCTTGGAATCGGGCTGCCGTCATCGCGGAAAACCTCAATGTCATGATCCCAGACCACCTGCAGGATCACCTTATTATAATCCGGGTTGGACTGGTGCTCATGGAAATTCCAATGGGATGAATTGACGTGGATCTCTACAGCACCTATCCATAAGATATCATTGATCTTAATCCTTGCTTCAAGAAAATCAGGTCCTGCATGCCCGTTCAATCGCCCGGGATTAAGAATATCGATTTTCTGGCCGTCCCGGGTCTTCAGGTTTCGGGTATCGAATTTAAGGTGCTTCCAAATAAAGGACAGGAAGGATTCATTGATAAACATAGCTGGCAGAGTTCATAAAGTTAACAGGTTCAATATAATAAACTCATAGATATTTATCCAGCATTTTTTTCATTTGATTTTGAATTTCCATGGCTTTTTCTCTTGCTATTACGGCAAAATCTTTCCCTGTTGAGGCATAAATTATATTCCTTGATGAATTCACAATAAGGCCTGCCGATTTATTAAATCCATTTTTCGCAACGGTTTCAAGGTCCCCTCCCTGGGCGCCAATTCCCGGGACCAGCAGGAAATGATCAGGAATGATTTTCCGGATGTGCGCAAAAAATTCAGCTTTTGTTGCTCCAACCACATACATCAATTTTTCCGGTCCGGCCCATGAAGCAGATTGCCGGATCACTTCTTCATACATTGAAATGCCACCGGTGTCCTTCATCTGAAAATTTTCACTCCCCGCATTGGATGTCAGGGCCAGAAGAATGATCCATTTATCCTCAAAATCAAGATACGGGTCGACCGTATCCTTTCCCATATAGGGATTGACAGTAACCGCATCCATAGAATAATATTCGTAAAAGGCAGAGGCATACATCCGGCTGGTATTGCCGATATCACCTCTTTTTGCATCGGCAATGGTGAATATATTGTCCGGGATATAATCGACCGTTTTTTTCAGGCTTTCAAGGCCGCGGGGGCCCATGGCTTCGTAAAAAGCGAGATTGGGCTTGTAGGCTATGCAAAGATCATGAGTAGCATCAATGAGCTGTTTGTTGAACTCGAAAACCGGATCATCGAGATCCTTTAAATGAGCAGGGATTTTATTCTGATCCGTATCCAGGCCAATACATAAAAAAGAGTTTTTTTTTCTTATCTGATCAACTATTTCATCATATTTCATGGCCTCTTGTTATGAGAATTTATCTCAAATCGATCTCGACAACACCCGGATAATCACCGGCATCAAATTCAAATTCCGTATCGTTTGCCTTATAGCTGCCATCAAAGCTCGTGATATCATATAAATAAGTGTTCCCTGTTTTATCGAACAATTTCCATTGGGATAAGGAATAATCCGCTTTATCGATCCATAATCTGGCCTTGTAAAAGGGCTTATTGGGATCATCGGGAACCAGGTCGATCACATAATAAGTATTATTCCCAATCTTTTCATCATCAAGGAGCATGTACTTATATCCTTTTTTATAGGCTGAAAAAATACTGGAGGGGGTCATATCGCCGTCCTGTGGCAAATAATAATCTATATTGACCTCATTTACATCTTTGAGATAGGTCCAGATGGTTTCACCGTTGTTGTATATCAACTGTTCGCCCAAATCAAGCTTGAATTTATCTCCTTTCACAATGATATCCCCTGTAAAATCCTCCTGGATATCCTCCATTTTATTTTCAAGCACATAGGTGAACTCCGCTTTAAATGAACCAAGATCCCTGTACTTTTCACTCATTTTATCCAGCACTTCAAGAGCTGCCGGATCATATTGACCCAATGAATATCCTGCGATGGCCACCAGCAATAAAAATATTGATACTTTTTTCATCATTTTTCCCTTAAATCATTTATTTTCTTCAATCTCCCTCAACAATTGTTCCAATTCGTATTCATCCTGCACAAGCACCTCTCTTGCCTTGGATCCTTCAAAGGGTCCTACTATCCCTGCTGCCTCCAGTTGGTCGATCAGCCTTCCTGCCCGATTATATCCCAGTTTGAGTTTCCGCTGGATCAATGAGGTGCTTCCCTGTTGATGCATCACGATCAGGCGTGCGGCATCCTCGAACATGGAATCCCTTTCTGCAAGATCCACTTCACCGATCTCCCCTCCCTCTTCACCTTCATATTCAGGCAGGAGATAGGCAGAAGGATAACCTCTTTGGGAACCTACGAACTCACAGATCTTTTCTGCTTCCTTTGTTTCTATGTACGGACTTTGAAGCCGGGTTAAATTGGAATGAAACGACATCAGCATATCGCCCATTCCGACCAACTGATCGGCGCCTCCTGTATCGAGGATAATCCTTGAATCCATTTTGGATACCACCTTATAGGCAATCCTTGCCGGAAAATTCACTTTTATAGTTCCGGTAATCACCTTCACATCAGGGCGCTGGGTAGCCACCACAAGATGAATACCTATAGCCCTTGCCAACTGTGCCAGCCTGGCAATCGGTGCTTCTATCTCCTTACCCGCCGTCATCATCAGATCGGCCAGCTCATCGATGACCAGTACGATATAGGGCAGATACCTATGCCCCCTTTCCGGGTTGAGCTTTCGCTGGATAAATTTATCATTATATTCTTTAAGGTTTCTGCATTGCGCCTCTTTAAGAAGGTTGTACCGGTTATCCATTTCAATGGACAGGGAATTCAGCGTATAGATCACCTTTTTGGTATCGGTAACAATAGGTTCATCCACATCCGGTAATTTGGCCAGAAAATGACGCTCCAGTTTATTATATAGGGTAAGCTCAACCTTTTTGGGATCTACCAGAACAAATTTCAGCTGGGAAGGATGTTTTTTATAAATAAGTGAGGCAAGGATTACATTGATCCCGACCGATTTGCCCTGTCCCGTGGCTCCGGCAATAAGCAGGTGAGGCATTCTCGTCAGGTCAGCCATATAAACCTCGTTCGAAATGGTCCTCCCCAGAACGATCGGAAGTTCATAATTGGTCTGCTGGAATTTTTCCGTACCCAATACAGATCGTACGGATACAAGCTGCCTGTTTTTATTGGGCACTTCGATACCTATGGTACCTTTACCGGGAATTGGAGCGATTATCCTTATTCCCAGTGCAGATAAACTAAGGGCAATATCATCTTCAAGGTTTTTGATTTTAGAGATCTTTACACCTGCATCCGGAACGATCTCATAAAGCGTAACCGTGGGTCCGATTGTAGCTTTAATACTCGATATCCCTATTTTAAAATTGATGAGCGTTTCGATGATGTTGTCTTTGTTCTGCTCAAGTTCCTCCTTGGTCACCTGCCCTCCCCTGCCATCATATTCATTCAGGAGATCGAGCGGAGGATATTTATACGAACCAAGATCAAGCGTAGGATCATAATTTTCCAGTTTATCGATGGCCTTCTCCCGGTCCTCGGCCTCTTCGACGATCAACTCAAGATCATCATTGGAATCCCTATCGGCACTTTTCTCTATTCGATTGGAGCCCTGTTTATCAGCAGAAACTTCTCTGCTATCTGATGGATCCAGAGATAACTCCAGTTCTTTTTCCCCTTCCCCCGGTTCAGTGGTCTCCGTGTTCTCAACTGTTGATTTTTCCTTCTTGCTGTCTACTCCCCTTTCAGTGTAGTTTGATGAATCATTTTCACTTCCCGGTTCACCCGGAATTGATGATTTTTCAACCGGTGACCCTGGCTGCCCGTCTGCAAAGACGGTCTGACCTGCTTTTTTCCATCCCATGATTTCCGTGATGTTGAAAAAATAAACGGTAAATATAAGCAGGGATATGAGCAGAAAAATATATGTGCCCCAACCGATGAGGGAATGAAAAAGTACCGCCAGTTCATAGCCCAAACCACCACTGAGAAAATCAGCGCCTTTAAAATTCTCAATATTCAGTGTTGTATATCCGAAAAGAAGGCATAACCAGAAAATAAAAAAAGTCACGAATTTGAAGGAACGGTATGCCGGAAGTATCTCCTTCCTGGATACCAGCTTAAATCCTAGAATAAATAAAAAAGGAGGTATAAAAAATGCTGAGACCCCGAACCACTGGAAAATAAAATAATGGGAAGTCATCGCCCCGATCAGCCCCAGCCAGTTTTCCGCGTCAAGACCCGATTCTTTTATCCCGGAAGCCTTTACAGACTCAACCACACTTTGATCAGCCTGACCTGTAAACAGATAGGATATGAATGCGGTCAGCAAAAAAACAGAAACACCTAACAAAAAAAAGCCGAGTGACAGATGAAAACGGCGATCCTGAAAGAAATTAAGGTTAAACTTTATCTTTCTGCCACTGGTTCCCTCGTTTTTGGAGGTGTTTGTTTTATAGGTATTTCTTGTTGCCATTCAAATCACAAAATTACAAAAATAATTGGTTGAAGAAAGGGAATTAAATTTAATAGCGATCATTGGGTTTCAATACCTGTCTTCGACTTTCTTCTCCTTATCAGGGCATTATTTATCCGTTTTACCAGTCCGGGGCCTTCATATACAAAACCGGTGTAAAGCTGGATTAGATCGGCTCCGGCCTCAATCTTTTCCAGTGCATCCTCAACCGACATAATACCACCCACACCAATAATTACTGCCTCTTTATGTAAACGCTGACGCAGGTAACGGATTATTTTACTGGATCGTTTTTTTAGGGGACGACCGCTTAACCCTCCTTCTCCGATTTTTTGTATAAGGGGATCGGGAGATTGAAGCCCCTCTCTTGCCACGGTGGTATTGGTCGCCACTACACCCTCCAGTACCAAATCATTGACTATCTCAATGATATCGTTAAGCTGATCTTCGGATAGATCGGGTGCGATTTTCAAATAGAGTGGTTTCTTACCTCCTTTTTCCCGGATCTCTTTTTTAAGAGCCTGCAGGATCTTCATCAGAGGTTTTTTTTCCTGAAGTTCCCTGAGACCGGGTGTATTCGGGGAACTCACATTGACCACAAAATAATCGGCATAATCATATAATTGATCCAGGCAATAGATATAGTCCTCAACCGCCTGTTCATTAGGAGTGATTTTATTTTTCCCGATATTACCCCCGATAATTATATTGGTCTTTCTGCCCGAAAGGTGGCGGGCCGCCTTTTCCGCACCCTTATTATTAAAACCCATCCGGTTGATGAGGGCCCCATCATCCGGCAACCGGAATAACCGGGGTTTTGGATTACCGGGTTGTGGGCTTGGGGTAACCGTACCGATCTCGACAAATCCGAAACCAAAGGCGGCCAGTCCATCCACCATAAGCGCATCTTTATCGAAACCGGCGGCTACACCTACCGGGTTTTCAAATTCGAGGCCAGAGACATTAGTCTGTAGCGTCTGATCGTTCACGTGATAAATCCGTCTGATAATGGAGGTCAAACCTGGAATGCGGCTGATTTTATTTATATACAAAACGGCAAGATTATGGATAGTTTCAGGATTGAAAAGAAACAGAAGGGGTCGGATTATGTTTTTATACACGTTCGTTACTCGAAAAAAGTATTGACTGATGCAAATTAAGCTCTATTAGCCTGTAATTGTCAACTCCTGGGATGAAAATCCTTCATCACCTGTTTTAAATAATCCCGGTCAAGATGTGTATAGATCTCGGTTGTGGTAATGGATTCATGACCCAACATCTCCTGGACAGCCCTTAGGTCGGCCCCTCCCTCTATCAGATGGGTAGCAAAGGAATGCCTGAATGTATGGGGGCTTACCTTTTTTTTCAGTCCGGAAACCTGGGTGAGATTCTTTATAATGGTAAAAATCATTACCCTGGATAATTTACGGCCTCGCCGGTTAAGGAATACATAAGCCTCATTACCCGGTTTAACATCCAGATGACAACGGATCTCATTTACATAGATCTTCATAAATTTTAATGCCTCCCGGCCGATAGGCACAAGCCGCTCCTTATTTCCCTTACCCACGATCCGTATAAATCCTATGTCATAATAAATATTATTCAACCTGAGGTCGATCAGTTCGGATACCCTGAGCCCCGAGCTGTACAGGGTTTCCAGCATAGCCCTGTTGCGCATACCTTCATCGGTCGACATATCGATCGAGGCAAATAGCCGTTCTATCTCGTCATAACTCAAAGTATCCGGCAACTTCCGGCCAAGCTTGGGACCGTCGAGCAGTTCGGTGGGATCCTTATCGATTATTTCCTCGAATAAAAGGTATTTGTAGAAAGCTTTTAAACCTGATAGCAAACGGGCCTGGGAATGTGCGCTCATGCCAAGCTGATTGATATGTTCGAGGAAATCCTGCAAGTGCCGGCTGGTAATCTCAAGCGGATTAATATCAATATTGGAGATTTCTATAAACTGTTTTAGCTTTACAACATCATGAATATAAGCATCGATTGAATTGTCCGACAGAGACCGTTCTAATTTTAAATAATTCTTAAATTGTTTGATATAAAAATCCCAACTCATCATATTAACTGTCCAATACAATGAAAATCATCATTATCAATGGCCCGAATTTAAATTTACTAGGAAAAAGAGAAAAAGAAATATATGGCACGGCGGATTTCAATACATTTTTTTCCGACCTTAAAAAAAACTACCCCGGAACAAACCTCGAGTATTTCCAATCCAACCACGAGGGTGAAATTATCGACAAGGTACATGAAACAGGTTTCTCCTATGATGGGATCATACTCAATGCCGGCGGATTGACCCATACTTCCGTTGCACTCCGGGATGCCATCGGAGGAGTAGAGAGGCCGGTAATCGAAGTACATATATCCAATATCTTTAAACGGGAGATTTTCAGACATGAAAGTCTTATTGCACCGGTGTGTCTGGGATCGATATCCGGTTTCGGACTCGAGAGCTATCGCCTGGCCCTTCAATATTTCACCGGGCTTCAGTGAGCTTGTTCTTATGATTTTTCCGTTGATTAATTTCATCCAAGATGAATCTTATCCATTATGAATAACTTAAGAGAAATTGTATCCGTTACCATTATTCTATTTTCGATTATCGATATCATCGGGTCGATCCCGGTGGTCCTCGACCTGAAAAAAAAATCCGGGGACATTCAGTCCGTTAAAGCCACTATCGTCGCCGGCGTGATCATGATCGTGTTTTTATACCTGGGTGATTCGATCCTGAGACTATTCGGGATCGATGTGTATTCCTTTGCCATTGCCGGAGCGATCATTATTTTTCTCATCGGCTTTGAGATGGTGCTCGGTATCACCTTGTTCAGGCATGAATCGGGCGGTGCCAGCTCAACCTCTGTAGTACCCATAGCCTTTCCCCTGATCGCGGGGGCAGGTACCATGACCACCATCATTTCACTGAGGGCCGAATACCAGGTAATGAATATACTAATCGGGATTATCATAAACCTGGTACTTGTTTATCTTGTATTGAAGTCCTGTAACTGGCTTGAAAGAAAGATCGGAAATGCCGGTTTTCTGATCCTGCGCAAAGCAATGGGTATTATATTGCTGGCCATTGCCATTAAACTCATAAAAAGCAACCTGGTTATACCATGATCACCATATACACAGATGGAGCTGCAAAGGGGAATCCCGGACCGGGAGGTTACGGTGTGATCCTCATATATAAGGATAAAAGAAAGGAAATGTCGCGGGGCTACCGACTTACTACGAATAACAGAATGGAACTGATGGCCGTGATCGTAGGCCTGGAAGCCATCAGGCAACCCGGCTGGGAAGTGGTCATTTATACGGATTCTCTTTATGTGTTGAAAGCCATTGAACAGGGGTGGCTCTGGAACTGGCAGAAAAAGGGATTCAAAAAAAAGAAAAATGTCGATCTCTGGAAGCGTTTCATGCCTTTGTATAAAAAACACAAGGTGAAATTCAAATGGGTGAAAGGCCATGCAGGCCATCCTGAAAACGAACGTTGTGACTATCTCGCTGTCCAGGCTGCCAAGGGCAGGGATCTGCACGAAGATGAAGGTTATCTGGAACAGTCCGGTTCAACTTGAGGCATATGCCAAATACCTATTTTTCATTCAAGCAGTTTACGGTACATCAGCAGAAGGCTGCCATGAAAGTCACCACAGACTCCTGCATTCTGGGTGCCTATGCCTCGCATGAAAACCCGGGGAGGATATTGGATATAGGTACAGGTACCGGGTTGCTGGCCATGATGGTCGCCCAACGTTATCCTGCATCCACAATCGATGCAGTGGAAACGGATCCGGATGCTATAGACCAGGCCGCCGAAAACTTCAGTCAATGTCCATGGCCTGACCGGCTGAACCTGCATGCTGTCTCCATACAGGAATTCACGAAGATTTCCCGGCCGGTTTTCGATCTGATCCTCTGCAACCCTCCCTATTACAAAAAACAATTCAGATCACCGGACGACCAGGTAAATATTGCCCGGCATGCCACAAGATTATCACTTGCCGAACTGGCTCATCTGGTTGTCAACCTATTGAGCACAACGGGCAGTTTTTATGTGATCCTCCCTCCCGGGTCTTTTATGACCATCGGAAATGAACTGGCCATCTCCGGATTATACCTTTCCGATCGATTATTAATCTATAATATGCCTGGTAAACCCCTATACCGGGTAATCGGGGGATTCAATAGGCAACAAAAAGAAATGACCGAAAAAAAGCTCCTGATCATGAATTCAAAAAATAAATATACCGCCGGTTTCAAACATTTGCTTCGAGATTTTTACCTGGATTTTTAATTGGTAACGCATTTTAAGAGAACAGGTTAACTGAAAGAATCAGATGATGAAAATGACTATCCTTCCATTACATCATTTATTTCTTCCCTGTTTTTAATTAAATTGATCCTGTAATATATTGAAACTTGGGTAAGCACCCTTTTAAATGCAACCGGAACCGTACCATATGGCATGGAAAACAACAAAAAAATAATCAGAATTGAATACCAGGTCATTAATTCCCTTGGTAAATTGTCGGGGGAGGATCAGACCCTCTTTGAAAAGGCCAGTCTTGCCGCCCATAATGCTTATGCCCCTTACTCCACGTTCAGGGTTGGAGCAGCGCTCTTATTGGAAGGTGCCACCATAGTATCCGGTTCAAACCAGGAGAATGCTGCTTATCCCTCGGGGTTATGTGCTGAAAGAGTGGCTATGTTTGCAGCCAGTGCTCAAAACCCGGGACAAAAAATGACCACCCTGATCGTGGTTGGACGTGACAAACTGGGTAATTCCATCCCGGTTACACCCTGTGGTGCCTGCAGGCAGGTATTGCTTGAATATGAGGATAAACAGAACAGCCCCATAAAAATAATAACCACCGGAAAAAATGAAGGTTTCATGATTTTCCCCAGCGCCAGTTCACTTTTGCCTTTTGGATTCCGCAATGCTCAACTACCGGCCTGAATATCTCAAGAAAAATTATTGGTCAGATAATTGATCACATTTTTTATTATTTTAAATCAAATTAATAATTTCGGATCTGAGGAGTTCCTTTATGAATGAAGAAACCCTATATGCACTTACCCAACTTCTGGCCCTGGTTACCCTTCAGGATGATGTGGTTACAGAAGCTGAAAGGAAATACGTGATCAATCTATTCCGTCAGGATATGGATCCGGTATCCTTAAATAAATACATAAACATTTTCGACAGGCTATCGGGTTACGAGTCCCAGAAAGAGATCATCGAGGATTCATCTGATCATGGAGCGGTAACCATGAAGGAAACCGTAAGGACCCTGGCCATCTGCAATAAGATCAACAAAACACTGGAATTAAAGCAAAAGGTTCTTCTTTTATTAAAAATACTTCAGCTCATTGCGGTTGACGGTAACTTTTCCGCACATAAAAAGAGGATCATCGAAACCATTTCAGCGGTTTTTAGCATTTCCGAAACGGAGCTGAAGATCATTGAGGAATTCGTTTTTTACCGTCCGGGTAATATCATACATTATGAGGAAATTCTGATCATCAATAATCTTGAGACCATACCCGAAAACGCCAAAAACAAACATATACAAACTGAAATCAACGGAGAGATCATATTCCTTAAACTGGATAGCGTGGATATGTACTTCGTTAAATATTATGGTAACGAAGAAATAATTCTCAATGGCTTTATTATGTCCCCGGTCCATGTTTATACCTTCTCCAACGGAAGTTCCATAAAAACTCCCTTCGGTAACGCCATTTATTACAGTGATCTGGTCAGGAATTATCTTGAAGAGATCGCGACTACGAAAATCTCCTTCCGTGCCATAAAGGTGGAATATAAATTTCCCTCAGGAGACACGGGGCTGAGAAATATTTCAATCTCCGAAGGCCCGGGTAAACTGATTGGTATCATGGGTGTGAGTGGTGCCGGCAAGACTACCTTGTTAAATGTCATGGCAGGAATAATCAAACCCTCCAAAGGCGTGGTCAGGATCAATGGGATCAATATTCATTCCCATGAAGGCAGGAAAAAACTCAAAGGGGTGATCGGATACATTTCCCAGGATGATCTTCTCATCGAGGAATTGACTGTATATGAAAATCTCTATTATAATGCCCGGTTATGTTTTGGCGGCTTTAAAGAGTCCAGGATCCGGGAAAAAGTGGATGAGATCCTGAAAAACCTGGGCTTATGGGAAAGGAAAGATATGAAAGTGGGTAGTGTGCTGAATAAAACGCTCAGCGGCGGTCAGAGAAAACGGCTGAATATAGCGCTTGAGCTCATCCGGGAACCCACTGTGCTGTTTGTTGACGAACCCACCTCCGGATTATCATCAAGGGATTCGGAGAATGTAATGGACCTGCTGAAAGAACTAACCTATCGGGGAAAACTCGTTTTTGTGGTCATTCATCAACCTTCTTCCGATATTTATAAACTGTTCGACCGGATATTCATTCTGGATGTGGGAGGATATCCCATATATTATGGCAATCCGGTTGAGGCAGTGATCCATTTCAAAAAAGCCACCCGGCAGGTCGACAGCGAACGCGGGATTTGTCCTGCCTGCGGGAACGTTAATCCCGAACAGATATTTAATATAGTGGAGGAAAAGGTGGTGGATGAATATGGTAGCCTGACCGATAAAAGAAAAGTACAACCCAAACAATGGTCGGAAATATTTCTCAATAATGGTGAGCTTCCCGAAAGCAGGGAAATCAAAACCGAACCGGAACAGAAACTCGTTATTCCTTCAAGGTTAACACAGCTATGGATATTTATTAAGCGGGATCTGAAGGCCAAGTTATCCGATAATCAGTATTTGCTTCTCAATCTCCTGGAAGCACCTGCCCTTGCCCTGATACTGGCCGGTATCGTACGGTATAAAAATGCCTTTGATAATACGGTATATCTATTCCGGTTTAACGACAATATTCCGATCTTTTTGATGATGAGTATCATAGTGGCCTTATTTCTGGGTTTGATGGTAAGTGCCGAAGAAATCATCAGAGACCGTAAAATCCTGAAACGGGAATCTTTTCTCAATTTGAGCCGAAACAGCTATCTGCTCTCGAAATTATTCATACTGTTTTTATTATCTGCCATTCAGACGTTCACTTTTGTGATCACAGGTAATCTTATCCTTGAAATAAAGGGAATGACTTTTGCCTTCTGGTTGATCCTCTTTACGGTATCCTGTTTCGGGAATGTGCTTGGATTGAATATTTCGGATGGATTTAAATCCTCCGTCACCGTCTATATTATGATCCCTCTTTTGATCATACCACAGATGATCTTGAGCGGGCTGTTGGTCAGTTTCGATAAAATAAATGAAATCATTGGAAACAAAGCCCAGGTTCCTGTAATTGCCGACCTGATGACCACACGATGGGCCTATGAGGCCATGGCGGTTCATCAATTCGTCAATAATGAATACGAAAGACCTTTTTATCAATTTGAAAAACATGAATCCCAGGCCAATTATAAAAGTACATTTTATACTGAAAAGCTTAAAGAAATGCTCGACGAAGTGGTATTTCTAAAAAAAAGCCTGGAAAAGAATGAACAGAATGATGAAAATATCACCCAATGGAAAACAAACCGGATTAAAACGAACCTGAAAGTATTAAGGAATGAACTGCTCCAAGATCCCCTTTCAAGGATCCTGCCTGAACAGATCGGTAATAAGTTTGACCCGGCCAGTTTTCAACTGGGCATGGAAGATGAATTTTACAGATACATAAACGACCTTAAGAGTCTCTACAGGAAAAAAGCAAATGATGCTGCCGCGAAAAGGGAAAGATTAATTCACATTTTCACGAATGATCCGGAACATAAACGCCCACTGGATGAAATTAAGAACAATTATTATAATGAAAGCCTTGCCGATCTTGTCCGCAACAATTCAGCTGTCGATAAGATAGCGATCTATAGGGGATCACTCTATCAGCTTGTCGATCCCATATACAATACTGATCTGAAACCCAGACACATTCTGGATTACAGGGCACATTTTTTTGTACCAAAAAAATATTTTCTTGGCGCTTATATAAATACTTTTGTATTTAATACCGCGGTCATTTGGCTCCTGTCCTTCTTACTCTACCTGGCCCTATATTTTAGATTGCTGAAAAAACTGGTTTGGTTTTTCCATAGCGAAAAAAACGAATAATTTTTGCCTGATCCATAATCATGCCCTACTCAGTTCAATTTCTACTAAATAATTTGGATATTTAATATAATTACTGAAAATTGGACCGATTATTGGTGGCTTAAACAAAGCATATATAAAATCAAACAGGAAATGCAAAAAAACATATTCATACTGATCATTTTATTAATATTTGCTTGCCAATCTCCTAAGAAACAAAAGGATATTGTATTGCTCGACAGCCTCGAAAAGCTTGAGATACCTCAACCTGAAGTATCCGATGAAAAACTCAATGAAATTATCAATCAGATCCCCACTCCTCTGGAGCTTTCAGCCCTGCTAAGAGAATCCGGAGCCCGGTACAATAAAAATTATCTTAACGATCCTGAAAATTATTCACTCTACAACAGCAGCTTCGACCGTGCATTAAATCTGGGCGTTTACGGTGCTGACCTGGGGTATAGCAATTTATATCAGGAAAATCAGCAATCCATTTTATATGTGGGAGCCATTAAGGAACTTGTGGACGAACTACGGATCGATCAGTTTTTTAATTTTGAAACCATAGAGCGACTTGCCGAAAAACAGGATCTCGATTCTCTGCTTCTGCTTACTACTCAGAACTTTAATGAAGTAAACGATTATTTCCAGGAGCAGCAACGTTCCGGATTAAGTGTGCTCATGATCGTGGGAGGATGGATTGAAGCACTTCATATTGCCAACCAGGTGTATACTCAAACTCCTGAAAATGAAGCCCTCAGAGAAAAGATCGGGGAACAGAAAATAATTCTCGAAAAGATCATGGAACTCGTTTCCTTTTATAAAGATTCCAGCGAAGACTTCAGTGAACTTTATGCCTCCCTGGAATCGATGTCAGCGATCTTTGAAGAAGTCAATATAGAACAGGAATTCGGAGAACCAACCTACGAAGAAGTGAATGGTGTACTGGTGGCCAAGGATAACAGCATCACCATAGTCTCCATTGACGATAACACCATTAAAAAAATAAAGGATATCACAACCAAGGTACGAAAAGGATTGATAAGTTAAAATTGAAAGAAATGAAACATATATATAAAATTCTGATCGCTCTTTTGATTGGTATGGGTTGGAATAGTTCAGCTGCCCTGGCCCAATGCAATCCTTCGGAATACTCCCAGGAATGCATACCAAAAATTCAGGATGGATTCATATTTTATAAAAGCTTCAATATTGACGGACAGAATGGAGCAAAAGAAAAAGTGGAGTATTCACTGGTTTTCACAAAAGATACCCAGTATTACCTGAATATATGTACTGCTGAGGAAAATACGGACGGAATAGTGGTTACCATCTATGATTCGAAAAGAAACCAGGTCTCGACCAATTTTGCAAACGGTAAATTTTTCCCCGGCATTATATTTCAATGTAACTCAACCGGGATCTATTATATTTCCTATACGTTCAGGGCTTCAAAGAATTATTGCGGCGGAAGTGTGCTTGCATTCAAAAAGTAATGCGAATGTCTCTTGTAACCCGTATTAATCCCTGTGCACAATCGTGGAACTTGCCTGTGCTGCAGGGAATATGACAGAATCCGCAATGTTAACATGGGATGGCCGGGTGATTACAAACAAGATCAATTCTGCTACATCATGACCTGTTAATGGTTTCATCCCCTCGTACACCTTACCGGCCATATCGGCATCTCCCTTGAACCGTACCAGTGAAAATTCCGTTTTAACCAGGCCGGGATTGATCCCGGAAACCTTAACACCCGTTCCTTTCAGATCGATCAGCATTCCTTTGTTTATGGCGTCTACAGCATGTTTTGATGCACAATATACATTCCCTCCCGGGTAAACTTCCTTGCCTGCTATGGATCCGATATTTACAATATGACCCTTCCCTCTTTCCACCATGCCGGGAAGGATGGCCTTCGATACATACAACAATCCTTTTACATTGATATCGATCATGGCATCCCAATCATCTATATTGCCTTCCTGCACCGTTCCCAGTCCATGTGCATTTCCTGCATTATTGATCAGCACATCGATTTCCTTCCAGTTTTCAGGCAGATCCTGGAACCGGCCGAAAACGGATTCCTTGTCTCTGACATCAAAACTCAGGTAATAAATATCCGTGAGTGATTCAAGTTCCTGCTTCAGGTTTTTAAGTCTGTTCTCACGCCGTCCACAGATTATAAGTGAAAAATTATTTTCAGCAAGGAGTCTTGCGGAAGCTTCACCAATCCCGGAAGTAGCCCCTGTAATACAAGCGATTCGTTTCATGATTATTCAAATAGCAGATATAATGAAAATACATTGGTTCTCAGGCTTTCGATACCTTCACTGTAACCGAATTTATCTTCACGGACCATATTGATCAAGCCTCTTGAAAACCTTATTTCAGGAGAGAATTTAAACAAGGGAAAGTAAAAATCAAAACCGAAACCAAGTTCTCCTGAAAGATTGAAGTCACTGGTCTGGAGTTTTCTTTCTTCCTGATCCTTTTTATTGCCACTGGCCTGCAGACCCGGCATGACGCCCGCAATGATATAGGCCCGGGAATTGGTCCATCGTATGGATTTGTATTTGAATAATAAAGGGATCTCTACAATGGTGGCCTCCACCAGCTGGTTGATCTGGTTTCCCCTGGTATAGTTATATTCCACCATATATTCGTAAAATCCGACCTTGGGAGTTACCCTGAAATCGAAAAATTGCCCCAACCGCAGATTCACAATAAATCCAAGGTCAAAACCGAGTCTTGGAGGGGGAAGAATGGAATGCATGGAATCCAGTTTATTCTCTACAAACCGGTCGGAGTAGGTGATGTTAAAATATGACCGGTGGCCACCCATCAGGAAACCATAATGGATCCAGCGTTCGTCATAATTGGGCAGATTTATCTCTTTGCTTTTCTGTCCCGAGGCAGGGAAATAAAAAAGAACCAGAATAAGAAATATCAGGCCTTTTCTCCCCAGTAGATCGAACTTATACCCAATGTTAGCGGTATCCATTTTCTGTTTTTAAATCCTGCCTTTTCAAGGATATTCAAAAAATCAGTTCCTTCAGGAAATGCATGTACAGATTCAGGCAGATAAGTGTAAGCTGACTGATCTTTTGAAACCACCCTTCCTATCCATGGTAGAATATTTTTAAAATAAAATTCATACAACTGTTTGAAAGGAAACCGGCGCGGCCTGGAAAATTCCAGGATAACCACCTTACCCTTTTTGTCCAGCACACGGTAAATTTCGGATATGCCTTTATCCAGATTTTCAAAATTCCTTACACCAAAAGCAACGATCACAGCATCGAATTTATTATTCCCGAATTGAAGGTTTTCAGAATCGCCATAAAGAAGTTCGACTTTGTCTTCAAGTCCTGCCCGGCTCAATTTTTTCCGTCCGATGTCGAGCATACCCTTTGAAATATCTACGCCAACAACCTTTTCAGGACCCAGTTTCAGCGCTTCTATGGCAAAATCTCCGGTTCCCGTAGCCACATCGAGTATCCTTGATGGTTGGTAGGGTTTCAGCATCCGGATCGCTTTTTTTCGCCAGCTCCGGTCTATGCCGAAACTCAAAAAATGATTGAGGAAATCGTATTTATGGCTGATGTTATCAAACATCAGGGCCACCTGTTCCTTTTTATCGATATTTTTATTTTTATAAGGTACGATCTGCATTGATTTGTATGTATCTCTGAACGAATGTATCCCCGGAAATTAAAACCTGCTGTGAAGAAATAATGTTGACAAATATAGAAGTGTTTTTATTATTTACGGAAAGGATCAGTAAATATATCGTAATACCCTGAATTCCACCCTTCTGTTTAGTTCCCTGCCCTCCTTTTCATCATCATTGGAGGCCAATGGTCTGTCTTCTCCGTATCCCACCGCTTTTACCCTCACAGGATCAGTACCTTTTTTAATGAGTACATCCACCACGGCTTTTGCCCTCTTGTAGGATAATTTATAATTGTATTGTTTAGCACCCACATTATCGGTATGACCCGCAATTTCAGCGATCAGGCGTGAATTTTCTGAAAGCATATTGTATAATTTGTTGATCTCCACGTAGGACTCATCCTTTAAAGTAGCCTTATCGAAATCGAAATACACATTTCTTAACACAGTCCAGGTCCCTTTTTCAAGCTTCCTCAACTTCAGGTTATACTCAAACACCTGCTCTTCTTCCTTCATGCCGGGTAATGTGATATTTTCATTATAAAAAAGATAATCGTCTTTTTCGGCTGATATGGTATAGGGGGCGGGATCTTCATTTTTTACACTGGCCTCATATTCTCCTGTTCCGGTTTTGCTTACCCCCGCCAGATACCCTCCCGAAGTATTTCGCATCTGAACCCGGGCATCGATCGGATTGCCTGATTGATCACGTACATGCAGCAATATCCGGATGGGGGTTTTTTCAACAGGTTCTTCCTCACGGACCAGCTCAGGTTCTTCCTCATTTATATTCTGAATCTCTTCCGGTATAGTAAACATATAAATATCCTGATACCCATATCCATCCTCCCTTACCGACGAAAAGTATCCTTTTTTACCCTCAAGGGTAGTGATAAAGGATATATCATTATCAGGCGTATTGATCGGATAACCCACATTTACGGGCTTTATCCAATTATTTTGACTGGAATCGTACACCGTTTTAAAAATATCGTAACCACCCATCCCATCATGACCTTCGCTGCTGAAATAGAGGGTTTTACCATCATGATCCAGGAAGGGAAAATCATCATCCTCAGGTGTATTGATCTGAGGTCCTGCGTTGACCACCTCGCTCCAGATACCCCTGCGGTCTTTTCTGGAATAATATATATCGAGTCCTCCCATGGTACCCGCACGGTCACTGGCAAAAAACATCAACCGTCCATCCTGGGATATGGAAACTGAGGTTTCCTTGGAGGACGTATTAATATCTCCGGGAACAGGTTCGGGAACTGACCATGTATCTTCCGTCAGCTTCCTGGAAACATAAATATCGCCACGGTTATCATCCCGGTAGAGGTATAACTCACGACCATCATTGGAAATAAAAAGACTGGATTCAAAATAGGGTGTATTGATCGTGGGAGAAATATTTTGAGCAGGTGCCCAGCCATCATTTTCCTGAACCGAAATGAAAATATCTTCATAGGGGAAGTTGTCCTCAAACACATCTGAATTGGTATTATCCTCCTGCCTCCGGGAAGTAAACACAATGATGCTTTCATCACGGTTAACCGAGGGGCCATAATCCGGCCATTCGGAATTAATATTGTTCCCTGCATTGGTAATATTATAGTTTAGAGGCGAATTCACAAGTTCCTGCCCGATTTCACATTCCCGGATCCGTTGTTCAACTATATTGAGGGGGATTTTATCATCACCGATATAATCGGGCTCTCTTTTATACTGTTCTATATACTGTTCATAAAATTCGATGGCATTTCTGAAATCAAGCCCGTACTGATATCCTCTGCCGATCAGGTACATCAGGTCAAAGGTATATTCAGGATCGATCTCATATACTTTTAGCAGGTATGCAGTGGCTCTTTCCTTGTTTATCGTCTGCAAATAGAGATAACCGGCCATATAATTGGCCTTCAGATTATCCGGGTCAAAATCCAACACCTGAACGTACGCATCTCTGGCCTGAATGTATGCACTGGTACTGGAATAGATCTCATCGGCAATCTGGTTCAATTGGTTGGCAATCTCACGATTGTCCTGTGCCCTGCTGATCGTAAAGAGAGAAAGCATCAGGGAAAAAAGGGTTAAATACCTTTTTATGGTAAATAATCTGCCGAAAAAAATGTTCAATATCCCTATCTTTTCTCTTTTTGATTTCCTAAATATAGGCAGGTTTTCTTTGATATCAAACATTGAATGATTTGAAAATCAGGTCATCTTCTTTTTCTTAACCGGGATCCCTTGCCGGGTCATCTTCTTTTTCTGATCTCGAAATTCCTTTCCAGATCCTCCTCTTGAATTTCCCGGAGGTCCAGTTCAGTCACTTCATCCCTGAACCCTTCTGCTCTGAGCACCACAAAATATTGTCTCCCACTCCTCAGGTCGAACGAAAATTCTCCGTTTTCTTCCGTATCGAATATTCCTATGAGGTTATTGCTCAGCATATCCCGGACTATGATCTCTGCACGGGTCGGTTCATCCGCATATTTATCAATTACTTCACCATGAAGATTCACCGTGGTGGCATCCGTATCATCCCTGATCAACATGTAGATATCCGCACCTCCATAGGAATCTTCCCGTTCCGAAGAAAAATAAGCCCGCTCACCATCGGCACTCCACACAAAGAAAACATCGTCATCTGCCGTATTGATCGGGTAACCTACATTTTCAGGCCGGGTCCATCGCCCCTTGTCTTCGAGGTATTCGGTATAAAAAATGTCATACCCCCCCATAGATACATGACCTTTGGAGCTGAAATACAATTTATTGCCGTCGGGATGGATAAAAGGGCCGTCCTCATCGAATTTGCTATTGATATATCCCCCGATATTTTCCGGTTCGCTCCAGGCGCCATTCAGTTTTCGACGTGAAATATAAATATCGGTGCCACCCATTCCTCCTTCCCGGTCACTGGTGAAAACCAGCGTGTTGTTATCAGCGGTAATGGAAGCATGGGATTCCCAGCCTTCGGTATTTATTTCTTCGATAAAAGCCGGTTCCGACCATTCCCCGTTATTATAATTACTGACATACAGATGCCCGGCTATTCTGGCACTGAAACTGTTGTCATCGCCTCTGTAGAGAAAAAGCTTGGTGCCGTCGGGGGATAAACCGACCGGTGCATCATGAAGGTCATCATGATGGATGGGCGTACCGATGTATCGGGCTTCTTCCCATTGGTCGCTGTTTTTATTCGAATAAAAAACACTTTCGTAGAACTCATTGGTAAGCGGGTCCGACTTGGTCTTTGGAGTAGCCTGCCGTTTGGAAGAAAAGATGATCAGGTCCTCATCCCGGTTGATCAACGGCGAAAAATCCGTATACTCACTGTTGATATTTTCACCCAGATTGACGACTCTGGTCCGGATCAGGGGGTTTCGGACCAGCCTCTGGCCGTTCCGGCACATCTGTATGTACCGGTCGATTTGCTGAATATCCGTTTCCGTATCCTCGTATTCGGGGTTGAATTTGATCTGTTTTTTATAGCTCTCATAAAAGATCATGGCCTTTTCGAACTCATGACCGTAATGGTAAGCCCTTCCCAGCTCAAAGAAAATATTTTCAGGGGCATCATCCTGGAGGTACACAAACGCAAGATAAGGGTAGGCTTTCGATTTAAAATTGGTATTCAGGTAGCACAGTCCGATCCGGTAATTGTATTCGGTATTATTGGGTATAATGGAATCAAGTACGAGGTAGCCCTCAAGGGCCCGTTTATAATCCCCTATCCTGAAATATTCCGCGGCAAGGGGTTCTATACGGTTGGCAAACCGCAAAGACTCTTTATCCTGTGCCTGGGCGTTGACTGACGCCTGGAATTGCAGCGAAATTGCGGTAAGAAGCATTACGTAGATCAGAAGTTTACGTGATATCCACATAGGATTATTTTTTCTTGGAATAGAGCAAATTTATGTGATTTGAAAATAGTATATTATTAAAAACTTAGAAAATGCATTTCATTTTTTTTATAAAATATTTCATTTTATAATTCAGGTGAACAAATATTGTGCAAAAAACAGCGGTTAAGGCAGTTAAGTAAAATAGATTACGGGAAGTATCTACTACAATGGAGATCCGGACATCAGAATTTGTCAAAAGTATTACCAGTCTTAAAGACAGGCCGCGGACGGTTATACCTGAATTCGGATTTATAGGCCGGTCCAATGTGGGCAAATCGTCCCTGATCAACATGCTGCTGAGCCGGAAGAACCTGGCCAGGATCTCCTCAACGCCGGGAAAAACCCAGACCATCAACTATTATCTTATTAATAACGAATGGTATGCGGTGGATCTGCCGGGTTATGGCTGGGCCAAAGTGAGCAAGCAAAAAAAGATCGCCTGGTCGGGATTTGTACGGGATTATCTGTTGACAGGCGATTCATTAGCCTGTCTCTTTATTCTTATCGACGCCCGCCACGAACCCCAGGCCATCGATCTTCAGTTTTTATACTGGATGGTGGAAAATGAGATCCCGATTGCCCTTGTTTTCACCAAGGCGGATAAATTATCACGGAACAAGGTGAACCGGTCCGTACAACTGTACAAGAATATTTTACTGCGTGACTGGGTTTATCTGCCGGAGATCTTCATTACATCAGCGATGGATAAACGGGGAAGAGAGGAGATGCTTGAGTATATTGAGTTGATCAAACCGGGTTGACTTTTGGCTTTGACCGATCTATTGTTCAATTTTGTGCCGTAATATTAACTTTTTAGACCTGCACCATGAAAGATTTATCAGAAATAGCGTCCGTATCGGGCAAGGGAGGATTATTCAGGGTATTAAAACCAGGACGGGCCGGGGTGGTCCTGGAGAGCCTTGATGAAAAGAAAACCCGGATGGTCACTAATCCCAGTCATAAGGTATCCATATTATCGGAGATATCGCTATATGCCAATACCGAGGAAGGCTCGGTGATGCTCGAGGATGTGTTCAGGAAGATCCATGAAGAATTTGGCGATGACCCGGGTGTCGACGGCAAATCGGCCCCCGACGAACTGATGGCATTCATCGAATACATCGTGCCGGAATATGACGCCGACCGGGTATATCCTTCCGATGTAAAAAAGCTGGTCAGCTGGTATCACATATTGCTGAAAGAAGCCCCGGAGGTGTTTGAAGAAGCTCCGGAGGGTGAGGAGGAAGGATCTGATAAGGAGGAAAAAAAGACTGGGAGAGGATCTGCTTCAAAAAATGATCCAAAAAATGAAAGCAAAAAAGACAACTAATAGAGATAAAGAATATTTCCGGTTTATAGTTATTCAGGTCCAGGTTCTTTTCTATATAAATCCCATAATTTTATAAACAACCAGCTATATAAAAATGATCCGCGAAACGATCAGATCCTTATTCACCAAAGGCAGCTTCACACAGGATGTCGCGATTGTGAGTGGGGGAAAAGTTTTGGTTGTTATAATAGGATTCTTATTTATACCCATACTTTCCAGGATCTATACTCCGGAAGCGTATGGGAATTTTTCGATGTACAATGCCATAGTTTCCTTGTTGGTTTTATTATTTTCTTTATCCTTCCCATCAGCTCTTGTTGTAGCAAAAGATGAACGTACATTTTATAATTTATTCTCACTAAGCTCTTTGCTGTTACTTACCTTTTCCCTTTTAACCCTCGTGTTATTTCTCGGTTCAGGGGATTCCATAAATAATGCATTCAATGTTTTTGAAAATTCATCTTTTTTATTTTTTATCCCATTAGGAATATTGTTGGATGGTGGGATTGCGGTATTCACACCATGGAATGTACGAAGGAAACAATTTCTTTTTGCATCGATAGTTTCATCCGGGCATAATCTGATAATACGAATAATAAACCTCATAATTGGCATTGCCATCAGAAATAACAATTTTGGTTTAATAGCCGGGAATCAGGCTGGAAGGCTTTTGGCTGTTCTCACGCATTTAATAAAAAATTTCAAACAGGAAAGTAAACCTTTCTTTCAACATATTTCCATTTCTAGGATGGTCAGTGTTGCCAAGGAGTACAAAAACTATCCGCTGTACTTTCTTCCAGGCAGAGTTATTGGAAATTTAAAGAATCAATCAGCCATATATTTTATTGGCCTTGGATTTAGTAAATCAATTCTTGGAAATTTTTCAATTGCCGTATCTGTATTGAATGTGCCCATTCAAATATTGGCAAACAGTTTATCTTCTGTATTTCTAAAGAAAGCAAATGATCTATATAATGAGGATAAAAAGTTACTTCCTTCATTCATCAATAATTTGATTACCAAGCTTTTTATTTTGGGTGTATTACCTTTTGCCGTGCTCAGTGTATTTGGAGAATATTTGGTCACATTTTTTTTAGGAGACCAATGGCCCCTGGCAGGAAGGATATCAGCATGGATGGGACCTTATTTTTTTTTATCATTAATAATTTCTCCTGTTTTACCTGTCTTTCAGGTGATGAAAAGAGAACAAAACTTATTCATATTTAATCTGACAGGATTTGTATTGAATACCGGAGCCCTTTTAACCGGATACCTGCTTAATGATATAGAATGGTTAATAATTTTATTTACAGCTAGTAACGTATTGATTTATATAATCCAGGGTATTTATATTTTTAAACTAAATCAGCTATCATATACTAGATTTTTAGCCGGTATTTTAATAATTTATCCAATTACGATACTTATTCTTTATTATATAAAACATATGTTATTCTAAATACACAACATGTTGTCATATTATTATAAAACGGTTTTCGAAAGGTTTTTACAGGTTTTCGGAAAGATTTTCGTTCAGAAAATAAGAGGGAAAAATCGTGAAACACCTGTTTTTATCGTTTCCGCCGGCAGAAGTGGTTCAACCTTACTGAGAAAATTATTGATACAAACCGGCCATTTTAATATTCCACCTGAAACGGGTGATTTGATTACCTCTTTGACAAAAATATATCTTAAAAACATTTTCCTGCCATGGAAACTAAGAGCTGAAAAGATAATTAAACATATTAAGAATACGCCGGAAATCCACGTCTGGAAAATAGATTTTGATCAGTTTGCGGAGGCCGTTTACAAATTGTCACCTTCAGACAGAAATCTGGCGGAATTAATCACTCTTTTATATAAAAACTTTGCTATTCAGAAAGGAATTAATGAAACCGATTTCTGGGGCGATAAAACTCCTTATTTAGTAAACAGAATATCATGGATCCACTTAATTTTCCCGCATGCAATTATCATTCATATCATAAGGGATCCAAGAGCCGTAGTGCTTTCGAGGATAAGAGAATTCAATGAAACCATTGATTACGCAATAAAACGTTGGGAATGGTCCATAAAGTCCATAAAAAAAATAAAGAGAAAGGACCGAGTCAAAGAAATTAAATATGAAAACCTGGTGAGTTCAACCGACGAAATTATGAATGACTTATTGTCATACATCTCCGGAAAATTGAAATATGAAAAAAAATACAGCAAAGTACATCTAGGTGATGATCATTATAAACATCACAAAAACCTTAATAAACCTCTTTTAAAAAATAAGATCGATGAATGGAAAACACTTATCTCAGTGAAAGAAAAACAAAAAATTGAAAACAGGCTTTCTACTGAGATGGAATTATACGGTTATTCAATATGAATATATTGCATATCACAAACTGGTATCCTTCGAAACCATCTCCATTAAGTGCCCCATGGATCCGCCGGCATATTATGGCTTTGTCATATTGGACTACGAATTACATATATCATTTAGAAATTAAAAAAGGGCCGTTTCATTTGTTTAAAGGTGTCAATGAAGATCAATCCAGGTATTTAATCATCCAATTACCTTTTGAAAAATGGAGGATAAATGAATTATTGAGTTTTATGCTTCTTGTATATGTGTTGTTTAAAACAAGGAGTCATAAATACGATATGATTAATTTTCATATTGCTTATCCCAATTGCACATATTTACATCTGATCAAAAGGTGGATTAATTGCCCAATTGTAATAACAGAACACTGGAGCGGATATCATTATAATTTTAATGTTTCAAAACCCGAAAAACTTGACAGAATTCGGAGAATTTTCAAAAACAATATACCTGTTATTGCTGTATCAGATGCACTTGCAAGAGATATTAAAGAATTTTCAAAAACTGATATCAAATCACATGTAACTCCCAACGTTGTTTATACAGATGTTTTCAGATATAGATCTGACCTATACGGTTATTCAGATAATGCCTTTTTCATGGTCAGCCAATGGAAATGGCCCAAAGATCCTTTCATCGTATTAAAAACGTGGAGAATACTTCAGGAAAAATATGAAAACATACAATTGTTGATTGGAGGATATGGACCTCAATGGAATGAAATAAAAAAATCAATTGAACAATATGAAATTTCAGGTACTGTGGCACTTTTGGGAAAAATGAATTCCAGGGAGATAGCTGATAAAATGAATCATTCAGTAGCATTTATTCATATCTCTGAATATGAAACATTTTCAGTAGTATGCGCGGAAGCTTTATGTTGTGGAACTCCGGTTATTGCTTCCAATGTAGGTGGCCTTCCGGAATTAATAGATAAAAACAACGGAATATTGATCTCAAATTATGAAGAGGATATTATAAAAGCGGTTGATCATTGCATATTCCATAAATCAAAATATAACAGAAAAGACATTGCATTGGCTGCATCAAAAAAATTCGGTGAAAAGCCTGTTGGAGAAAGGTATTTCGAGGTAATACGGAAAATGGTGAAAAAATGAAAAAAGTTATTTTTATCCATATTCCCAAAACTGCCGGTTCGACTTTCAGGTCCATCCTAAAAAAAAATTATGGTAAAAGAAAATCATTTATCATACATGATCTCAATCCAGAGATAAGTCTTGGTTATCTGAATAAACTTTCCGAATCAGAATTAAATAAATTTGACCTGATCGCCGGTCATGGAGCCCAGTATTTGCTTCACAGAACCAATCAATATAAATCAACTCTCTATCTGAGGGACCCTGTAAGACAGATTATTTCCAGCTTTTATCATATAAAAAGGTCTCCACATAATGTATTACATGATGATTTAAAAAAAATTCATAGTTTACACGAATATCATGATTATCTTCTCGAAAATGGAGGGTTTAATCTGCAAACCTATTACTTGTCACGATCTGAAGATGATTTTAAATTAAAAAAAAGATTTAAAAAAATTGGCGAAGATGATTATTCAAGAGCACTTCACTTAATGGAACAAGTGGATTATGTTCTTCTTACTGAAGATTTTGACCGATCGTTGATACTTTTGAAAAATGAAACTGGGCTAAGCAAACTTAACTACCTTTCGCGAAATATTTCGAAAGAAAGATCCGGAGAAGAAAACAACCCTGAACTAATTGAAAAAATTACAAAAGCCCAGAAATGGGATTATCAATTGTATGAATATGCCGAAAAGAGATATTCAAGTCTGTTAAATAAATATTCTGATGGTATAGACCGTGATCTGAAAAAATTTCGGTTTAAAAATGAGATCTACAACAAGTCAGTTGGAAGATTAGAGATTTTAAGGCAACAAATGGATAATACCTTAAACCGATTCATATATAAAGATAAAAAATGGGAGAATAAACCAGAATATGATCTATGAAAAGATATCATTCTTTTAATAACAAAGTCATCTTAATCATATCTCCTGAATTCTGGGGTAATAGCTATGTCTCCAAGCATCATTTTGCCCGCGAATTATCAACAGCTAATAAAGTTTATTTTCTTAATCCGCCCTCCGATAATTTTGAGGTTAAACCTGTTGGACTAAACCTGTATATAGTTGATTATAAATCTCGACTTCGTGGTCTCAGAAAACTTCCCATGTTCATATCCGGTTATGTTATCAGGAGGGAAGTAACCAGTCTTGAGAAAAAAACCGGAACCGTTTTTGACATTATATGGAATTTTGATTCGAGCCGGTTTTTTAATTTGAGTTTGTTAAAAGAAAAACTTCGTATCGCCCATATAGTGGACTGGAGTGAAAACTTTAACCGCGATTTATTGTGTAGAACTTCTGATATTTGTCTGTGTACATCGGAAATATTGAAGGCTGACATGATACGGCATAATATATTCACTTTTAATATCGGTCATGGATTCAACAAGGATTATAAAGAATTAAACCCTGATGAGCTGGAAGACATTTCAGGTGATTTTTTGGTTAAAGCAGGGTATGTGGGTAATCTCAGTCTGAAATATATCGACTGGGATTTGTTTTATACACTGATGGTTAAGAATCCCAATGTTGGTTTTTACCTGATCGGTCCCGAGGGCAAAAGTAATCTGACGAGAAAATTCGAGGAAAATCCATACTTAAAAAAGATAAAGGGTCTGAAAAATGTAATTCTGCTTGGAGAAAAATCTGCAAATAAAATCCCTTCTTTTTTGAAGTTAGTTGATGTGCTGATACTACTTTATAAAGCCGATGTGTACAGAAATCAGCTTGCCAATCCCCATAAAATCCTTGAATATCTTGGATCCGGTAAGGTTATTGTGGCGTCCTGGACAGATGAATACAAGGATAAACCCGAATTGATTGAAATGACAGAAAACAGAGAAGATATTATTGAACTATTTGAAAAGGTAGTCAATAATCTTAGTTACTTTAATTCACCTGAAAAACAAGAAAAAAGAAAAAGCTATGCAATAAAAAATAACTATGAAAATAAAGTTCGTGCAATTGAAAAATTAATCAATGATAAAATTGCAAAGAATTATTAACAGAATAAATCTTGGTATTAAACTCAATTCCACAGGTATATTAAAGAATTTTAAAAAATTCATGCCTGAAAATCAATTCATAATATTCAGTGATCCACGCGGAGGAAGCACTTGGTTAGCAGAGATGTTAAGTACCATCCCAACTACCGCATTAATATGGGAGCCTTTAAATATAGGGTATATGAATCAATTTAGAGATCTGGGATTTGGATGGAGACAATATATTCCTGAAAATGTAATTTGGCCCGAAGCCTTAAATACTTTTAATCAGGTTTTGGGGGGAAAGATCTTAAATGAATGGACTCTTTTGAAAACTTCAACACATGAGTATTTGTTCGCCAACCAGTTAATATTTAAAATATGCAGGGGGAATATGTTATTACCCTGGATAACCAGACATTTTGATTTTAATTTTCAACCAATTTACCTGGTACGTCATCCATTTGCGGTAGTAAATTCCCAATTACAACAGGGTGGATGGGATCAATCATTTCAAAGATTTGAAGTTCCTGATATGCCATTTAATGATATATATAAAAACCATGGAAAATTCCTTACTTCACTCTCCTCAAAGGAAGAACTCCTGGTGGCACACTGGTGTATCACCAACAGGATCCCATTGACTCACAAAATGAACAATATTAATTGGATTACCATTTTTTATGAAAACCTGTTATCAGATCCTGAAAAAGAAATAAGAAGGATTTTTAATCGCTGGGATATTGAACTTCCTGCGACAATATCTAAAATGTACAGACAGTCAAGTTCAACCGCCGGAGAAGACGTTCCTGTGATTGATATTGACAAACAGTTGTCAAAGTGGCAAAGGGAACTAAACACAGATCAATTATCAAGAATGAATGCTGTACTACAATATTTTAAAGTTGAATGGTACGATCACAAGAGCATATTACCTTTATGCAATTATTCCTGATAAGTCAATTAAATGGATAGCCTAGTTTCCATTATTATGCCTGCATACAATGCAGAACGTTCTATTAATACGGCTATAGATTCCGTAATTGATCAGACTTACGAGAACTGGGAATTATTGATAATTAATGATGGAAGCACCGACAATACTGATAACATTATTAATGAATATTCAGATCCTCGCATTAGAATTTTTTCCCAAACTAATATGGGAGTGTCTACTGCAAGAAATACTGGTTTAAAAAATATGAAAGGTGATTATTTCTGTTTTCTAGATGCGGATGATTCCATGCCACCTGATAGTATAAAATGCAGAGTGAATTACTTATCGCAAAAACAAGATATAAATTTCCTCGATGGGTCAATCTTAATTTATGATAAAAACCTGAGAGTAGTAACTGGGGAATGGGTCCCTTCGTATAAAAGTAATCCTAGTGGCAAACTTTTATCTCTTTCTGATTCCTGTTATTTTGGGTTAACATGGATGATACGAAGGGATAAAAATACAGAGTATCAATTCCATCCTGATTTAACCCATGGTGAAGATTTGCTTTTTTTTATTGAATTATCCCTTGCAGGGGGAAAATATGATTTTGTAGAAAACGTCATTTTGCATTACCGAAAAGGACATGCATCTGCGATGAGGGATTTGAGAGGCCTGGAAACCGGCTACCACTATATATATCGATATATTACTAATAATAATTATGTAACCACTCAACAAGCCGTCCATTTTAAGAAAAAAGCTAGAAGTATCATTTTAAAATCCTACCTTGGTAATTTTTGTTTTTACCAGGGATTAAGATTTTTTTTTAAAAACTGGTGATATCAATGATTCAATGAAAGTATTATTTATATCATATTGGGGAATTCAGGAAGGATTATCAAGGGCTACTGTAGTCCCTCATGTTAAAATTCTAAGTCAATTTAATGATGTAAAAAAAATCTATCTGGTTTCAATTGAAAGGGAACAAGGAATTGAATCAGAACAACTGGGGGACAAGATCAATCATATTCCAATATACTCTTTATCTTTTACTTTGTCCCTGCTGGATAAATTTATTAGTTATATCCGGATCCCCAGGATGATAATTGAACTGGTCAAAAAATACGATATAAATGTAATTATCACACGCGGCTCTTCCGCTGGAGCCTTTGTTACTCCCATATGGAAATCTATAAAAATCCCCGTTTACGTTGAATCTTTCGAACCCCATGCTGAATACATGCAACAGACCGGAACTTGGTCAAGATGGAGTTTACGCTATTTTTTACAAATCCGATCTGAAATTAATCAGCAATTACTCGCAGCGGGACTGATTCCAGTAGCAAAAAACTATGAAAATTTATTAAAAACGAAAGGGATCAATCCAGAACGATTAAGAACTGTACCATGTTGTGTGGATAAAGATAAATTTAAATTCAGCCCGAATGCAAGGAATCGAATCCGGCATGAATTAAAGATCGAACATAATACTGTGGGTATATACGTTGGAAAATTTGATGGCTTATATATGAAAAAAGAGGCTTTCATCCTCTTTAATTTATTATTTAGCTATTTTGATAACTTCTTTTTATTGATTTTGACACCCCATAATCTTAAATTCATACGTAAACAATTAATTGAATTGAACTCATCAAATTATCATGTTTCCAAAGTGAGTCACGATGAAGTTCCGGATTATCTCTCGGCGAGTGATTTCGGATTGGCACTTTATAAATCCTTTCCTGCCAATAAATATCTTTCTCCTATTAAGGTGGGTGAATACTGGGCGAACGGATTGCCGGTACTATTAACGCAAGGAGTAGGAGATGAAAGCTCTTTTATTGAAAAAGAAAAAGGGGGTGCTTTATTTGAAATCTCAAATCCAACCCCTGCTTTCAGAAAAATAGAAACAGTCCTCAAATCACAGGACCACCGTTCACGAATCCCTGTCTTAGCAGAAAAATACAGGTCCTTTGAAAGGGTAAGAAAAGTTTACAGGGAAATGATTATAGATGGCAGCTTTTAACATTTGTTTTTTAGTGTTACGAGGATCAATAAATTACTGGTTACTTTTGCATATATCCTCATATATAACACAAGGAGGCATGTTTTTATGGATCATAGGCTTTTTACTCTGATTCTATTTTATATAATGATAGGTCATGTTGGATTTAGCCAATGTCCAACTGTAGACTTTTCTGTGCCGGATACAGTATGTGTAAATGAAAAAATCGAGTTCATTAACTCCTCCACTAACGGTACAAATTACTTTTGGTATTTATGTGATGACCAGCTTCGCCAAGAAGATACCAGCAAGCAATTATCTAATAATAATGCATTCCGGGCAAGTTATGGATTTGATATTATAAAAACTGACAGCCTTACATTCGGTTTAACACTAAGAAATGCAGGTTTATTATACAGGATAGATTTTTCAGACAGTATTAATGAAATAACTTCTATTTATAATTATCCTGATGAACGATCGAATTTCGATTTGCCCAGAGATATTAGAATAATAAAGTCTAATAATACTTGGATCGGGCTGGCAACAAATTCCGGTTCTATGAATCTGACACGGATAAACTTCGGTGGCTCACTCGATAATGACCCTTCCTATGATAATATTGCTGATATTACTGCCATAACCAACACCAGTGGACTTGAAATAATTAAAGACAATGGTAATTTTTACGCACTGGCAGGTAAGGATGCCACTAATGAAATATATGTCCTTGACTTTCAGGATGATCTCCTTAATACTCCATCAGTTACATCCTTTACCATTCCAGAGGCTACGGGTATTCAGGGCATATCTATGGTGAAAGATTGTAACACCTGGATAGGATTGGCCACTTCTATATCCAACGATAAACTGTTCAGATTGATCTTTAATAGTGGCATCACCAATGCTCCTGAAATTACTGAGATCACAGTAAGTGACACCTCATTTATAAGTCCCGCCAAAGTAAAAACCGTGGTGGAAAACGGTCATTTTTATGGGTTTGTACAGACTGACGGTGGAGATCTTTTTCGATTTAATTTCGGAAGTACAATTTCAAACTCTCCAGAAATCACGCGGATACCCGCCACCACCGATAACGGTTATGCTGTAAACCTGGCAGAAAAATATGACCAATGGCATCTCTACGTTGTTGATTACATCAATCTAACCAAGGGTCTATATCACCTTTCATTCAACAATAACTGTCCTCTTGAAAATCACTCGTTTACAGAATTCGAACCTGAAAATGTATCAATAGATACACCTGGAACCTATCCGGTTAGTCTAACTGTCTATGATGAAAATGGCAATTTCGCTAACATGACAAAGGAATTGGTTGTTGTAGATCAGGAAGCTCCGGAAATCGATTTTATTACCGATGGAAATGTATGTGTGGAGGGTGTAACGGAATTCAATGGTCAAAGTTCTGCCTCCATCACCTCCTGGAACTGGGAGTTCGGGGACACCGGGACTGCCTCCGGGCAGACGGTGAGCCATCAGTACGCCAGTGCGGGGGATTACCCGGTTACGCTCAGTGTGGAGGCAGAAAACGGATGTTCCAACTTTACCCGGGATACGGTCAGGATCTATGATCCGCCAGTACCCGATTTTACGATCACCGATTCCCTGCTATGCTCGAATAAAACACTTACCCTTCAGAATCAAACCACCTATACAAGCCCCGACTCGATCACTACGTTTATGTGGGATATTAACGGGGAAGCCACATCCAATCAAAAAGATACGGTATACACCTTTGCCTCCGGAGGGGAAAAAGCGATCACATTAACCGCCTCGATCCCCGGATGCCCGGCCGATACCACCAAAACCTTCAACATAATCGAGGGTCCGGTGGTTGATTTCACGTTCCAGGATGTCTGCGATACGGAACCGGCCAGTTTCGTCAATAACTCCACCGGCGACATTGTCAGGTATGACTGGGATTTCGGTGACGGCTATGTGAGCAATCTCGAATCTCCGGATCATCTCTATGATACCACCGGGACTTTCGAGGTCAGTTTACTGGTTACCAATGATACAGGATGTGTCAATCAGAAGATCGATACGATTACCGTACACCATCTTCCGCTGGCAGATTTTTCCTATGAACTCCCCTGCGCTGAAAATGAGATACGCTTTTATGATGAATCAACTGTATTACAGGCCAATATTACTGAGTGGAACTGGTTCTATGGCAGCCAGGCAGATCCCGAATATAATGGAACGGATACACTGCAAAATCCAACCTTCATCTTTCCCGAACCCGGCAATTACGAAATTTCGCTCATTGCCTTTTCGAATTACGGTTGCTTCGATACGGTCCAAAACACTGTGGAAGCCCTGCCCAGCCCGGAGGTCGGTTTTGATTTCGTGTCCGGATGCCTGGGAGACACCATCCATTTTTCAGACCTGAGCACAATGGCCGGAGAGGATACGCTGGACTCATGGACCTGGCAAATCGATGAGGAGATGTATTTTACTCAAAATCCCAACCATGTTTTCAAACAGTCCGGCGAATATGAAATAAACCTTACGGTACACGCTTCCAATCGCTGCGAAAACAGTTCAAGCAAAAGTTTGACCATAGACCCGCTACCCACAGCGGATTTTTTCTCCGAAAATCAATGCCTTAATGAACCGATTCTGTTTGTATCGACTGCCACAAGCCCTCCCGACCCGATTTTGAACTATGTTTGGAATATTACAGGTGTGGAAGAAAAAACAGGCCCGGAAATTAGTCATCGTTTTGATGTAGCCGGTGACTATGAGATGGTTCATTCTGTGATCACGGAAAAAGGTTGCAGAGACTCTGTCAGCCAGATGCTGACCATTTATAACCCTCCCGAAGCTTCATTCGATTTTCACCCTAAATTCGGAGCAGTACCTTTTGAAGTTACCTTTGAAAACAACTCGACCCTTGCCGATCAGTATCAATGGGATTTTGATGACGGAACAGAAAAGTCAACCGAAGCCAATCCTGTTCATATTTATCAGGAAACCGGTTCGTATGAACCCCAACTGGTAGCCGGGAATCAATGGGGATGCGTCGACAGCACATCGGTACTGATCAATGTAGTGCCCCCGGTGCTCGACGTGCGGATCGATAATATCCGTTCAGAGGTGGTGAATGGCAGATCCAGTTATGTACTTGAAATTACCAATGAAGGAACGGTGATCATCGATGATATGGACATCCTGATCAGCATCGATGGTGAGTATACGGTATCGGAAATGTTCACCGATACCTTGTATGCCAATGGTTCAGTTTTCTACCGGCTGGATTTTGAATTATACAATCTGCCGAACCAGCAACCTGAACTGATCTGTTTCGAACTTATCCCTCACCTTCCCGGGTATGAAGAATTAAAAACCTATGACAACCGGGAATGCCTGAGCAGGGATAACCGGTATTTTATCCGGAATATGTATCCCAATCCGGCCCGGGACCGGGTCCAATTGGATATCATGTTGCCGGAAGAGGATGAGATTACGCTTCAATTGCTTTCCCGGAACGGGAAGACCTTATGGACCCGGAAATTTGATGACACCAAAACGGGATTGAACCAACTCATATTCGATATGGGAGAAAATCCTCAGGGCATTTATTTATTAAGAATTTTTTACCGGGATGATGTAACATTGAAACGGATCAGTATTATCCGGTGATTTTTTTACTGGTGCTGATCCCTCAGCAGATCATTTACCACTTTCACCGGGTTGAATGTTTCGATGGGCACCTCCACGAAAATGGTGATCCAGTCCGACATCGATCCGTTCCACAGACCAGGCAACTCAAGGGCCTTCAGATCACGCCCTCCCACAGACTTTTTCGAGATGAACCCGGTCTGCGGATCTACATATTCCGGCAGGTGATATGGATTACCTTCCCTGTCCTTTACACCACACACCAGATCCACCGGATTGAAGTGCGTGGCATTCATGGCGATCTCTTTCTGATTTTCATCTTCCATATCGATCTGGGCACTTTCCACGATCTGCAGCGAAATGGTTTCATCCCTGTTCCTTGCCCAGAAAGGGCCTCCACCCGGCTCTCCTTCATTTTTTACCATACCGCATACCCGGATCGGCCTGTCCAGCTTACGTGTGAAATATTCACGTGCGTCTACCTGCTCATGGCCCGGGACAAGCTCGATACAGAGATCCTTTTTTATAAAATCAGCCACTTCCTCGATAAATGCAGGGCTTAAAGTTTTTACCTCATTCAATACACTCAGGTAATAAAAAATCTTTTCCTGATATTGCATCAATACACCGGCCAGCACCTTTTTATACTTAACCGTAGGATCCTTTAAATGATCCGGCACTACATTATCAATATTCTTTATAAAGATCAGGTCAGCATCGGTATCATTCAGGTTTTCAATCAGTGCTCCATGGCCTCCCGGACGGAATAGGATCTCCCCGTCATCTTTTACAAAAGGCTTATTCTCAAGATCCACGGCTATGGTATCGGTGGACGGTTTCTGCTGGGAAAAACTGATATCATATTTTACGTCGTACTCCTCCCGATAGGATGACAACACATTTTTAATATGCCTTTTGAAGTCCATTTCATGTTCCGGTGAGACCGTAAAATGTATGAAAGCCTGATCTTCGAAGCAACTGGCATAACGGGCCGCTTCAACCAGGTGTTCCTCTACCGGTGTCCGGGTTCCCCCTTCATATTTATGGAACTGCAGCAATCCCTTGGGAAGCTCACCGTAATTCAGGCCTTTTTCAGTAAGCAGGTATTCCAGTACGGTTTTATAATCCCGCTTGAGGAGTCTTTCTTCCAGGTGAAGATCATCTTTCTGCATAACCTCCTTCAGATCTTCATAAAAGGCAAAATCCTGTATGTGTTTAAAAAATATATTTGCCGGTTCCCATTCGGGATCATCCTTCAGCTTATCATAGTCCTCATCCGTATTATTGTAGCTATCCATGAAAGAAAACAGGATTTTAAACATCCTGCTGGCTGCACCGGAGGCCGGAACAAACTTCAGGACTTTAATATACTTGCGGCTGTCATCATAATAGTTGATGGCTTTTTTAATCTCCTTATCGGATAATTGTTTGATCCCGTCTCCCACCGTAGCCGGCCGGTCGACCTGCATATAAGGAAATCCCTCCATGAAATACCGGATCTGTTCTTCTACCTTTTTAATATCCTTATCCTGCTTTTTTAACTGGTCAATATATTTCTGGTCAAGCATCATATTATTTTTAGTATTTTAAACATATATTAACCCATGGTATGAATAATTCTATACCTCATTATTATTTAACGTATTGATGTTTATTGATTTTATCATTTTTCTTTCATAAAGTATCATGGTGCCTTCGACGCCTTTGTGGCATTAATAAATTATAAATTTGCCACCAGCACACCAAATCACCAAGAATTCCACCCAGTTTTTCAATATCTGATTCACAACCGCTTATATGTTAATGAATTTATTAATATAAATTGATTTACAGCAAAATTTTATTGGATCAGCGCAAGCCAGTTCCCCTTACCGGGACAGACTATCTCCACATCCTCTCCCAGATCAATTTCAGCCTCCTGCTCCCATTCACTGTCCTTAATATTCATCCACCGGATCCGGCTCTTAGCTCCTCCATAACTTAAATCAAGGCGAATTTTGCCTCCATTGGTAAAATAGATCAGGTATTCCTTCCCGTTAATCCCCCTGCAGTAAGCCTCGTTCGGTTCTTTTTCAATAATTATTTCATCCAGGGGTTCGCCATTAAAAAAATCCATCTCCCCGGTTGCCATTCTCATGCTTTTAATTACCTGCCTGGCAATAAGATTGAGCCCCTGGCCCGAGGCAGGACGGTGAAACCGCGCTGACGCCGCCCCGAACATCACATTCCGGATAAACGACTCGATAGCATTCTGTGTGGTCTGATGTCGACCGCCGTCATTCCCGTAAATCTTGACATTATTGCAGGGTCTCAGTGCATTGATCTCCTTCAGATGCCTTATCTGGGCCAACCCGTTCTGCCAGTGGGTTTCACCGGAATTATGATTATTCTGTGAAATGTCCACGAAAGAATAAATTTCCGGATGATCCATCGTTTCCCTGTGCGCCACATGACCGAGATCCCAGGGATCCCACATCTCCGTTGTCTGTAAGAACTTACCGTTTTCCAGGCCACGTTTCCGGATATACCGCGCCCAGAAATTACCCCAGTCGGAAGTCACGGAAGTCTCATTATCCATACAATACAGCACATGATCGTAGTTCAGCGTATAGGATAAAATTTTGTCGACAAATTTCTGCTGGTATTCCAGCAGCTTCAAAAGGCTCATCTGGCCGGGTACCGACCGGAAAAAATTATTATCGGTGTATATCGGATGTGTCGGGACTTCAAGGGGCAATTCCACCCGCTCGGCGCTGTAATTATTATTGTTTTTGGGATTGAAAGGATTCCTGGCCCAGTTATCCCTGTAAAAATCGAACGTGGCCCATATCTCTATCTGCACAATTATACCTCTTTCGTGTGTTTCCTGGAGGAAATATTCAAATCTCCTCCAGTATTCCGGGTCCCATTCATCCAGATCATAAAGACCGTCCAGCGTCATTCTGAAAGGCCAGACATTACCTTCATCCCTGCTCGACATGGTATTCCTGACATAATTTCCCCCACAGGACTTGAGCAGATCCAGCTGTTCTTCCAGATTATCTATCTGGAATAAGTTATCCTCAACGGAACCACCCAGTAACAGTATCTCCTCTCCTTTATACATCCAGTACTGGGGATGTTCCAGAGAAATTGCGATCTCCCGGGTAACCGGTTCATCCTTCCGGTTGTCATCGGTGAAAATGATTCCCCAGATCACCGCGATAACCAGAATGACCAGGATCAAAAATAGTATCCAGTTCCTTTTCATATGAATTAAAAATATTCCGTCTGTAAGTTAATAAAAAATCAATCGTTTTCGTTGCGGGTTAAACCCTGAAGCACCCGTCGAATATCGTTAGCCTCTTTCATCAGACTATAACTTCCCGGCTGATCATTTTCATCGATCACCCGTTTGAAATACTGCAGTTTTTTAATGTAAGCATCCAGTGCTTCGGATACATTACGCTGATTTTGAGTAAAGATGGGAGCCCACATATCAGGAGAACTTTTTGCCAGACGTACAGTGGAAGAAAAACCACTTCCTGCCATGGCAAATATGCTCTTTTCGTCTTTTTCCTTATCGAGAACGGTAGCCCCCAATGCAAAGGAGCTGATATGGCTCAAGTGAGAGACATAAGCGATATGGCGGTCATGTTCTACTGAATTCATGTAAATGATTTGCATATCGAGCATCTTGAAAAGCTCCTCAAGCTTGTTAACCGCTCCGGGATCACTTTTCCCGGGATCACAAATAATCATCATCTTATGTTTCAGAAGGGACGGGAAAGCGGATTCGGGACCTGAATTTTCAGTACCGGCTATGGGATGTCCCGATACATACCTGTCCCGTCTTGGATGATTATCGGCCACCCTGCATAATTCTTCCTTGGTTGAACCCAGATCAGTAAGCATAGCACCTTCAGGAAGGATATCGAGGGCATGGACCAGCTGACTGGCCAGCACATTTACCGGGGTGGCCAGAACTGTAAGATCCGATTTTTGAACGCCTTCTTCGAATCCCACGATCTTGTCTGCAATTTCTAATTTTTGCGCCTTTTGCGCATTTTCAGGATCAATATCCACTCCAAAGATAAAAATGTCATCTCTGACGGTTTTCAGTCCCAGTGAGAGGGATCCGCCCAATAAACCCAATCCGACTATACAGATATTCATTTTTCAGGGTTTAAAATCTTTTAACCGGTTAATTGCCTCTTCGTAAACATGCTGCGGAGAACACAGCGAGATACGCACAAAGCGTTCACCTTTTTCACCGAAGACGAAGCCCGGGGTAATAAATACCTTATGCTCATGGAGTATACGGTCGGTCCATTTTTCCACACGCTCCACATGACCGGGGATCTTTGCCCAGATGAACAGACCCACCTGTCCTTCTTTCCAGGTACAGCCAATCTTTTCGAGCAGTTGGTATATTTTTTCCCGTCGCTCCCTGTATACGAGGTTACGGTGTTCATGCCATTCCCCGGGGTTATCGAGTGCCGTTACCGCAGCATCCTGAATAGCCCGGAACATTCCCGAATCAAAATTGCTTTTGATCTTCAATACCGTATCGATGTATTCCTGTCTTCCGCTGAGCCAGCCTACGCGCCATCCCGCCATATTATGCGATTTGCTCATTGAATTCAACTCCAGGCATACATCGAAGGCGCCTTCCGAGTAAAGCAGACTTAAAGGTTGACCTTCATTTAATACCAGACTGTACGGATTATCATGGCAAATAAGTATATTTTTCTCCTTCCCAAGCTCCACCAACTTATCGAAGATTTCCCGTCTTGCAGGAGCACCGGTAGGCATATGCGGATAATTGACCCACATGAGCTTCACATCACTGAGGTCTGCATTGAACAAATAATCAAAATCGGGGCTCCAGAACTCTTCTTCTACCAGTGGATATTCCTCTGGTACTCCCCCGGCAATTTTTGTTACCGCACTGTAGGCCGGATAACCCAGTTCCGGTACAAGCACCTTATCGCCTTCATTCAGAAAGGCCAGCGAAATATGCATAATCCCCTCCTTTGAGCCCATGAGCGGCAGGATTTCGGTATCCGGATTCAGATCCACCCTGTATTTGATGGAATACCAGTGGTGGATGGCATCCCGCAATTCGGCTATGCCGCGGTATGGCTGGTATCCATGATGATTCGGGTTTTCAGCCGAGTAGGCGAGCTGGTCGATGGTGGCTTCCGAAGGGGCCATGTCCGGGCTTCCGATACCCAGGTTAAGTATATCATGACCCCGGTTATTCAGTTGCCTGATCTCCTGAAGTTTTTTTGAAAAGTAATATTCTTTTATTCTGTTTATCCTTTCTGAAGGATCAATAACCATAGGTTGAGTTCATTAAAATTTTTGTGAAATTGACCAAAATTAATCAAAATGTCATACTGATAAGGAATTATCTTTTTCTGCATTGACAATCCGGGATTCGATTTTGAATAATTTATCGGATCGTCGTACGATATCGGGTACAGGGATGGAACACCTGTCGCCTTTTACAGCCCGTCTCACTGGTTCCAACTCGACACGGATCTCATCCACTTCCATCTCGATCACACCGGTTGTGGGTCCTGTGATCAGGATCGTGTCGCCCACTTCAAGTGATTTGGTTTCCAACAGAAATTCAGCAACCCCTATCTTTGAAAAATAATTCATGCCTTTACCGATATAGACCTTTCTAGTGGTGGCATTCGATCCGTATTTTGAACTCCATTCACCTGTTTTTTTGCCCATATAATATCCTTCCCAGAATCCCCGGTTAAATACCGTCCTGAGTTTTTCTTCCCATTGCAGGGCCTTTTCTCTTGTAAAATCACCTGTTCTCCAGGCATCGATGGCTTTACGGTAATGTTCGGTAGTAGTTTTCACGTATTCTGGGGCTCGTCCTCGACCTTCAATCTTAAACACCTTTATCCCGGCATCAAGTAGTTTGTCAATGAAGGTTATAGTACAAAGATCCTTAGGGGACATGATATATTCATTATCTATATCAAGTTGGTATCCTTCTTCTTTTTCGGTAACCCTATATTCCCGGCGACAAAGCTGCATGCATTCACCCCGGTTGGCCGATTTATTCTTTTCATGAAGGCTGAGATAACATTTTCCGGAGATGGCCATACACAGGGCCCCATGGGCAAAAGCTTCGATCTTTACCGGCCGGCCTGACGGGGAGGTAATGTTCTCTTTTTTAACGGCACGACAGATATCTTCAACCTGGCCAAGGCTCAATTCCCTTGCCAGCACCACAACCTCGGCAAAACCGGCGAAAAAACGGAGGCTTTCGATATTGCTTACATTAGCCTGGGTGGAAATATGAACCGGCAAACCGATGTCACGGGCATGCCGGATAACGGCAAAATCAGAAGCAATCACAGCATCTATCCCGGCATTTTTTATGGCCTTAAGGATCTTTTTCACTGCCGGAAGATCCCGGTCATACATCACCGTATTAAGAGTAACATACGATCTTACCCGGGCTTTACGGCATTTTTTAGCGATCTCCGGCAGATCTTCCGCAGTAAAATTTTTTGATGAAGCTGACCGCATATTCAAATCACCCACTCCGAAATACACGGCATCGGCCCCTGCGCGGATCGCTGCCATCAGCGATTCAAAATTCCCCGCGGGTGATAACAATTCAATATCATGATGATTTTCTGTCAGCATACCGCAAAATTAAGTAATTTGTGGATTATTAATAATTTTACCTGCAATTCGAACCGGGGATTCCGGTAGCTCAAAACCGGGATGTTCAGGAAGCCTCAGGATAAATATCAAGTGAGAACTTGCTGTCCACCTCAAACTCAATCAAAGTGGGGAGGTGTTCCTGCTATCCACGGCATACACCAATGTGATAGGTATTACCGCCAGCCTAAGCTTTAATCAAAATTACAGTAATCAGTTAATCACATCATCGGCAAGAACTGTCTTATCGCTCGATACCGATCTATTTCAATCCATAAAATCAACCGTTAAAGTCAGATAAAAACTCCGGCCCGGAGAATAAATGGGACGCTGAGCTACGGACCTTACCGAACGGTTCAGATGTTCATAATACGATACATCAAAAACGTTTTCAACACCACCCGAAACATGGACCTTATCCGACAGGTCATAGGTAAGCTTTACATTCATCAGATTAAATCCCGGTGTCCTGGTTTCGCCAAAAGATCCATTGATCCTGTCCTGGTCCATTACGTGCCTGAAAATGATATCGGGCCGGAATTTATTATCAAAAAAGTGGCCTGTCAGTCCAAGCCTGAGATCCAGAGGAGGAATCTCAGGCAGGGGTATATCATTTACAAGATCTTTCCCATAGGTATAGGCTACATCCATTTTAAAGAGAATATGCGCGGGCAGGTATTGCTGCCAATTTATCTCGAAGCCGGTCATCAGGGCTTTTTCGAGATTGATGAACTGTCGTACCCCCGGAGACATGGGTAACCGGGGCTCGAGATCGGGCCGGATCTCGGACGATATAAAATCCTGCAGATAGGATGCAAACAAGTTCATCTGCAGGTTTGTGCTCCTTTTTTTGAAATCGATTATGATATCGGCCTGGTTGTTTATTTCCGGTTTCAGATCCGGATTCCCTATCAATTCATAGGGATCGAGACCGACAGGAAAATAATTGATAAACCTTTCCGTCAAACTCCCACTCCTCAATCCACGTCCAATCCACAACTTTGCCCGCCACGATGAATTGATCATCGCCGCCAAACCTGCACTCAAACTGGGATTTATCTGTGTGGAACGGATTTGTTCATATACATCGGAAAATTCAGGTGCCCGGTCAGCGATCCGTGCATCATTCAATTCCAACCGTGTGGCAAAAATATAATCCAAAGGTTCCTGCTCAATATGATATTCTGCAAACAGGCCCGTCCGGTTTATTATCCCGTTCTGCCACACATTGTCATAATAAATATTCCCTGCCATGGGACCCATGATCATTTCCCGGGTTCGGGTGCCTTCAGCTTTTTCGATATGCAGGTCAGCCCCAAGGAAAGCATTGGAAAGTCCATAGTCGAGACTGACCTCAGTACGGCCACCGTATGTAACCGTATAAGCATCCGTAACGGCATTTACCATCCTCGGATCCATTTCTTTTTCAAGATTATCCATGAGATGGCTAACGTGTGTGAAATACATGGTAGTTCGCCAGTCGTTGAGATGTTTACCTTTGAAATCGATGCGGTAACCTGCATTTACAAGCCAGGTATCATCATTCCGCAGATCCATGGGCAAGGCAGCAAACACTACATCCCTGGCAAAATTCCGGGTCACATTTAACTCGATATCCTGATTATCTCCTGGTGCGTATGCAATATTCGTACCCAGACTGGTACGATTAAACCGGGAAGGTATTGTAATTCCTTCACCGTCTTTATAGTCTCCACCCCTGGACCAGGCTCCGTTAATATTCATGGAAACACGCTGATCCCTGAAGCCGGCAACGGCTTCTGTCCGGAGAATATTTCCATTGGATTCATAGCTGGAAGAGATCCTTCCGGCGGGCTTGAAACGCTCACTGTAATGTGGATCCCCTGAAATGAAATTAATCGTGCCTCCGGTGGCAGGGCCATATCTGAGAAAATAAGGTCCTTTCAGGATCTCCACATTTTCCATCTGGTTCAATGAGATCTGGCTGGCCGGTGGGTCCATTCTGTTCGGACAGGCAGCGAGTGCCGTCTGTACTCCGTCGATCACCAGGTTCAATTGTTCATATTTGAAGCCCCGCAATACAGGATCAAATCCATAATTGCCGGATTTTCTTATTACCGCAATGGAGGGTGACCGGCTCAGATAACTTCCCGCATCATGCGATAGCCTGTCATAATCGCTGAGTGGTAAAAGATCTTCTTTATCTCCCCCTTTTCGCATGGCCCTGATCGTGAGTGGCTGAAGCATGGTAGGTTCACCCGAACGTAAATGTAACCTCCCGTTTTCGAGTGCATCTTCCACTTTTTCAGGATTGTACTCTTTCCTCCCATATTCTATATGTGATAGCAATAAGAACCAACGAGGATTATAGTTTATTTGGATATATCCCTCGGCGTTGGAGATCCCTTTCTGATCGCCATAGATATAATGAGCTCCTGGTACAGGTTCCCGGGTTTGCATGTCCAGCAGTTGAAGTTCCTTTTCCTGGGCCTTCAGCGGTTGAGAGAAGTACTGGGCAACCAGAACCAGGAAAATAAATACGCATATTTTCTCCGTGATGCTTGATTTTTTCAGTATGTATATTTTTTGATTTTCTTCAGACATTTCAGTTTAAAATTTAATCGATACCAAACCGTATAATTATTTCATTTTGCGATGAACAGGTTGTTCATTTCACCCCATCACTCCATTAGGGTAACCGGATGAAGATATCTGATATCGCCGGATTTACTTATCCCCGGTCTGGGTTTAATAGGTTAGAAAATTATCTTGGCCGGAAATTTCCTGGTGATCCCGGCGCTTCTTTATTTAACTGAAGGTCTTTTGGGAGGATGAAAGACCTCTGTGATAAAAGATAAAGGGATCAATAGAATAATTAATTTTGGATATTGTTTTGTGTCTATATTTCTTGGAATGAATAACCAGGCATATATATTCCCCGGGAAATAAGTAATGTTTTTTTCATTATTATTAACCGGCTTTTCTCTTTCTTTCTTCTCTTCCTCTTTAATCCGTTTGGTCAACTGGCATTGACCATGACATTTCATCTCCGGCTTATCCCTGTTGATACAGAGTACTTCAATTATATAATTCTGGTTTATTTTGAAGGTCACATAGATGGCCGCGAAATTCATTGACTGTATCAGGATGGAAATGATCGTTATATATACAGCAATAAATTTCATCATTGAAGATTTTACTGCTAATTTATGGATTAATCATACTTAATTCTTATGATCACGGTCATAAGTTTGCTGAATCTTTGGTATTTATTCGGAAAGATGAGACTGCTGAATCGTATAATTCAGGAGTTGATCCGTCTGGGTCAAATAACCGGGTAGTTTATTACAGGAAAGTGGTCTGCAGAAAATGTCAACATCCATGACTTTGATAACCGGTCTGAAAATTCTTATCGGGTCCAAATCAGTCCGCTCCATATTCAGGATTACTAACCGGCATTTTCGCATAGGTTCTCTCTTGTAGTTTCTCAAGGAGGGCTTCCAGTTCCTTCACTTTATCAGGAAAATCCGCGGCAAGGTCATTCTGTTCGCCAGGATCATTCCTGAGATTATACAATTCGGTTTTCTCCCAATGATAAAACTCGATCAGTTTCCAGTCACCCTGCCGCACAGCCGTCCCGGGTGTCCAGCTACTTCCGTGATAATGGGGATAGTGCCAGAAAAGCGCTTCCCGGTTGAGATTATCTTTACCGGATAAAAGAGGCAAAAGGCTTATCCCATCCTGGTGCTGTTCGGGCAAAAGCGGAAGTCCGGCCAGATCAAGAAGAGTTGGATAAAAGTCATTACTGATCACGGGGGTATCTTTCGTTGTTGAAGAATCAACCTTTCCTGGCCAGCTTATGATCAGCGGCACTCTTATCCCCCCTTCATAGCACCATCCTTTTCCTGCCCTGAGTGGACTGACCGAGGTAGGCGGGATCATGCGGTGTTCGGGCAGGGTAGACAAGCCTCCATTGTCGGAAGTAAACACGATGATCGTATTTTCAAATATTCCGGTCTCTTCAAGATAAGACATCAGCCTGCCCACATTCTGATCCAGGGCATAGATCATAGAGGCATAATCCGGATTGACCTGGTTAACCAGGGTAAGACCATTATGTTCCTTCACCAGATCAGGCTCATTATCCCGAATGCCGGCCAGTTTCTGTTCAAATTTTTCAATATACTGTTTGTTGGCTTGAATGGGTGTATGGACGGTATAGAAGGAGAGAAAAACAAGAAAAGGATCATCCGGATTATTTTTCATGAATCGAATGGATTCGGTGGTGAGTCGATCGGTCAGGTATTCGCCTTCCGGTCCATCCTCCAGTTTAGGGTTATTATAAGGAGTGTAATACCCGCCCGGAGGCGATCCTTTTTCGTGTCCCCCTTTATTTATATCAAATCCCTGGTCTTCCGGAAAATATCCATCGCTTCCCAGGTGCCATTTTCCTGCAAAAAACGTGTTATATCCAAAAGGCTTAAAAGCTTCGGCCAGGGTGGTTTCTTCCAGGGGCAGGGCATGCAAATCATCCGGGCCCAACAGTTTCCGGTTCTCAGGATTCATCCCCGGTATCCAGTCAGTGATCCCGATGCGGGTCGGATATTTTCCCGTCATGATCGAGGCCCGTGTTGGAGAGCATACCGGGTTGGCTGCATAAGCTTGGGTGAAGCGCATTCCTTTTGAAGCCAACCGGTCAATGTTGGGTGTTTCATAAAATTCACTTCCATAGCATCCCAGATCGTTCCATCCCAGATCATCGATAAGGATAAACAGGATATTGGGTGGTGCTTCTTCCCGGCAGCTGAACACGAACAGCAAACAACTCATGATCAGGGGAGCATTGATCCGGGGAATCCAATTAGGGTTAACTGTCATATTTCCGGTAAGTTTTTTAATACCCATATTTATCCTTCCAGAAGGCCTTCAGCCTTTTCCTCAACTCCTCTTCCCTGGGGTTATTTCCCGGTTCATAAAATACCGTACCACTGATCTTATCGGGAAGATATTCCTGGGGTGCAAAATTATGTTCATAATCATGGGAATACTTATATCCTTTACCATATCCCTGGTCCTTCATCAGCCTGGTCGGCGCATTCCTGATATGCATTGGAACAGGAAGGTCGCCTGTCTCCCGCACTTTCTGCTGGGCCTCATTGATGGCCATATACGAGGCGTTACTTTTGGGAGAACTGGCCAGATAGGTTGCACATTGCGAGAGAATGATCCTTGCTTCAGGATATCCGATCATATGCACAGCCTGAAAACAATTGGTAGCCATCACCAGCGCAGTAGGATTGGCGTTACCGATATCTTCCGAAGCCAGGATGACCATCCTGCGGGCAATAAATTTTACATCCTCCCCCCCTTCCACCATACGGGACAGCCAGTAAACCGCCCCGTTGGGATCACTTCCCCGAACCGATTTTATAAAAGCCGATATGATATCGTAATGCTGCTCTCCCGATTTATCGTAAACCGCCACCTTTTGCTGGGCAACTTCCATTACTCTTTTATCGGTTATGGTAATGGTTTTCCCATCGAAGGATTTTGCCACCAATTCAAAAATATTCAGCAATTTTCTTGCATCACCTCCTGAAAGTTTAAGGAGCGCATCATTTTCCCTGATCACGATCTTTTTCTTTTTATATTCCGGATCGGTCTGAATGGCCCGGTCGAGGAGGCTCATGAGATCATTCTCGGATAGAGGATTCAACACATATACCTGGCACCGGGATAACAGGGGCGCATTTACTTCAAAGGATGGATTTTCAGTGGTGGCCCCAATCAGGGTGATGATACCCTTTTCTACCGCCCCGAGAAGGGCATCCTGCTGCCCTTTGTTGAACCGGTGGATCTCATCCACAAAAAGGATGATCTTAATGCCTTTTTTTGCCTGCTCGATCACCTCCCGTACATCCTTAACACCGGCGCTGATGGCACTCAGTGTCCGGAACGGTCGCTTTACCTGGTTGGCAATGATATTGGCGATGGTGGTTTTCCCGCTTCCGGGAGGTCCCCAGAGTATCAGGGAAGGCACATTGCCCGATTCCACGGCTTTCCTCAGTACACCACCCTTGCCCACAATATGGTCCTGCCCTACCAGGTCGTCAAGCGTAGAAGGCCTGATCCGTTCGGCAAGCGGATATGTGTTTTCCATGATCATATGATCAAAGTTAACCATAATATGGAATTAATATAACCCGTTTGTACAGCGGATTAACCTATACCCGAACGAAAAACCGGACAATCCTGCTCTTCATTAATGAAATCATCCAAGGAGTTGTCGTTCATTCCACTCATTAATGAAACTCGATTGATTTCCTGCAGGATCATCAAATCATGAAGCGGCAGGGATGGTAAAATGAGAGAAAAATGAAAAATCGTAAATTACTGAAAATCAATGGCCAATTTTGACTTTAGTCAATATGAAATTAATCGACCGGAAATTTTAGGATTTCCGTAGATTAGTACTGAAATTCGAAAACCGTATCAATTTTCAAAAACAACGATGGATCAGACCCTTAAAAAAATCTGGAAATTCATTAGTCATGATATCTGGCATACCTCCGTGGAAGGGATGTCGAAAAGCAAGGCCATATTCATAAAAAACCTGCGGGTCCTTATATTGTCGATAAGAGGTTATATTGAAGATAAGATAGCGATCAGGGCATCGGCATTGACATTTTTCACGCTTTTATCCATTGTGCCGATCTTTGCCATGGTGTTTGCCATCGCCAAGGGTTTTGGCGCCAAACAGGTGCTTCAGGACCAGCTCCGCAGCAGTCTTGAAGGCCAGGAAGAAGTGTTCAATTACATTGTATCCTTTGCGGATAGAATGCTTGAAAATACGCAGGGTGGCTGGCTTGCCGGAGTGGGCATCCTGGTGCTCTTATGGTCGGTGGTCAAGGTATTATGGTATATAGAAATATCTTTCAATGATATCTGGAACGTAAAAAAAGAAAGAACCCCCATCCGTAAATTGAGTGATTATCTTTCGATCATCATTATCGGTCCGATCCTGATCATTCTGTCGGGGAGTATGAACATTTTTATAACCACTCAGCTGAGCGAACTATCAAAAGAGATCGGACTGCTGGAAAAGATAGGGCCATTTATTCTTTTTCTGTTGAAATTCGCACCTTTTGTCATGATCTGGGTCCTGCTCACCCTGTTATACATGGTCATGCCGAACACATTCGTTAAATTCCGTTCAGCGCTGGTTGCGGGTATTATTGCGGGATCGGTATTTCAGTTGGTTCAATGGGCCTATATTGAATTTCAGATAGGTGTATCCCAATACAATGCCATTTATGGAGGATTTGCCGCCATTCCACTGTTCCTTTTTTTCCTCCAGATCGCATGGATTATTGTATTATGGGGTGCAGAGCTCTCGTTTGCCCACCAGAATGTAAGCTGGTATGAATATGAATCGGACATCAAGAATTTAAGCCCTTATAAACGGAAACTTACCAGCCTCACCGTGATGCATGCCATTATCAAGGCTTTTGAAAGGGGGGAAAAACTCCTTTCGGGGAAAGATATTTCCGAAAAATATAAAGCGCCCATCAAACTGGTTGAACAGATACTTGAAGAGTTGAAAGAAAGCGGGCTGATCATCGAATCCACGGAGTTGGAGCGAATCGGTTATGCACCGGCGACGGATATACATAAAATCGACATAAATTATGTCTTGACAGCACTAGGAAATAACGGTTCGGGCAATATCCGGATAAGCAAAAAAGAACCGCTGGAAAGTATCATCAAAAACCTGGAAAAAATACGGCATGAACGTAAGGCATCTCCGGCCAATAAACTGTTGATGGAAATAAAAGGATGATCAGGTTAATTGCTCGATATCATCCTGGTCTTTCACCACCAGCACCCGGTAAAAGATCAGTTCAATGAAATAAGTGATGCGCCGTACACCTTTTTCTTCCCGGGCGTTTTTCCAGGCCCAGGCTATGATACGGCGTAATTCTGGCAGGTATAACAGCGTTTTGTCGATCTCGACCGAATATTTCTTTTTCTTCTTCCTGAGAATTTTCCGGATCAACGATAAGGCCAGTGGACCCGCCACCAAATACCAGATCCCGATCACAAACAGTGTCCTGGCAAATACATATAGGCCTATTGTCCATTGGTATTCTTCCGACAGAAGATAAAGGATAAGGGTGATAAGAAACAGTACTGCCAAAAGCGACCATTTTCGTCGTTTCCATACCGGGCGTGATTGTTTCTTTTTTTCAACCAGGTCAACGTCCTTTGTTTCGCCAAAAGGATATTTTACTTTCAGATCGGCTGTCGTCAATTTTTGGGGGATCCTGCCGGCAAAAAGGCCCGTCATTAACCCAATCATCACATAAGCTCCAACATAAAATCCAATGACCCAATAACTGGCGCTCGTGGTTTCTTCCTGCCCGATCAGGTGAAGTTCCCTGAAGATATAATCGAAAAAAACATTGACGGATTCCCAGAGAGGTTTACCAAAAACCACGGTAAGAACAACCAGGCGCTGGAGGGCAGATTCCATAAAAGCCAGAAAAGCCAGTGTAAAAGCAGCTACCCTGAAGTTGGCCAGATAATTAAACAGCAAAGCACCCATCAGTCCCTGAAAACTTACCGCAAGATAGGCTGTGACCGGAGTATGCGGACTCACCATCAGTTTTATGATCAACACAATGGCGGTGGCCTTCATTATATCCCTGAATTTATTTCTGGAATAATAACCGGTCAGGGTAATCAGTATTACAGCAAATCCTGTAAGTACAATCCCTTTGAAAGGGATCTGCAATGCGTGCAATATTCCTCCAAGACCGGATTCATTCAGTGCCCATAAAGCGGTCAGCCGCTCAATGGCGAGGTTTCTGTCGGCACTGTTATCGGCAGTTTCCATTAATCTTTTATTCACCGGCCCGGAACGGCTGAAATTGCGAGGCTGGAGCCTTGTGCCCAACCTCGCGCTTCCGGCTCGTTCATTCACATCTACGGCAAAGCAAATGCCCGGTACACATCGCCACTGGATGTACCCATCTTGCCTCCACCGCAAGCAATGACCACATACTGTTTTCCATCCACCTCATAGACAGCGGGTGTGGCATAACCACCATAGGGTAATTTGGCCTCCCATAATACCTCACCGGTTTCTTTGTCGAAAGCCCTGAATTTTTCATCCTTGCTGGCAGCGATAAATATCAGTCCGCCTTTGGTCACCACCGGTCCCCCATAATTCTCCGTCCCCGTCCGGGGAATACCCCTTTCAGTAAGGTAATCCAGTTCACCCAGCGGCACCTTCCAGAGGTATTCGGCCCTGTCCAGGTCAAGAGCGACCAGTTGTCCCCACGGGGGCGTGATCACCGGGTTGCCGCTGTCGTCTACCCATCGGTTGTATCCGGTATGGGTATAGGGAATCTCCCTGAGCTCCTCACTCATATTTTCCCGGGTAATCACCTCTCCTGCCTGCGCATCCGGATTCAATACATAGGTGGCTACTTCCTGTTTTTCCTCCTCGGTCAGAAAATCAAAGGCAGGCATCACACCCCAGCCCCTGGAAATATACTGCATCAGCTCCTGCCGGGTGTAACTATCTCTTCTTGCGGTTATGTCCGGGTATTGAATACCATCTCCTTTCATATCGGGTTTATGGCAGATGGCACAATGCTGCTGGTACAGCAGTTTGCCTGCAGAAGCCAATACGGCTTCATTTCCCGGAACCAGGTCTACCATGGTATGGATCCAGGGCATTTCGTTGGAATTGATGTACATGATGTTGGTTTCGGGATCGACTGCTGCGCCTCCCCATTCCCCACCCCCATCAAAGCCAGGGAAAATCAATGTTCCTTCCGTGCTCGGCGGTATGAAATATTCGCCATGCCGTATCTCTGAAAACTTTTCCAATGCCTGACGCTTCACCTCCGGATCAAAATTATTAAAATCATTTTCTGTGATGAACTGCCGGGAAAAGGGCTCCGGTCTGACAGGTTTCGGCTGGGTAGGCCAGGTCTTCTCTCCCCTCATATCCGATCCCGAAACTTCCATTTCCTCAATAGGATATAATGGCTCCCCGGTAATGCGGTTAAACATGAATACAAATCCTGATTTTGCGATCTGTACAAGGGCAAGCACTTCTTTTCCAAGATGGTTTATGGTGACCAGGTTCGGCGGAGCGGGCAGATCCCGGTCCCAGAGATCATGATGGATGGTCTGGTAATGCCAGATACGTTTCCCTGTTTCGGCATTCAAGGCAATGATGCAGTTGGCAAACAGGTTCTGGCCATGCCGGTTGCCACCATAAAAATCGAAGGAGGCGGAACCGGTAGGGATATATACGATACCGTTATCTTCGTCAAGGCTCATGCCCGCCCAGTTATTGGCCCCTCCTATTTCCTTGTGGGCATCCTCAGGCCAGGTCCAGTAGCCGTATTCATCCGGTTTGGGAATGGTATGAAAAACCCAATCCTGTTTCCCGGTCTTCACATTATAGGCCCGGATATAACCCGGTGCAGCATTCTTGTCCTCCGACACCCTGCATCCGATTATGATCTTGTCCTTGTACACCACACCCGGTGAAGTGCCGGTAACATAATGCTTCAGGGCATCCGGGCCAAGTCCTATTTTTATATTTACCTTGCCATCTTCACCGAAACTGGTGATCGGTTCACCGGATCCCGCATTAAGGGCATATAAAAAGTGACCGGCAATATAATAGATCCGTTTGTCATCCCCCTCTTCCCAGTACATCAGGCCCCGGTTCACACCCATGCTGAAATTGAAGTTTTCTGTTGTAACTGGAGCGTATCGCCAGATCTGCTCTCCGGTAGCTGCATTCAGAGCAAAACACTGCAGGGTAGGTGAGGTACCATAAAGAACCCCGTCGATCACAAGGGGGTTACACTGGATCTGGGTACGGCTGGCAGAATCGACATCATTCGTCTTATACGTCCAGGCTACTTCAAGCCCGTCCACATTATCCCGGGTGATCTGGTCCAGCACCGAATACTGATTTCTTCCGGGGTCACCCTGGTAATATCTCCATTCCCGCGACTCCCCTGAAACTGGCTCTTCATGAGGTTGACAGGAAAAAAGCAAACCTACAGCGGAAAATAACAGGATTAGTCTCATCATATTAAATTCTCTCTTGATCGTTAAATTTATCATTTATAATCGGGATGTTCATCTTTGAAACCGGTCAAATATTCTTTTACCGTATCTCTCATCTCCCGGTGAAGCAACAGGATCCCGATCAGGTTGGGAATGGTCATCAGCGCTATGGCAATACCGGAAAATGTCCAGATGATCGATGTATCGGTAAAGGAAGCGATAAAAAAAGCAATTACATAAACAATATGATAGTAGATCACATATTTTGATCCGAACAGGAAAGTAATGGCCCGGTCTCCGTAATATGACCAGGATATGGCGGTGGAAAAGGCAAACAAGAGAATGCCGATGGACACAATATACCTCCCGTATTCTCCCAGTATACTATGTGTAAAAGCCTCCGTGGTCAGTGGAGCACTATGGATCAAAGACTTCCCTTCTAAATAAATCATGCCGAACTGATCATCGATCGTACCGTTACTTACTGAAACCATCCCGGTGTATGGATCCCCTTCCCTCATAACCGTTATATCTTCGGCAAATGAACGTGCATGAATAAGGGTCACCTGATCCTGGATTTTACCTTCCTGTACATCAAGCTGCCCGCTATAACGAGGCAGCACTTCTTTGCCCATAATATGCCTGAAGATCTTTTCCTTATCGGCAGCATATTCTTCCCTGTAATCACCTTCAATCACCATCAGGTCGGTAACCTGGAAAGTATTTTCATACTTGGTGATCCAGGCACCGGATGAAAGGATCACAAGGCCGGTCAGGGTGCAGATTATAATGGTATCGATGAACGGTTCAAGAATGGCCACCATACCTTCCGATACCGGCTCATGGGCCCGGGCACTGGCATGGGCAATCGGAGCCGAACCCTGTCCGGCTTCATTGCTAAATAGCCCCCGGTTCACACCCCGGTTGAAAGCATAGGCAAAATTGGCCCCGAGAAAACCGCCTACAGCCGCTGTTCCGGTAAACACATCTTCAAATATGGATATGAAGGAGGGGATGACATTCTCATAATTATAGATGATAACAAGGATGGCGCCGATAAAATAGATCAAAGCCATTGATGGAACGAGCCTCGAGGTGACCTGGGCTATCCGTTTTATACCTCCAATGATCACCAGACCCAGTAAAACGGCCAGGATCAGGCCTGTAACCCAGTATTCGATATTAAAAGTAGTATAGACCGATCCGGCTATGCTGTTGATCTGGGGAAGGCTTCCGGTGCCGAAGGATGACAATACAGTACAAAATGCAAATATCACAGCCATTATTTTGGCGAACTTCCCCAGCCGGATCCTGTGAAACAATTTATAACTGGTGAGCCGCTGGCTCATATAGAACATCGGGCCGCCGGCCATCGTGCCGTCAGCCGTTTTAACCCGGTACTTATGACTCAGGGTTACTTCCACGAATTTGGTGGTCATACCGAACATCGCGGTGACCAGCATCCAGAAAAGGGCCGCCGGCCCGCCCAGGAATATGGCATAGGCCACACCGGCTATATTCCCTGTTCCTACCGTGCCTGAAAGTGCAGTGGAAAGAGCCTGAAAATGCGATGTGTCCCCTTCATCACCTTTCCGGTCGTATACACCCCTGACGATTCTTATGGCGTGTTTAAAGAAGCGGATCTGAGGAAATTTCAGGTAAAGTGTAAAAAAAAGTCCGGTGCCCAATAAAAGAAAAGCAAACCATTGAGAGCCACCGATGAGGCCATCGAGCAGTTCAAGGAATTGATTCAATTGTTGTATCATCCGGGAATTATTGAGGGGTTCATTTCTATAATCAACGGCAAAACTATAAAAATATCTCCTATATCAAAGCTTTAATCACGTGGTCTGATAGATTTTTTATTTATTTCATATCGTTTAACCTCATTGAATCATTACATTTGTTCTCTGTCAAAAACTTGCTGATATGGCCCTGAAACAAGTACCGCTGCACCATAAACATATCCGGGCCGGAGCCCGGATGGTCCCATTCGCCGGCTTCGAGATGCCTCTCCACTATACTTCCGTAATGGAGGAACACCAGGAAGTGAGAAAAAATACCGGGGTATTCGATGTTTCCCATATGGGTGAATTCATGATTAAAGGAAAATCAGCCCTGGACCTGGTTCAGTATGTCACCACCAATGATGCCTCCAAACTATCAGTGGGCCAGGCCCAGTATTCCTGTCTTCCCAACGAAAAAGGAGGTATTGTCGACGACCTTCTTGTGTACAGGATCAAGGAAAATGAATATATGATGGTAGTAAACGCTTCGAATATCGAAAAGGACTGGGGGTGGGTCAACAAACACAATCAATTCGGGGCGGTACTTGATAATATATCCGACAGGATCACGCTGCTTGCGGTGCAGGGCCCGAATGCTACCGGCATATTACAGAAAATTACAAGCCTGGATCTGGACTCCATGAAACCATTTACCTTTGAGACGGGCAATATAGGTAATGTCACCGATGGAGTGATTTTTTCGGCCACCGGTTATACCGGCTCAGGCGGGTTTGAACTGTATCTTTATAATGAATATGCTGAAGCAGCCTGGGACCTTATTTTTCAGGCAGGTCGCGACTATGGAATCAAGCCGGTGGGTCTGGCTGCCCGTGATACGCTACGGCTGGAAAAAGGTTTATGCCTGTATGGAAATGATATCGACGATACCACTTCTCCCATAGAGGCCGGCCTCGGATGGATCACAAAATTCACCAAAGATTTCATTAACGCTGAAGAATTAAAACAACAGAAGGAAGAAGGGGTTAACAGGCACCTGGTGGGCTTTAAAATGCTGGAAAGAGGCATTCCGCGGCATGGATATGATATCCTCAATGATAAAGTGGAGAAGATAGGACATGTTACATCCGGTACCATGTCGCCTTCAATGGGGATCGGTATCGGAATGGGATATGTGGCCACGGAATATAAAAAAGCGGGTACTGAGCTACTGATCCCGATTCGAAACAAAAAGCTGAAAGCGGAAGTGGTTAAACAACCCATCTATAAAGAATAGTCCTTCGGATGTCCCATGCACCAGATTAACGTATTCTTCAGTCCCGAGCTGGTCGATCCGGATGAAATTAAAGGATCGACCTGTATGATAATTGACATTCTCAGGGCAACCACCTGCTGGATAACCGCCCTGGCCCACGATGCCCGATCCATCCGCCCGGTTACTACCATAAAAGAATGTCTTCACTGGGGCCATAAAGGATATCTCACGGCAGGCGAACGGGGTGGTCAGAAGATCGAGCGCTTTGATCTGGGTAATTCTCCGTTTGATTACACAGAAGAAAAAATCCGGGGTAAAAGAATAGCAGTCACTACGACCAACGGCAGCCGGACAGTTCAAAAAGCCCTTAAGGCAGGAGAAATATATTGTGGGGCCTTCGTGAATATCCAGGCCGCTGCAGAGAAGCTAAGGAAAAAATCTTCGGTTGTCCTGTTGTGCTCGGGATGGGAAGGAAAACCGGGAATGGAAGACGTGCTTTTTGCCGGTGAATTGATAAGCCGCCTCTCCGACACGCACGAATTTACTGATGATGCGGCATTGATGGCCTTTGAGTTGTTTAAAAAAGCAAAACCCAATCCGGCATTTTTCCTTTCCTCCGCCCAGCATGTAAAAAGACTGACACGACTTGGATTAAAAAAAGATGTAAATTACTGTCTGCAGAAAAACTCTTTTGATATCGTGCCTGGCTTCGAGAAGGGAGAATTCATATTGAGATAGATTATACCGGATAACGAATTATGGTTGGCGCTGATTTATTTCTAAGGAATTTGGAATTGCCGATATCAGTCAATAATTTATAGTATAATCATAAGCTCATGGGAAAAAACAAACTCAAATCCATTGGTGTGGGGGAAATTTTATGGGATCTTTTCCCTGAAGGCAAAAAACTGGGTGGCGCTCCCACGAATTTTGCCTTCATTGCCGGCCAGCTGGGAATTGAATCTGCCATAATCAGCGCAACGGGAAAGGATGATCTTGGCAAAGAGATCCAGTCTGTTATTGACCAGTCAGAGATCATCAATTTTATTACGGAAAATGATAAACCCACGGGAACAGTAACCGTTCAGATCGATCCGGTAGGAGTGCCCACTTATATCATTCATGAAAATGTAGCCTGGGATCATATTGAACTTTCTGCGAAGGCTGAAGAATATGCTTCCGGCGTAAATGCCGTCTGCTTCGGTTCTCTTGCTCAGCGATCCGGTCAAAGCGGGCAGACTATCCGGAAAATACTTGACCTGGTACCGGCTGAGGCTATCAGGGTATTCGATATAAACCTGCGGCAGTTGTTTTACAGCAAAGAGATCATCGAACAATCACTTGAAAAAGCCAATGTGCTCAAGATCAATGATGAAGAAATCGTAAAATTAACTGATATGCTGGGTATTAACGGGGATGAATTCGGAATGGTGGATCAGATATTAAAAAAATTCGACCTCAATTACCTTGCCCTTACCAAAGGAGATAAAGGAAGCTGGCTGATCAGTAAAGAAGAAAAATCATTTATAGAAACTCCTCAGGTAAAAGTAGTTGACACGGTAGGTGCAGGTGATTCATTTGCGGCAGCCATGGTAGCCGGACTCCTCCATAAAAAACCATTGGAAGAGGTCCACCGGCTTGCGGTAGATGTATCAGCCTATGTATGTACACAGGAAGGGGCCACGCCATCTCTGCCGGATGACTTAAAGGAACTGGTATAGGATAAGTTAAAAAACGGTTCGCAGTGGATTTTTACTTGAATTGAACGCTTTTTTCTTTATTCAACTATTGCAGTTGGGTAAATCTCATGCGATAGCTTTCATGAAGGTCGGGATTGGAAGCCGCCCTGCCTGCAAGCGCCCGGGCTTTATCCAACTGACCCGATTGCTGATAGATTTCATACAATAACATATAAGAATCCCCGAATGAAGGATGTTTGATCAGAAGATCTTCAAGTATGGATACGGCTTTTCCTGTCCTGCCTGCCTGAAAAAGATAATATCCGAGGGTATATCCGTATTTAGGATTTCCCGGATCTTTTTCATATGCCAGTTGCGCATATTCAAGGGCTTTATCCATATTTTCCCCGGATACGATCACGCTGAGATTATAGGCTGCTGTGGCGGAAGCCGGATTAATCTCCAATACCCTTTTAAAGGCTTTTTCCGCTTCTCGGATGCGCCCCATTTCCCCCATTAATAATGCATAATTGAGGTTTGCACCTTCGTTACCGGGTTCCTCTTCGAGAGCCTTCCTGAACTGAGCCTCAGCGTTGGCAAGATCTCCCTTCATGGTGTAGGCAAAACCACAATTGACGTAAGCTCCCACATTTTCAGGGAATAAACGCGTGGATATATTAAAATGCTTTATCGCCTTGTTGTATTCATTCCTGTTAAAATAAAAATTTCCCAATGTGGCATGGGATGCCCAGTCGTCCGGACGGGCGGTGATGGATTGTATATATTCATTCAATGCGGATGAATAAGCTGTCTGGTTCCTTCCACTGAGCATCTGTTCCGGCATGGAGGATAGCGACTGTGCAGCCGATATACGAACCAGCCGGTATTCATCAGCACAGGCTTTCAAAAGATGATCCACCGATTCCGGAGACCGGAGATTGGTAAGGCTTGTGGCGGCAGCCGATCTCACCAATGGTGAATCATGAGCCATGGCCCTGATGATCGATGGCCATTTTCTATCATACGGGCAATCCCGGAGCAACCGGATCATGGAGGTGGAATACACGATATCAAAAGAACCATTATCAAGGTTTCCCAGCATTTTGTCGAGATTGGACCAATCCCCATTCCTGGCCTGGAGGATCAACTGACCCTGGCTGACAATTTTCTTCTGATGGTCATTTTTGTTCCATTCCACAAGATATTTCTGGGCCCAGTCATTCGTTTTATCATCATGGCATATAATGCAGGCATTGGGTGAGTTGAATTTTTCAGATGCCATTGGTGATGGAGGCCGCATGGAGTGATCGCTGCGGTGCATCCGGGCAAATTCAGTCATGGGCATATGGCAGGAAATGCACCTGGAACCTTCCGTGCCGGCCTCATGATGGCTATGGCCCTCCACGTCAGCTACCTGTTCCTGGTGGCACGGCATACAGACCTGGTTGGGATTATCACCGGCAAACCTATACCGGCCGCTTGAGGTATGACAATGAATGCAATCCAGGTTGCCCTGGGTCACACATTCACTCTGGAGCCATGTGGTATAGGTATAGTTCTCGCCCAGGTCCCTGCCGTCGGGATAATAATCCTGATGTTCAAGTGTAACCAGGTCGAAATGGTCGAAAAACTTTTCTCCGGGAATATAGGAGGCGGTCAAAGGACGCATCTTGGCATGGCAGGATCCGCAGGAAGCATTATGCTGGTCGTGGTTAAAAGTGCTGGTGCTGATTATTTTGAGGTCCTCCGGGGTCTCTCCTTCTTGGGCCTCCAGGCAAACCCTGACATGCTCCGAACTCGGACCGTGACAGGTCTCACAATTGATGCCATTTTCTTTCCAGGTGGTGTGATACCTGTTCGAGGCCAGGTCATAATTGTTTTCAAGTTGACTGACATGACAACCATAACATGAGGTATTGAAAGTGAATCCTATATGTTTCCATGGTAACACTTCATCCTCTTCATGGGTAAATCCTCTCAGGGCACTTTCCGGATTATTATACCACTCCTTACGGTTTAGGTCATACGCGAGGGGCAATACCTGCAGCCGTCCCTTTTCGAAAGGTGTAAGAAAATAAAATACATTTTTTCCGCCCAGGGCATATTGGGCCGGGTAAATACGTCGACCGGAATCATTATTCTCAATGAAATGAAGGCTGTCACCCGAGCTTTCTACATGAAAAACCGTGCTGTCCACTTCGATTTCCGGACTCTTCATGTCGCCGAAATTATTGCGGATAAACTCTGAAGTGATATTCTGCATGGCCAGTCCGTGATGAGAAGGTGCCCAGAGTTCATAAAATTTCTCATGACAATCGATACATTCTGCAGATCCCACGAAGGATACTTCATCATCTGCATCTTTTTCATGTTCGATCTGATTATACAGAATCCAGGATAATACGACCAGGACCGGAATCAGGATCCAAAAAAATTTTCCTTTCATAAAAAATGCCATAGCCTCAACCCGTAAAGTACTTTACTAAAATAACAAAAAAAGACATATTGTAGAGCCACATATCCTATAGAATCCGAACCAATCAGCCTGTTGACAGCATAATCATATCAGTTCCTGATCCAGATCATGTTTTTAGCTTTTTTGAGAGGGGGATTTTTCAGATATTTGGAAGTCATCGATTTTATAACCTCAGCATAGGTTCCGGGCTGGGATGTGGTTCCATAGGTGATCTCTTCAATACCGGTAATGGAGACGGCGGCCGATCCGGCTATGATCTCTGCTTTTTTCCTGGCATCTCCCACAACCCGGAGCAGATCCATCCCGTACCCCCGGAATTAACCATCATTCATGTTTCCGCAAGGGGTATTCTTTTATTATTTCAATCTCTGCCTCCATGGAGGTGAGTCCAACCAGGGTCAACCGGTCAATCTTAGACCAGAAATCGAAGTTCAGGCCATTAGCTTCCCTGTACGCACTTTCATATTCATCCTCCTTGAGACCCATTTCTTCCGGATTTAACGGATCATAATCATCTTCCGCAAACAGGCCCAGGCTCAGGCAGGGATGGTAAGGCAAATCTTCCCTCAAATAAGGTTTTAACAACCCGGTATAGAGGTTATCATGTAGCTCAATAACCGCATCGCTGCCTTCCCGTGCATCAAGAAGCAACCAATGATCCCATGATTTCCTGAGTCCGTGGAAGTGTACCCGTAATGGTTGCCTACCATGTAGAATTTTTACAAGATGTGCATCCAGGTTTTTATAACCAACCAATTCCGGCACCGGATACATAATAGTCATATGTTCTTTTTCCAACATGGGAAAGGTCGGATCATACTTCTTTCGAAATTGCCTTACTTCTGCATGACCCTGAACCGGTATAAACACTAATCCATACCACATGATTTACATTGAAAAAAATATACTTACTCCCTGAGTTTTTTATTCCGCTGATGCCGGGTGGCGTCCCTTTCTGTTTTTTTTCTGAGGTTTTTCTCCAGCGCTTTGGTCAGGTCCACGCCGGTCTGATTGGCCAAGCATATCACCACGAACATCACATCGGCCAGTTCGTCGGCCAGTTCCTTTTCCTCATCCGTATCTTTGAAACTCTGTTCGCCATATTTTCGGCCAATGATCCGGGCTACTTCACCCACCTCCTCTGCAAGCATGGTCATATTGGTAAGTTCGTTAAAATACCGTACTCCCATGGTGTTGATCCAGTCGTCTACGGTTTTCTGTGCTTCCTTGATCGTCATCTTACTTTTTGTTTTTGGTATCGATTAGGATGGTTACCGGGCCATCGTTGACCAGTGAAACTTTCATATCAGCTCCGAATTCACCTGTTTGAACTTCCCGACCCAGGTTTTCGCTGAGAACCCTTACAAATTCATCATACAACGGAATGGCTATACCGGGTTTTGCCGCTTTTATATAAGATGGCCGGTTCCCTTTTTTTGTGGAAGCATGCAGCGTAAACTGGCTTACCACCAGGATCTCACCCTTGTGATCGAGTATACTTTCATTCATCACACCTTCCCGGTCATTGAATATCCTCAGATTAACGATCTTTTTGGCAAGCCAGCGGATATCCTCGTCCCCGTCCTCATCTTCGATACCCAGGAGGATCATTAATCCTTCCCCGATTGAAGATCTTTCTTCCTCCTGTATAATCACTGCAGACTTACTTACTCTTTGTATTACGGCTATCATCTTGTTATTTTATGTTATTTTTATCAAAATCACTTACAGATTCGGATCAACAAGTTTAAGGTTAATGGTCGAGAAATTAAAATCACACTATTTATTATTTGTCTTACTGATCATTTCGTCGGGGCTTTTTTATTTATACCTGAACATCCAGCCTCAGTTAACTCATAGCTTTTCCGATCTTTTCGATGCCAACAAATACGAAAAAATTTACCGGTATTTTGAAGAGAACCAATCTTCCCTGGATGTGGCATTCCCTTTCTTTTCAAGAATACTGGTTCCCTGGCTGGCCTCGCTCCTGCCCGGAGAAAGTGCCACAAAAAGTTTTATTATCATCAATTTTATATTTACACTCCTTTCGGTGGCGAGCATTTATTTTCTCTGGATTAAGACAGGCATTTCCAGGGGGTATATTATGACCGGATTTTTCTGGTTACTGGTTCACTGGGCAGGTATTGTTCGCCTTAATATTTTTGACCCCATTACTGTAGACGTGCCCATATATTTCTTTCAGGCATTACTTTTACTTGTACTTTTCAAAAGAAAATACGGATGGTTATTACTTCTTGCACCGGTGGCTACCCTGCAGAAAGAATCGTTTATCGGTTTGCTGGCAGTGATACTCATAGTCCATCTATACTGGATCTATTCCAGGAAAGAATCCTTTTTGCCCTCATTGGTGATCCTGATAGCACTGCTGCTGGGTATCCTGACCAAGGAAGCAGTGAATCATTATCTCTATCCTGATCCGGAAGGACGGAGTTCCCTGATCACCATTCTTTTTCACGCCAGGGAAACCCTGTTAAATCCTTTCCGCTTCATCCGGTGGTTAGCCGGAGTATTTACTGCATATGGCCCACTGCTTATACTTGCCGTATGGTATTCGATAAAAAATAAGAAATATCTTTCAGATAACCTGGAATTACTCGCCCTGTCGGTCACCTATCTGGGTTTTTCATTTCTGGGTGGCGACGATTTTACGCGGATAGCTTTTCTGGGCTTCCCATTCATAATGACCTGGATCTTTAAAAACCTTCAAAACGTTCATGGATTCCTTTTTAAAGCGGCGTTTATTATGGGGCTTCCACTAATGAGACTCCTGAGTAAAATTCCGGATCCTGCGATCAGCGGTTGGATAAAATTCAGGAACTGGTATCCGGAACTTGCTAATCCCATTATTGTGATCCTATGGCTGAGCTACGGGGTATTGAGCTGGTTTGTATTCAAAACGATCGAAAAGAAACTGGCTAAGCTTCCCTGATCTCATCCGATTCCAGGATTAAAACACCATCCGTTTCTTTTTTACTCATTTTAATCATTGCTGAGGCCACAGTTTCACCATGAATTGCCCTGTATTTTTTAAAAGGCCCCACGAAGATCCTGTCCAGATACTTATACACCTTTTTTGCTATGTCTTCACCCACCCGGGATTCTCCCCGTTCGCCAAGAAGAAGAGAGGGGCGGAAAATAATCAAAGAAGGATAATCGAGCCGTTTCAGGGATTCTTCCACTTCACCTTTTACCCGGTTATAAAAGAAAAGAGACCTTCTGTTAGCTCCCATGGCGGTTACTATCAGCATTTTCTGAGCTCCATTTTCCCGCATGATCTCAGCTATTGCCAGGGGATAATAAAGATCCACTTTTTTAAAAGCTTCTTTGGATCCCGCTTTATTCATGGTAGTACCCAGGCAGCAGTAAACATCCTCTGCCCCGATATTATTCAGATCATTTCGTATGTGATCGAAATCGGTTATGATCTCCCGGGCTTTTTCATTATCCAGATTCAGCGGCCGCCGGGTAATGATATATACTTTTTCGTATCGTTCATCTGTCAGAAGTTTTTCCAGTAGAAATGAGCCTATCAGACCTGTAGACCCTGCTATTAATGCATTTCTGCTTTTCAAGATAAATTTAGATTAACATGAACAATAATTTCTATAACAGGAGCGGTCCATTAAATGACAAACTTACCTGGAATTGTATGTGTATTCCTGGTAATGCAGGATATCATCCTCTACGCTTTTAAATATCCAGAGGATAATGGTAATATCATCGAGGTATCCCAATCCAGGAATAAAATCAGGCACAAGATCGAGCGGGTTTATAAAATAGATCAGGCCTGCAACCATTATAACTATGGTTTTCCAGGGTACCTCACGGTATTCTCCTTCGATGTATGATCTGATCATCCGGATGAACAGTTTTACCTTATTGACCACTCGTTGAATTTCAGAATCTTCTCCTTCAATATTCACCACTTTTTTGAAGGCCCGGTCAAGTGTGTTGCTTAACCTTTCCCTGTCACTTAAAAGTTCCCTGGCCTGGGAATAGGAATTCCTGAAGTATTTGAAAATTTGCTTGTCCATATGTAAATTTAATAAAACTGACTGACTTCATCTTTTAATTTATTGAGAGCCTGTGAAATTGAATCGAACTGTGTCTCCAATATCTCACCGAACACCACTTTAGTCAGGTCCATTGCCTTTGCCTCATCCTTCAGCTGTGCGCCCCCCTGATTGATAAGGGTAATTGTATCCTCGACTGCCTTTTTAACCAGGGTCCACAATTCTCCACTCACATATACCTGCTGGGAAAGATTGTGATTAAATTCATCCCTGATCTCCTTTACCAATAATCGTTGGAATTCTTTGGCTGTATAAGCCGGATTGTTCAGTCTCACCATAATATTGTTGGGAGATATCCTTTCAAGCAACAGGGCTATCCTTTCATAAGCCTGCAGGCGTAAAGGAAGGATCGTTTCATAGTTTTTGATCTTGAGATCGACCTTCCTTTTTTCTGTTTCTTTTTCAAGAATATTTTTAACAGTAAGATACATGGCGTATAAAACCAGTATGGCCGGAATCAGCAGTTTCCCAAACTCTACTATAATTTCCATAAAAACCTTTACTATAATTTCCCTAATATTACATAAAATGATGACAAAAATGAATTACCATCTTTACTTTTGTGGGATGGATAAAAATTATGGCAGTGATGAGTCAGACTTCCAGGCCCGTTCAGATTTCCCCAAAAGCCTTATCCCGGATCAGGCAGATAATAAATGAGAAAAATATTCCCTCATTTTACGGACTCCGGGTGGGTATCGAGGGAGGAGGATGCACAGGCATGACTTCCAATGTACTTGGATTCGATACCAGGAAGGAATCGGATATTGAATATACGATAGATGATCTCCCAGTGTATATCGATAAACGCCAGGTGATGTTTCTGGCCGGCGTTACCATTGATTATATTCAGGACGGAGAGGAGGAAGGATTTATTTTTGAACAGAAAACTTAATGCTGGCTATCGCTTTTCACTCAAAGTCACGGTAGCTTTCTGGCAGATCCCTCCCACGGGTGGATTGTATTTACTGACTCTTACCTCTATTTCATTTATCGCCGGGAATTGATCAAAGACCACATCCATGATCCTTTTGCCGAGATGTTCAAGTAATTTGGTGGGTTCGCTCATTTCATGACGGATAAGCCGGTAAAGCGTTTCATAATTGATGGTTTCTTTTAACTGGTCGTGTTCTGCTGCATCCGACAGATCCGTATGAACAGTAATATCCACAGCAAATTTATTCCCAATTTTCTGTTCCTCGTGGTAATAGCCATGATGAGCAAAAAATTCAAGACCTTCAAGAGATATTTTTCCCTGCATTTTATTCTATTTCATCAAAAAATGACTGTGTTGAACGTTGGGATTTAGGCTTTTCCTTTTCTTCAGCAGCAGGCTCTTCTTCAGGTTGAACCGATTCCCGGTCTTCATCTTCCCGTTTGTCTTCTATCTGTTCTTTCTCTTTCTTTTCTTCTTCTTCAGATATTCCCCTCGCTTTTTCTTCCTTTAATTCGGCCTTTTCAGAATTGCCGGTTTTTTCTTTTGCTATTTGTTCTTTCGACTCAGCCGTTTCGGTATTTCCCGATGATTCTTTTTGCTTTGAAACATCAGTAGACCCGGTTCTTCCCGGTTCTTCACTGCCCTGCTGAAGAATAGATTCCACATCTACCAGGGCTGAATTGTATGCTTCCCTGGCTTCAGCCACCACATCCTTAACAACCAGTTCATCCGATCGTTTTTCAAATTTCTCTATTCTTTCATTTAATTCCGAAGCGTAATTTCTTATCTGGCTTATCAGTTTCTCCCGGAGATCATATATGCGGTTATAATCATTCTCAATGAATTTCACCTTGTCCATCATTTCATCGAGAATCTTTTTGGTCTTTGTCTCGGTCTGGTCCAGCAATTTCTTCGCCTTGTTTCTGGCCTCCACAACAATTTCATCCGATTTCATATGTGATTCCCTGATCTTGAGTTCTGTTTCTTTCCTGGCCTGTTCAATAAGATTGGCCCCGGTATCCTCTGCCGTTTTCAGGGTCTTGAATAGTGAACTTTCCACTTCACGAAGCTTACTGACTTCTTTTTCAAGCGTTTCAATACGCACATTCATCTCCTTATTCTCGTCCAGTATTCTTTCCCATTCCTGGGACAGAGAGACAAGATAAGCATTGACTTCATCCTTATCGTATCCCCGGAATACTTTCTCGAAAGTTTTCTGCCTGATTTCTAAAGGGGTAATTTTCATGGTTGTGAATTAAAATTTATATCCCATACAGTAATCGTTCTGTCATCACTGCATGAAATTAACCTATTTTTATAGCTTGACCAAAATATTTTATTAACAGAAGAAAGGTGGCCCCCGTGCCGGACCTTATCAATTACTTTAAGAAGCTTCAGGCTGTTGTAATCCCATATTTTAATGGTTTTATCCATGCTACCCGTAGCAAAATGTTCTTGATCGGGACTGAAAGAAATCGAATTGATGGTATACATATGTGCCACTATGGATTCCTTTAACCGGTAATCATGGTCAGCATCCCATATTTTCATATGCGCATCACGACTGCCGCTGAAAAGGAACCGGTCATCCGGCGAATATGACAGAGTAAACACTGAATTATCATGTGCATTTATCTCATGCTTTAAAGAAAAATCCGACATATCGAAAATCCTGATCACATTATCACTGTAACCGACTGCCATATCCTTACCGTTTGATGTTATGGTCCGGGCACTTTGCCTGCTTTTTCTTATCTGTTTGATTATGGTAAGGGTTTTCAGGTCAATCACCTGCAAAACACCTTCAGAATTGGCCACAACTATCCTGCCATCAATAAAATGAATATCAAAAATGGTTGCTTTACCAAGATTTAAAGAGCCCTTTTCCTTTCTTTCCTCTATGTCGATTATATGAATGCCTTCATAATTCTGGCCGACGACCAGCAGGTTTAGTTCCATTACCGGACATATGGCATATACGCTGTTGGTAACTTTTGCCAGAAGCTGCCCGTCGGGATTTCCGTTCAGACCCCAGATCGCTACCAGACCATCACCGGCACCTGAGATGAACTTACCCTGCCCGGGTGCTTTATGGACCGTGTACACGCAATCATTATGACCGGTCAGCGTAATGACTTTATTTATTCCAATTTTTGCCATTTTATCTTAACAGTTCCCCGGATCTAATATTAAATGTAATTTTGTTGTATATTAAAGAGATACCCGAATCAATCAAATGCCAATTGTAAAAATAGAGAATATTAATGAAGCAGTCTCGTGGGGATTATGGAAAATTGATGAAGATTTTGATTTTTTGATCGGACAGACGGTAATTTCCGATCCCGAGAATGAAGATATCAAAAGAATTTCCAATGTGAAAAGAAGACTGGAATGGGCTGGCGCCCGTCTGCTTTTGAAAAAGCTGGCAGACAGAAAAGGATTCTCTTATAAGGGTATTTCCAAGGATGATTTTGATAAACCCTTCCTTATTGGCAATCAGGTCAATATTTCTATATCGCATTGTTATCCATATGCCTGTGCCATGTTGAATGATTATCATCCCTGCGGGATTGATATTGAAAAACCAAAACCTGCATTATTCCAGGTAGCCAGAAAATTTCTGAATGACCAGGAAAAGGGCTATATTCCCGAAGAGGAAAACTACCTCTGCCTGGCCTGGGCAGCCAAAGAGGTGCTGTATAAGATCCATGGTAAAAAACACTTGAATTTTCAGAAACATATAATGCTGAAGCCTTTCGAATTAATGCAGAAAGGTACGCTCTATGCTTCGGTAAGTACTCATGAAATTAAGGAAAACTTTAAACTCTGGTATATCACGGTCGACGGGCATTTCATCTGTTTTAATCTTTAGACGGAGTTAAAGTATTTTGGTGGGCTAAATTCTTCAGGTGGGATTCAAGTCTTCAGGTCAGGATTTTATCATCAGGCGAGGTTATAGCGCACCAAGATCGTCGTCGTCGCCAACAGACATGGCATTCAACAAAGTTTTAATCTCGTCCACCTTGTAATGATCTCCTAATTTCTCAAAAGAAACGATCAGGTTTCTCAACACTCTTTTTATAATATCCAGATTGGTGCAGGGTTCGAAAAACATATCCACACTGCTTATGTGCAGATTGGAAACGTAATTTTCCAGATCTGATCTTGAAAACAAAAGGCCCCGGTTAAAGGCATTTATATAAAACTGAATAAGCGGTGATTTATAGGTACAAACAAAAAGATTGGGAAGATTCACTCCATAAACCGGCATTTCCAGTTTTTGCGCAATCAATATATAAATAACACAAAGTGAAATGGGATTCCCTTTTTTTGATTCCAATACGATGTTGATCATGGAATTAGCAGGTGAGTGAAAATTTTTAGTGTTCGCACTGAATTTATATTTGGTGTAAAGTACATTATTCAAAATTTTCACCTGGTCATAAGGATGAATATTGGGCCTGAAATCACGCCAGGCTTCATGGTATATCTGTTCAATCTCCATGTTGATCGTTTTCAATTCCAGATCAGGGTACTGATACGTGGCCACCAGCCACATTCCTTCAAGAAGATCCTTGTATCCTTTTTCTTTCCAGTCTATGAGTCGTGTTTTAAGCTGATCAAATTGCAGGACATGGATCAATTCTTCAATTTTCCGTTGGATCACCGGGTTGAAACTGTTTTCCCATTCATTTTCCAGGATAGGGATCACTTCATTTCCAAGGGATATTATTTTTTCTTCCACCTGGGTTACGATACCCCTGTCATCATCATCCAGCAGTGAAACAAGAGCCTTAATCTCCTTCTTCTTCATATATAAATATATCCCAAAATTAATATACTCACAAATCCCATTAATGCAGTCCGGGGGTCTCGATCAATGCGGCTTTTATTATTTTTTATCGGATTTATCTTTTCTGCCAAAGATGCTGAAATGAACGTATCTTTTTGGATTTTCACGGAAGTCGACCAGTAACTTATCGAGGCTTTCGACACTCCGGTTAAGATTAACATAAAGGGAGTCATCCTTCATCAGGTGCCCCATAGTTCCTTCTCCTTTATTCAATTGATGGATCATTTCATTTAATTCTTCACTGGTCCTGGAAAGATTATTAACCATATTCTCAAGCTCCAGTTCATTAAGGGAACCCACGAATACATCGGTTTTTGTCAGGGTCCTGTTGAGGATCTCGGCAGATTCGTTAAGTTTGGTTGTCAGGTTATTTATGTTTTTAATCGATTCATTCAGATCATCCCTGTTTTTCCGCACCATGGATTGTGTCTGATCAAGTACGTTATTTGTACTATTGAATGTCTCCCTGATCACCTTTTCAGTCATCAGCAGGCTATCTAGAAAAGTGTTCAATTTTCTGATAAGGGCTGATGCATCGTCAGCCACCGGACCGGTCTGTTCGGTGAGGGACTCGATCAGTCCCATTGATACTTCTGACTTGAGCGTATCTCCATTTTTTAGAGGGTTAGTTATTTCACTCGGAATACGGAGTTCAATGGCTTTATCTCCCAGCAATCCTTCACTTACCAGATAGGCTATTGTGGAATCATCCAGCACAATATCACCCTCGATACTCAACTCAACGATTATTCTGTGTTGCTCACCCTGTTCGAAGGTAATATCACTTACCCGGCCCACGGTAAGCCCTTTGATGATCACGGCATTCGATTTTGTCAGACCATTAATATTCGGATAAACAGCGTAATATTTATCCGTAGTGGAGAAAAAATCTATACCCTTCAGAAAATTAAAACCAAGGTAAAGCATGGCTATAGTGATGACGCTGAAAAGACCTATTTTAAATTCTTTTGATATTTGCACGGTGAAAAAAATTAATGATTAGCTTCCAGTTCATTTTTATAATCACGGAACGCCCTGAATATTCCGGAGGCAAGATATACCTGTCCAAGATCATCATTGAGATATCTTTCCTCTTTGGGATTGCTAAGATAGCCAACCTCCACAAGCACGCTGGGCATGGAAGTACGCCATAAGACCCAGAAATTAGCCTGGCGTACACCCCGGCTGTTCCTTCCTACCCGTCTTTTAAACTGATATTCGATCTTGTCGGCCAAATTTAAACTGTTGGTTATATAGGCATTCTGATACAATGAAAACAATATATGGGATTCAGGGGAATTGGGATCAAACCCTTCATATCTTTCTTCGTAATTCTCCTCCAGAAGAATTACGGAGTTTTCCCTTTTTGCCACTTCAAGGTTCCTTTCAGAGGTATGGTTTCCCATTACATAGGTTTCTGTACCATAAATTATATGCTTATTGGCCGGAACAGCGTTACAATGAACAGAGATGAAAACATCAGCATCATTTTTGTTGGCAATTTTTGCACGGTTATCTAACTCGATGAAGTCATCCGAGGTACGGGTATAGACCACCTCGACATCTTGAAGATTCTCTTTGATGATACGACCGAGCTCAAGTGAAATTTTTAATGCTATATCCTTTTCCCTGCTGAAAAGGCCGGTGGTGCCGGAATCCTTGCCTCCGTGTCCGGCATCAATCACGACTTTATCTACTTTGTATTTTGTGATTCCAGCCGGCTTGAACGACCACATGACCAGAATCAGGACCATCAAAGGAATAAAGACAATATTTCTCACAATAGTTCGGTTGTTAAAAGTTATTAAGATAACTTTACGCAAAATTGTAAATTTTTTACTTAATCTGAAAGTGGGTTTATATAAATATAAACGTGTTGTTGGTATCATTTTGTTGCTGTTAACCACTTTTCTTGCCCGTGCCCAGGAAACAAGTCGGGATCAGCCCGGTGATAGTATACCCACCATAACTCAGAATAATGACCGGTTAATGCTTTCCGATTCCATCGGGAATACTGCACCTGTGGTATCCGATACGGTCCTGTCAGGTGATTCGATCTATTTCAAAACCGACTCTCTTGCTGCCGATACCCTGGTCACAGATTCTTTGGTCACAGATTCCCTGGCTGTCCTTGATTCTGCCATGCTTCCTGCCGATACGGTTCCTCAGGGTGATATTGAGACCACTATTACCTATACGGCTGCAGATTCCATGGAACTGAGTCTGCCCGATCAGGAGATCAAGATCTATGGGAAAGGCAAGATCGTATATGGTGATATCGAGCTTACCGCCGAACTGATCACGATAGATTATGCGATCAATGAGATTACCGCTAAGGGAGGATTGGATTCCCTGGGAAAACCTATGGGTGAACCGGTATTCAAAGATGGTCCGGAATCCTATGAAACCGAAAAGATCCGTTATAATTTCAATTCAAAAAAGGCGATCATCAGCGGAGTGGTGACTCAACAGGGAGAGGGCATCATGCATGGCACAAAAGTTAAGCGGAACAAAGCCGGGGAGTTGTTTATCGACCGCGCCAAGTACACTACCTGTAACCTGCCAGACCCTCATTTCCACATTGAGGCCAGCAAGCTTAAACTCATACCCAATAATAAAATTCTGGTGGGGCCTTTCCATATGCGGGTGGCTGACATCCCATTACCGGTCGGCTGGGGATTCGGGATATTCCCGATGCCCAGGAAAAAGGCTTCCGGAATACGGGTTCCTACCTTTGGTGATGAACGTAGAAGAGGCTTTTATTTGCGGGATGGTGGATATTATTTCAATATCAGTGACTATTTAGATTTGTTGCTGCTGGGTGAAATTTATTCCAAAGGAAGCTATGGATTGAAATTAGCTTCCACTTATAAAAAAAGATATTCCTATAACGGGAATATCTCGTTTAAATACAACCGTCAGAAAGGTGTGGAAGAAGGCGATTCCAGCATCATAAAAGATTTCTGGGTTACCTGGAGTCATAGTCCGCAATCCAAAGGGACAGGCCGGTTTTCTGCCTCTGTCAGGGCAGGAACCTCATCATATAATCAGAACAATCCCTCTTATTATGATATGACCAATAACCTGAATCAGGAATTCAGCTCCAATGTAAATTATTCCAAAACTTTCAGTGGCACTCCCTTTTCACTGGGAACGAGTATGAGGATCCAGCAGAATACCCGTACAGGGGTGACCAATATGCAATTACCTGATTTTTCATTATCCATGAACCGGATTTATCCGTTCAAGGGGAAAGCCCCATCGGCACGGAATATCTTCCAGAAAATCAATTTCAGCTGGAATATGACCGGAACAAACCGGATATCCAATGAGCCTTTGCGAAGGCCACGTGAATTCGAGGCGGCTAATTACAATCCGGTAAACGACAGTACGGTTACCTTCGGCGTTTCCAACTGGGATATACTTGCCGGCAGGATGCAGAATGGTATCCGGCACTCCATTCCGGTAACCACATCCACCAATGTGTTCAAGCATTTTACCTTGAGCCCGAACTTTTCCTATGATGAGATATGGTATTTCCAGGAACTCAATTATAACTGGGTTGATTCGCTGAATGCGGTCCGGATAGATACCCTGAAGAAATTTTCAAGACTGAATACCTACAGTGCCTCCGCCGGTTTGAACACAAGATTATATGGCACCATGTATTTCAATAATGAAAAAATCCAGGCCATCCGTCACGTAATGACACCCAGCGTATCCTTTTCATATACTCCGGATTTTTCTGCCGACAAATATGGTTTCTATCAGGATGTACAGGTCGACTCAGCTGGCACTACCAGGAGATTATCAAAATATAACGGCTTTTTATATGGTACGCCATCCAGAGGAGAAGTAGCCAGCGTGGGATTTTCTATTCAAAACAACCTTGAAATGAAAGTAAGGTCGAAAAACGATACTGCAAAAGAAAGCAAGAAAGTTCCGATTTTTGAAAATTTTTCTCTATCCAGCGGATATAATTTCCTTGCCGATTCCTTCAATCTCTCACCCATCCGGTTATCAGCCCGAACCAAGCTGTTCAACAAGAAACTGGATATTAATATGGGAGCCACGCTGGATCCTTATATCTTTCAGCTGGATACGGTTATTGTGGATGAAGAAGGCGTAAGAACCCTCAGGCAGACACAAGTAGACCAATTCGCCTGGGATGCCGGACAGGGGCTTGGCCGGATCTCCTCTGCCAATCTTTCCCTGAGTACCAGCCTGAACCCTGAAGCTTTTGAAAATAAAGTGGCTGCCGTCGACAGGGAAGAAATGACCGATGCGGAGAACGCCGAACTCGAATACATTGAAAATAATCCCAATTTATATGTCGATTTCAGTATCCCATGGAATGTACGGATCAATTATAATCTGAATTATTCGAAAATAGGACATCAGCAACCTACGATAACCCAGTCATTACGGTTAACCGGCGATTTCAGTCTTACTCCCAAGTGGAAGATCGGCTACTCTTCGGGATATGATTTTAAAAGAAAAGAATTCACACAAACCAACATCAACATTAACCGTGACCTGCATTGCTGGCAGATGAGTTTCTCCTGGGTTCCCTTCGGCCGCTTCCAGTCCTATAACATTACGATACGGGCCAAATCCTCCTTATTGCAGGACCTGAAGCTCAACCGTCAGAGGAGCTGGTGGGATAATTAATGGGTGAATGGGTGAATGGGTGAATGGGTGAATGGGTGAATGGGTGAATGGGT
>CAZIXF010000017.1:0-8233 GCA_964543195.1 uncultured Roseivirgaceae bacterium
GCCGGAAATCTTTATGAGTTTGGTCCGCTTTCGGGTATCAAGCTGCTGGATATTGAAATACCCGGGATAAGCAGGAGCCTGACTCCGGGGCACCGTTATGCACAGCCCACTCAAAAGATAAAAAATTCGATGGAATGGAGATCTCCCTCAAAGGAGGTCAGAATGGGGATGAAAAGTATTTTGAAACGATCTTAAAAGGACATAAACTTTAACCGATGAGACTTGGAATCAGTTCATATGCTTATGCCTGGGCAATAGGGGTACCCGGAAATGAACCGGCAAAACCTTTGGACGCTTTGGGGCTTCTTGAAAAAGCAGTTGAATTAAAGGTGTCCTGTGTCCAGATCGCTGACAATCTGCCATTGCACATACTGGATACCGGGAAAAGAAGGCAATTATTGAAATATGCCGGGGATAACGGGATAAATATTGAGGTGGGGATCAGGGGCTTGACTGATGAAAATCTGTCAAAATATATTGATCTTGCTGAATATTTCAGGTCACCGGTTCTCAGGGCCGTGATCGATACAGATAATTTCAGACCGGATATACCTTCGGTTATCGGTATTGTAAAAAACTGGTTGCCTGAATTTTCTGCCAGAAATATCAGTCTGGCCATAGAGAATCACGACCGGTTCACGGCAGCGGAATTCGCCAGGATCATTGAATCGGCAGGTGATGTGCATGCAGGTATTTGCCTTGATTCGGTGAACTCGATGGGTGCAGGAGAAGGAATGGATGAAGTGCTCCGTATTCTGGGGCCTTACACCATAAATTTTCATATTAAAGACTTTATAGTGAAAAGAGTATCTCATATGATGGGATTTGTTGTGGAAGGAGCTGTGGCCGGTACCGGGATGCTTCCCCTACAGGATATCCTTGACAAGCTTCATAAATGGGGTCAGTGCGATAGTGGCCAGCTTGAGTCCTGGGTCCCGCCCGGAAGGAGCATTGATGAGACTATAGACCTGGAAAACAAATGGGCTATTGAAAGCATCCGTAATTTGAGACCATTTTTTACTGAATAGATCATATTTAAAATTTTGTATTATGGAAAAAGTAGTACTGGCCGGCGCCGGAGGGAAAATGGGCGTCAGGCTGACCCGAAACTTGAAGGATTCCGGATATTCGATGTCCTATCTTGAAGTCAGCCCGGAAGGAATTGAAAAAGTGAAAGCAAATGGTGTGGATGTATCGAAACCGGAGGAGGTGATCCCGGATGCAGATTATCTTATACTCGCCGTTCCAGATGTGCTTGTAAAAAAAATAGCCCATGAATATGTACCTATGATGAAAGCGGGTGCCATGGCAGTAAGCCTCGATCCGGCCGCTCCGCTCGCTGGGGCCCTGCCGGAACACTCCGACCGGGTATATTTTGCTTCCCATCCATCCCATCCATCCGTATTTAACCATGAGCCTGACCCGGATAAACATTTTGATTATTTTGGTGGAATTTCCGCAAAACAGACTATAGTATGTGCATTGATCCGGGGAACAGATGAGGATTATGAAAAAGGTGAGAGACTGGCCCGGACCATGTACGCGCCCGTAACACGGGCTCACCGGATCTCAATATGGCAGATGGGCATTCTTGAACCTGCCCTCTCCGAGACTTTTGGTGCGGCCATGGTGACCATCATGAAAGAAGCTGTAGATGCCGTGGTGGCGAAAGGAGTGCCCGAAGAAGCTGCTTATGATTTTTTCCTCGGGCATATCAATATTGAGCTGGCCCTGCTGTTTGGTCAGTTACCGGGCGGCAAGTTTTCAGACGCAGCCCTGAAAGCCATAAACCTGGGTAAGGGCCTTATTATTAAAGAAAACTGGAAAGACATCTTTGAAGATGATAATATAAAAGAACAGATTAAAGCGATAACCTGAAAAATACCGGTAGGATGGATAAAAATATTTACCTGTATGGCCGTGAGGAAGCATTGCCTGAAAGAAAAATACTTCATGCCGGAAATCTTGAGATGATTTATGAAAATGGCTTTTTGCGGTATATTAAACTCGAAGGAGATGAGGTGCTCCGAATGATCTATTTTGCGGTCAGGGATCATGACTGGGGTACTGTCGAAGGGGATATCCAAAACGAAAAATTCAATATAGATGAGGATCATTTTGACATCACTTACAGGTCAATACATAAAAGAGATCACATCCACATAATTTTTGATTGCCATATTCAGGGTGACCGGGAAGGGAGAATAATCTTTACTATAAAGGGAGAGGCTCTTTCCAGCTTTAGAAAAAACCGGATCGGATTCTGTGTGCTTCATCCCCTGAAGGAATGTGTTGGATCAAGATGCCTGATAGCGCATTGGCAGGGTGATAAATCGGAAAAGAATTTCCCGGAACTGATATCGCCCCATCAGCCCTTTCAGGATATCAGGTCCATGGAATGGTCTGTCAATGACAGGTTTGATGCGAAAATAAGCTTTGAAGGAGATATCTTTGAGAGTGAAGACCAGAGAAACTGGACCGATGCATCCTATAAAACGTATTGTACCCCCCTGGCTATTCCGTTTCCTGTAGAGGTTTTTGAAGGTGACCGCATTGAACAACAAGTGATTCTGGAAATAAAAAGAACCTCAGGAGTTAAAATACGCGATTCAAAGGAAGAAGAATCGTTGAGAATACAAATAAATGATTCTCAAGCCTGGTCCTTGCCGGAAATAGGTACCCAGGCATCCAGTGTGTACGATAAGCTGGATGATAAATCTGCAGCCCGGCTCAAGCTACTTGACCTGAAGCATGTCCGGTTTGATCTGGACCTGGCCAGACCGGTAAAGGAAGAACAGATCGGGCGTATAGTTCAACATGAAAGAAAAACAGGTATCCCGGTTGACTTCGCCCTTTTTTTTGACCATGAGCCCGAAAAAGAATGGGATTCGCTGGTAAAACGCATAAAAGGGAAGATCCCACGGACAAACCGGTTTTTTATTTTTGATAAAAAATCCAAAACTACTACCCGGGAGACCATAGATAAGGTGGTAAATAAGATCCGAAAGGTTTTCCCCCACAGTAAAATAGGAGCAGGGACGAATGTCTATTTTACAGAATTGAACCGGGAAAGGGTAGACCCGGATCGACTCGATTTTCTGGTCTATTCCCTGAATCCGCAGGTTCATGCCTTCGATGAAGCTTCACTTGCAGAAACACTCGAAGCTCAATATCATACCCTGATAAGTGCCCACGCTTTTTCCGGAGGTAAAAATATCGTGGTTTCCCCCGTAACACTGAAACCCCGCTTCAATCCCAATGCTACCGGGCCGCAGCCTAAAACACCACCCGGCGAATTACCCGGTCAGGTAGATCCAAGACAGATGTCACTTTTTGGCGCTGCGTGGACTCTCGGTAGTCTCAAATATTTAACGGAAGGGAAGGCTGAAGCAATCACTTTTTATGAAACTGCCGGCTGGAGAGGAATCCTGCAGGGGCCTGAAGATTCTCCCTTGCCGCAGAAATTCAGAGCCGACGCTGGTGATGTCTTTCCAATGTACCAGGTATTTTTATGGATCAGCGAACTCCAGGGTCTGGAAATGATTAAGCTGAGAAGTACTCAGCCTCTTAGGGTGGATGGATTGGGATTCAAAAAAGAGGATCAATTTATCTTATTGTTATCCAATTTTATGGAGAAGGAACTAACCGTACGTGTTGAAAATCAGGATCAGTTTGATATGAGAATAAAAATACTGGGTCCCGGTAATGTGCGATCCTTTATCAGGGATCCTTCTGCCCTTCAAAAAGAACAGGAAAGAAAGGCAGACAGGATAAAATTACCGGAATTCAGCGTGAGTTGCATAAGGATGAAAAGGAAAGAATAATGAAGGTTGGCTTGTTTATTCCATGTTACATCGATCAGTTCTATCCTGAGGTTGGCATTGCTACCTATAAATTGCTTCGAGGGCTCAGTTTAACAGTGGAATACCCCATGGATCAGATCTGTTGCGGTCAGCCGCTTGCTAATTCAGGAATACACCATCATGCAAAGAAATATGAAGTCCGTTATAAAAAAGTTTTTTCAGGTTACGATTATATCATTTGCCCGTCCGGAAGCTGTACCCTGCATGTCCGGGATCATTTTCGGGATACCGGCCATGATCCGGAGTTTTCTGATATAAGAAAGAGGACGTATGAATTAACTGAGTTTCTGCATGACATTATAGAATTGAAATCAATCGAAGCCCGGTTCCCTTATAAAGTAGCCCTGATGAAAAGCTGTCATGGTCTCAGGGGACTGAGGCTTGGTTTATCCTCCGAGCTGCATGGAACTCCTTTTTCAAAACCTGAAAGCATTTTACGTCTGGTAAAAGATATTGAAATTGTGAATTTCGAAAGGGATGATGAGTGTTGTGGATTCGGAGGAACTTTTTCGGTTTTTGAGGAAGCTGTTTCGGTAAAAATGGGGAAAGATAAACTAAATTATCTTATAAAATCGGGGGCTGAGGTGGTCACAGGAAATGATGTATCCTGTTTTATGCACATCGATGGCCTCGCCAGAAAGCAGGGGAATGCAGGTCTGCGGTTTATGCATATTGCAGAAATTCTAAATCAATCCTTATGATCGACCATTCCGGAAAAGCAGCTGTATTCAATAGACAGGAAGGCCGGGTTGACTGGCATGATGAATCGCTATGGTATATCAGACAAAAACGAGATAAAGCAAGGGATTCTGTGGAAAACTGGGAACAACTTCGTGATACGGCTTCCGCAATTAAGGATCATGTGCTGGAGAATTTACGTGATTATTTGATTGAGTTTGAAAAAAATCTCAGGGCGAATGGATGGCATGTACATTGGGCAAGGGATGGAAAGGTTCATAATAAGATCGTTCATCAATTACTGTCAGAGAGGGATATTCACACCCTGGTGAAAAGCAAATCCATGCTCACTGAAGAGTGTGGACTAAATCCTTTTCTAAAATCCCAGGGTATCGAGGTTATAGATACCGATCTGGGAGAGCGGATCGTACAACTGGCAGAGGAACCGCCCAGTCATATTGTCCTTCCGGCTATTCATAAAAAGAAAAGGGAGATTAGTTCTTTGTTTCAACAAAAATATCATGCCGAGCCCGGGAACGAGGATCCCGATTATTTGACTTCCCTCGCGAGAAAAGAATTGAAAAACTATTTTCTTCAGTCCAGGGCTGCCCTGAGTGGGGTCAATTTCGGGTTGGCCGGATCAGGAGGCGTGGTGATCTGTACCAACGAAGGAAATGCAGATAAAGGTATACACCAGGCAGATATTTATATTGCCAGCATGGGGATCGAAAAATTAATATTCGGAAGGAAGGAATTGGCCGTGTTTCTGAAGTTGCTGGCCAGAAGTGCGACCGGTCAGGCCATTACCACATATACTTCACACTTGTTTAAACCTGCTCCGGGAAAGGAATTCCATCTCATTCTTGTGGATAATGGACGATCGGAAATATTAAAACAAAACAAATACCGGGAGACCCTTAAATGTATTCGTTGCGGGGCATGCATTAATACCTGCCCGGTCTACAGGAGAAGCGGCGGCTACAGTTACGGATATACAATACCCGGCCCAATAGGATCTGTTCTTGCTCCACAGTATGATTTAAATAAGTTTTATTCATTACCTTATGCTTCATCCTTATGCGGTTCCTGTTCCGATGTATGCCCCGTAAAGATCAATATCCATGAGATCCTGTACCGGTTAAGGGCTGATGCGGCGAACAGAAATCTTCTTTCAAGGAATAAAAAACTTCTACTGAAGATTATGGGCTGGTTCCTCAATAATTTAATGCTGTACCGGGCAGGAGGTTTTCTTATGCGGAAATTATTGAAACGTTTACCAGGATCTTTGCTGTATAACCGGTTTAACACCTGGGGTAAATCCAGGGAGATGCCAATAATCCCCCAAAAATCCTTTAAGGAATGGTATAAGAAAAATCATTGCAATGGATGATAGGGAGCATATATTGAACAACCTCTCAGGTTCCAATCCAAAGAAGGAATACACAATTCCGGGTTTCCATTCATCGGTAAATATTAATAAAAAGATCAAGGATTTTATTGAAAATATCCACCGTGCCGGCGGCCATGCTTCATTAAAAGAGGAGAAATATTTAAGCTCAACCATTAGAGAACTCATAAAAGGTTCCCGTGCCCTGTTTTTCGGTCCGTCAGAATTTTTTGATCAAATGCCTCAGGGTGTTCATAAATCCGATCTGGTTAAGTATGATGAATTGGATATTTGTATCCTTAACGGTAAAGCAGGAGTTGCAGAAAATGGCTCAGTATGGATTGACGATACTCAATTGATCGACAGAAGATTGCCTTTTATTTCCCATCATCTGGTTATCCTGTTGAACAGGAAGCATATTGTTTATGACTTGTCCGAACTGTATGAAAGCATAAAACCGGAAAACACTAATTTCGGAATACTGATATCGGGCCCCTCCAAAACAGCTGACATTGAACAATCCCTGGTTATGGGCGCCCAGGGTGCCGTTAAACATACCGTGCTTATCTTTTAACAGGATTTTCTAACAAAAAATAAATTTTTTTATTATTGTTTGAACATTAATGTTTAAACATCGTTATAGAATAATAAATCATTAAATAGTGTTTCAAACAAAATATTAAAATTATGAAAAGAAGAATCCTTACATTCCTATTGTTGTTGGCGGGAAGTTATGCCATGGCGCAGTCTGCCTGGGTGGTGGACAAGGCACATTCAGAGATCCAGTTTACGGTTACTCACTTGGTAATCACTGAAGTCAGTGGCGAATTCGATGAGTTTGACGCGAAAGTAACCAGTTCCGGTGATGACTTTACAGGAGCTGATGTTGAATTTGTGGCCAAGGTGGCCTCCATCAATACAAACAATGAGCAAAGGGATAAGCATTTGAAATCTGATGATTTTTTCAATGCGGAACTTTATCCGGAAATGAAGTTCGAGGGCCAGTTGATGAAGGAAAATGGCAAATACGTGTTAAAAGGAAATATGACCATACGCGATGTGACCAGGGAGGTAACTTTCGATGCGGCGTACAATGGTACGGTAACTGATCCCTGGGGCAATACCAAGTCCGGCTTTAAGGTACAGGGGAAGATCAACCGTTTCGATTATGGTCTTAAATGGAATAACCTGATGGAATCAGGAGGTGCAGTGGTTGGCGAAGAAGTAGACATCGTATGTAACGTACAGTTGCAAAAACAAGCTTAATTATGCATATTTAAAAAGGTTTGTTTACAACGATTATCCTTTTATGATTAATTGATCCTGCTTAATCAAGTTCGGAAAAACCGTTCGGGAAGCTAAATGGAAAGGATAATCAAGGCAGATTAAACGAATCAGGATACTGGGTTAGTCACACTCATTATCCTGATTTGATTGGATATAATTACAAATTATACTAAATATAACGTGTTTTGTGAATTATTATACATCTTATTATCTTTTAACATACTGATTATTAATTATTTAGCATTTTCTTATTTGGTGTATCCCGGTGTTTTCGAGACTTTATGGCATTGAATCACTATATTTTAGCCACGAAGGTTACCAAATCACGATGGCATCACTAAATTTTTAATTATTTAATTCACACAACGGGTTAAATATAGTATTTTAATTCAGGCCCAAAAACAGACTGGTCCTGATGGCTTTATTAGAATAAAAATAGATGTAATTTGGAGATCAATCCATATTACTGCATTATTTAAGGAAAAGACTTTACAGAACCGGAATTAAGCGGTTAGCAACACCATAGAAGATCATTGTAATTATGATGAGCAACTTAATAATACAGTACCTATACATTATTTATCATGCGGATAGAGGAAGAAATTAAGCAGAGCTCATTCAGGAGCGAATACCAGAAAGCCTCTATTAACCTGATCTATTCTGCAAACTGGCTGTTAAACAAACATCGTGAGTTTTTAAGAAAATTCAATATCACCCAGCAGCAATACAATGTATTGCGTATTTTACGAGGTCAATATCCGAATGCTATCAGCACTTCAGAGATAAAGGAAAGAATGCTAGATAAAAATTCAGATGCATCCCGTATAGTGGATCGCCTGGAAACTCGGTTGTTGATTAGAAAAAAAACCTGTAAAGAAGATAAACGCCTTGTCGATGTAACCATTACAGAACAAGGTCTTAAGTTGCTTGAAGAGACGGATACTTACATCCTGGAACTGGACAAGATAGTATCCGGATTAACCCTTGAAGAGGCCAGGGATTTGAACCGTCTGCTCGA
>CAZIXF010000017.1:8333-29254 GCA_964543195.1 uncultured Roseivirgaceae bacterium
GATTTGGGATAAAAAGAAGGGGGGAGTATCGGTTGAACCTTAATCAGATAGCCTTTTGAACGTTTGACCACAAGGATATCAAAACTTAAACTACCCACCAGATCAGTCTGTTTTTAAGATCCAAATTGCATCCGGTATTACTACCTTCAGCATCGATACATTCCCCACTCACCACTGGTTGAACATCAGGACTCAGGACTTTCATCCACTACCTTGGAACTTTTATCTTTAACCTTGGGATTTTCATCTTTGGCCTTGGGATTATCACCCATAACCATTATTTCATTGGCAATTACCTCGGTAAAATAACGTTTTTCACCTTTACTGTCTTCATAAGTTCGATTTGACAGTTTCCCATCAATAGCTACCCGGCGACCTTTTTTACAGATTTGTTCGGCTATAGTAGCCAGTTTTCCCCAGGCTGCTATATTATGCCAAATGGTACTTTGCGCCTTTTCGCCATCTTTATCGGTGTAATAATCTGTTGTCGCAAGGGAAAATTTTGCGACCACCTTTCCATTCGATAATGTTTTTAATTCCGGATCCATGCCTATGTTTCCAATTAATCTTACGGCATTACTGATAGTTTTCATAGCATTAGAAAATTAAGTTGAACATTGTTGATTGATCCCAGCTGGTAAATAATTATGGCTCTAATGTAAATAAAGATCTGATATTAATCGGTTATTAAACGTTTAACTACATTTATTTTTCAAATTTTTTTTGGTGTGCCTATTGTCTGTTGATTATCAGTGAGTTACGTCATAAAGTAATTTTTTTGCCGGAGAATAGGTGAATCTTCATTGCAGATCGACTGAAGACAACCCGAAAATGATCGTAATCCCCACATGTTAATTAACCTGGCCATTACGGAAAATCTTCAGCAGAAACTATTTGTCAGGTCTTCTTTTGAATTTACATACAGGATACCCCGCATGAAACTTGAATCGGTGGATAAGTTTTATCTTCCCGAATTGACGAACCGGTTTTTTGATACGCTTTCCATTCAGAAAGGATTAGGAAAAATCCTGATTGATTTTTAAACATCCACCTTACAGATAGTTTTCGGACTGCTGTTATTGTCTTTTTATCATCCGTTTTTCATTCTATTCAGTATTATACTGGTGATTATTGCTTATTCGATTATAAGAATAACCGGACCCGAAGGACTTAAGACCAGTTTAACAGAATCGAAGCATAAATATGAAGTGGCTCACTGGCTTGAAGAGATAGCACGAACATTGGAAACGTTTAAATTAGCCGGTACCAGCGAACTTCCAATGAAACGTACCGACGAGCTGGTCCCAGGTTATCTTGAAGCCAGGAAAAAACATTTCAGGATACTGAAAATAATCTTACCTGTTATCGTGTTTTTATGTTCCTGCCCTGGACGCAGAATATCCGTTCCGATGGATATGTATGAGGCAGAAGCTGTATTATTAAAATTGGAAATGAATATGCAATTTATGCGGTTCGTAGTGGTATGTATTACATCAGGGCTCCGCAGGACGGATATATAACCAAAACCATTAAGGCCGGTATAGGTGAGACGGTCAAGGAAGGTGAATAACTATGAAAACCTCTTAAGTGCCGAACGAAGGCGTTTCAGTATCGGTGAAAGCTCATTGTTTTTAATCAATTCAAGGGAGATGAGCCTGATCGATTCCCGGATCAAACTTATTGAAACGCTTACCAGACTGAGGATAATACATATGGGTTTTTACCGGGCTTCCGGCTCATTGACTGACCGGTTAAAGGCTGTTCAGGAACAGTAAAATCAATGAGGTTGCCCCTGTTTGTCCGGACAAAATATTACCATAAATTATTAAAAAGTTAATATTTATTTTTGACTGTCTGAAATATGCTAGTATATTTAAAAAAAACTCCCATGATCCGGAAGTTGTTTTTTTTATTTCTCTGCCTGTTTTTGTTCACAGGATTCCATGTTACAATTGCCCAGAAAAAACAGGAAAGGCATATTCGCAGGCTTGAAACGGAGGCGGATCAGTTATATCAGTCAAAACTATGGAGTGAAGCCCTTGATCTGTACCTTCATCTTGACTCGTTAAATTCTGATAACCCGGAATATCAGTTCCGCCTGGGTGTGATCTATTATCACAGCATTGATAAATCAAAAAGCCTGGAATATTTTGTGGATGCCGTCAGTAACGGTAAAGTAGATCCCAACCTGGATTATTATCTGGCAAGGGCATACCATTTTAACCTGTCTTTTGATTCTGCCGTTCACTATTACAAAAGGGCATTACAGGTGTCGGATACTACGGCTACAATCAGCAATCAACAGCGGTTTGAGATTGAAAAGCATATTCAGGATTGCCAGTTGGCTGCCCGGTTTATAGAAGATCCCCTGCTTACACCCATAAAAAACGTTGGTGAACCAATAAACTCATCCTTTCCCGAATATGTACCGCTGGTTTCAAAAGATGAGGGCATGATGATATTTACATCCCGAAGACCCAATACTACCGGCCGGAATGTGGATATGCAGGGTTTATTTATGGAAGACATTTATATCTCCTATAAAGACGACCGGGATAGCTGGAGCGAACCGGTCAATGATCTTAAATTCAACACTCCTGATCACGATGCCTGTGTAGGATTGAGTGCGGATGGCAAAACATTGATCTTATACCGTTCGGATAACGGGGGAGACCTTTTTATCAGTTCATTCGACGGAAAAGAGTGGCTCGAATCCATACCCTTGTACGAATTGAATACCCCACATTGGGAATCCAGTGCTTGTTTTTCAGCCGATAATCAATTTATTTATTTCACCAGTGATAAACCCGGCGGATACGGTGGATCGGATATATACAGGGCCACCCTTAATGAAGACGGCGAATATGATCGTATTATTAATCTGGGTCCTGAGATCAATACCCGGTACGATGAGGACGCCCCTCAGATCCACAGCGACGGGAAAACCCTGTTTTTCAGTTCCAAGGGTCATCAGGGGCTGGGTGGCTACGATATATATTCAACAATATATGATGAAGTGAAAGGAGAATGGGAGAAACCAAGGAATATCGGCTATCCGATCAATACGCCGGACGATGATATCTATTTTACACTTCTTGCCAATGGGACCAAAGGGTATTTTTCGTCATACAGGAATGACTCCAGGGGAGAAAAAGATATTTATTCCATTTCCCGGCCCGATTCAGCATCAACCAAATTCCTGATGAAATTCAGGCTCTTTGATCCGTATCTCGCGGAAAAGATCGATGCTACCATTACAATGACCAACACAAAAACAGAAGAATCGCGCATACTTGATGAATCGGATATGGTTAACGGGAAATTTGTAACGCCAATGGAGTTCAGAACGGATTATATCCTGGATATCGAGGCTGCCGGATACAGGTTCAAGCAGAAGAGGATAAATCTTGACTACAGGGCTGATATTTTCGAGTATGTAATGAATATTATACCCAAAAAAGAGGAAGTGATCACTCTGGTCGACTCCCTGGCCTATGTAACCGCTATGCGAAAAGAAGAAACCGGCCGGGCTGACCGTGATTATATGGTTTTGACCGGTCAAAGCAATAATTCTCACTCTGCTAATGATTTTTCGTCATCGGATGGTAAAAATTCAAATGAAGATAAATATGATTCCAAACAGACAGCCGGTTCTTCTGCTTCCTCCGTGACCGGAACGGCAACTCCGGAGATCTGGCATACCAGGAATGAGATCATTGCCTCGATTAAGGATAGTAATCCGGATTTTCAAATCAGAGAAACGTTAAAAAATGAACCCGGCGTGGTTTTCCTCACCCGTGTCGACACCAGGAAGAAAGTAGTGATCCCGGTTATTAATTTCAATTTTGACCAGTTCAATATAAATAATGAACAGAAGGAAGCTTTGCAGGACCTGGTTGGATTCCTTAATATGGAAGATAACCTGGTGATCCTTATCTTTGGCCATACGGATTCGAAAGGCAATAAAAATTATAACCTGAGGCTTTCTAATTTACGGGCCCGTAAGATTAAAGATCTGCTTGTTGAGTACGGCGCTCCGGAAGAGATAATTCATACCCGGGGCCTGGGTGATTCCATGCCGGTCATGGATAATAATTCAGCAGAAGGAAGACTTATGAACCGGAGAGCCACATTGATGTTTGCGGACCTCAACGATCCAAAATATCTTACAAGTCCGTTTAAAGAAGTGCTGGAGCCATTCGATCTTGAAGCAATCCCCAGGGAAAAATATAAATCTCCTTTTATAATATGGGAAAAGCTCCCCATGTCCATTCATTTTCCGAAAAACAAGGCAGATAAGATTACCGATTATTCCATGAATAAATTGCATTACCTGGCAGATTATCTCAAAAAAACGCCCTATACTCTTGTGATGTGTGGGTTCGAGGATCAGGATGAAAAAATGATCCCGGGTGACCTGGGATGGAAAAGAGCCAGGCTTGCTTTCGATTACCTGAAAAGTGAAGGTATTCATGAGGACAGGCTCATCATGATCGAAAGTTCCCTATTCGGTGATTTTTATGATGTGACCCATTATAACGAAGGCGTGTTAAGAAGACGCGTACAGTTTTTCCTGGTCAAAAATTAAGCGATCCTGTATGCCTTTGTTAAGCGTCTACTGCGACCAGGTTTTCTGTCTCCTTACCTTCATTGTAACTCCGTACATTATTCAAGGTGGTTTTGGCGATCTGATCCATAGCCTCTTCCGTAAGGAATCCCTGATGTGAGGTGATCAGCACATTGGGGAATGTCAAAAGCCGGGCGATCATATCATCCTGGATTATAGTTTCCGAATAATCCTCAAAGAATAGATTTTCTTCCTGTTCGTATACATCAATCCCCAGATAACCGATCTTCTTGTGTTTAAGTCCCTCGATTACATCCCTGGTGTTAACCAATCCTCCGCGGCTGGTGTTGATCAGCATAACACCGTCTTTCATTTTTTTTATTCTCTCTGCATTGATCATATTTTTGGTCTCGTCGTTCAGCGGGCAATGCAGGGAAATAATATCGGCCTGTTGCAGACAATTCTCCATACCGGTATATTCAACTCCTGATTTCTTTAAATCCTTATTTTTATATTTATCATAGGCCAGGATGTGACAACCAAAACCCAACATGATCTCACAAAATGAGCTGCCTATTTTTCCTGTTCCGATCACGCCTATCGTTTTATTTTTCAATGTGAACCCGGTCAGCCTTTCCAGTGAAAAGTTCAATTCCCGTACCCGGTTATATGCTTTATGCGTTTTTCTGTTCAATGTCAATATCAGGGCAACGGCATGTTCAGCTACGGCCGATGGAGAATATGCCGGCACCCTGAATACTTTCATGTCGTATTTTTGAGCGGCTTTCAGGTCGACGTTATTAAAGCCGGCACATCTTAGTAATATCAGGCGGATATCTTGTTCTGACAACTTTTTAATAACCGGCTCATTCACTATATCATTCACAAATACACAAATGGCGCTGGTCTTCCTGGCAAGATCAACCGTATCTTCATTCAGCCGGGTGTCATAAAAGAAAAACTCATGTTGCCCGTCGTTATTCCGGTTAAAATAATATTCATCGTAACGTTTGGTGCTGAAAAAAGCAATTTTCATAAGAAAAGAGATTATTCCAGTTTAAATGTTCCGTTTTCAACTTTGTCGTATACGGCAATTTCAGTTATATCCCGGTCACCCCTGTCGCTGGCAAGCAGTATCTCTCCGTATTTTTCATAACCCCTCCATGGCGTGATAAAGTTGGATTCTTCCTGGGTATATTCCCTGAAATAGGCCCATTGGGTTACCAGGTCTTTGGATTGATCCACCCAGACATGGTATTTATTCTGAGGTGTAACACCCACCTCTTCGAAAGTGAGTTGCAGTTTATGTGCGGGATCACCGGTTTGGATAGTATCTTCACCCAGATATTTAAGCGTTACCCCGGTGTCTTTCAGCTTGAAGGGCATCACGAGCCAGTAAGCGTCATTTACCCAAACCTTATAAGCCCTGTCAAGATATTTATTCAATGAATCGGGATTGGTAAGCATTTTACCATCTTTCATAACTTCCCCCTCCCTGGTATATATGTTCACCACGGCCGCCTGGTCTTCATTCAGATAATTGATTTTTACCAGACCGGTATATTTATCCCATAGCAGTTTGCGCGCTCCGAAAAAATTCCATTCCAGGTAGTGTGTATTGTCCCATGCTCTTCTTCCTCCCATTGCCAGCATTACCTGATCGGCAATTTCCATGGCTAGCTCATCGGATTCTTCCAGGTTGAATCCGGGAGCAGGTGGGTTTGCGTTACCCATGGGTAATAATGTTCGCTGTTTAGAATCCTGTGTGGATTCACAGGCCGCTCCTATGGCCATCGATACAACAAAGGCAATTACTGAAATTTTCATGTCAATAGGATTTTACGATTAATTTAACCAATTAACAGGTAAAATATTAACAGAATTCATGAATTCCATGACTTTTTATTATATTTTCACTCAAAAATTGGAATAAATGAGGCAGAAAATCACCCTCTCGGTCATTTTACTTCTATTCCTGGTTTCCTTTGAGGCTCATCCGCAAAGCCGAAGAACAAGGAGCTATATTGGCATTGGAGTGGAAGCTGATCCTGTTCCATTTCTTACGGGAGGGTATTTTGGTTCCGCCTGGTATGGATATGGACGCCTCAGGGGAAGGTTGATCGTGGCTAACCGGATAGTGCCCAGGATTTTTATACCTTCCGGATTCAGCAACAATAAAGTACAGCAATATTCTGTTCATGGGGATTATTTTCTTCAAAACAATAATTTTGAAGCTTTGTGGATCAGTCTTGGTGCCGAGTTCAATGACGGATCGGTAGAATATGAATCCACCGGTGAAACAGCGGAATACACCAACTATGTGATCAACCTTGGGATAGGTTATAACTGGAAATTTTATCGCGATTTTTACCTTAATCCCTGGTTTGGTCTTCATGGCATAGCGGCGGGCGACACGAAAGTTCAGGTAGGTGATGAGGAATTCAACCCGCCCACTATTACACCGGAGCTGACCCTCAAAATAGGATGGCATCTAAGGATTAAGCCGGACACCAAGTGGCATTTAAGATCAAGGTGATCTCACTCCATCCGCTTCAGGCAGTTGGCTAGGCTTTCTTTCCAGTGCGGTATCTCCAGCATAAAAGTACTCTTGATTTTCGATTTATCCAGCACACTGAAATGCGGTCTTCGTGCAGGTGTGGGGTATGTGCTGCCGTTAACCGGTCGAACGGGTTGCTTTATTCCTGAGATATCAAGAATTTCATAGGCAAAATCATACCAGGAAGCGACACCTTCATTGCTGTAATGATATATGCCCCATATATTGGCATCCGACTGCTGATCAATGGTTTTTTCTACGATCGTTAAAATTACGGAGGCCAGATCTTCTGCATAGGTAGGGGTACCCACCTGATCGCTTATCACATTGATCTCTTTTTTTTCCTTTCCAGCTTTCAGCATGGTCCTCACAAAATTCCGGCCGTAAGCGGAATACAACCATGAGGTACGGATAATTATATGTCTTGGGTTTTCCTTGATCAGCCTGGTTTCACCTTCCAGCTTTGTTTGGCCGTACACATTAACCGGAGCCGTCTTATCCGATTCGACATACGGTTTACAGCTTCGGCCATCAAAAACAAAATCGGTAGAGATATGCAGGATTGCTGCTTTGTACGCATGAGAAATTTCTGAAAGGATCCTGGGTGCCGTGGCATTGACCAGTAAGGCTTTATCAATCTCTTTTTCTGCCTTGTCCACAGCGGTGTATGCGGCACAGTTAATGATATAGTCTATAGAATTATTTTCAAAAAATGATCTTACCTCGGACTCCCGGCATATGTCCAGTTCTTCTTTGTCAGTAAACAAATAATGATGTGAGTTTGATTCTGCTTTGCGTTGTATTTCACTCCCTAACTGACCCTGGCTGCCGGTAACAAGAATATTCATATTGATTTAATGATCAAACATTTTCTGATAATGTGGAAGGGGTTCGAAGATCCCCCCGCTTTTAATATAATAATCTTCATCTAAAGTAAAAACGCCATTCCGTGTTTTACGCCACCCGGCATCCGGATAAGGATGGTGCGATACCATCCTGTTCCAGTTTTTATAATTCTGATGTCCGTTGGTCTCCAGCAGGCCCAGGTCGATTCCGGGAAAGGGAGCCAGCCGGGCGGCTACGTTTTTATTCCATTCCACCAGGATCGGGTTTACCGTAAGATCCGCACAGAAGCAGGGTACATTATTTTCATGTGCCATGCTGGCGATTTTCAGTGTCATGCTCAGGGTTTTGGCGATGGCTTTCAGGGCAATGGCGCTGTATCCCATCTGGATCCGTTGCAGGGCGTCTTCATCCGTGTGGGCACTTTCATCGGCTGCAATTCGAATACCGATATCATCTACGGTGATTTCTTTATTTTCAGGGAATGGCTCCTCAATGATCATGATCTGATCAAGAGCACCGATTTTGTCCGCATGATCCAGGAGGGCAAGCAAGGTGGCCTTTTTTTCATACCGGCCATTGGCATCGAAATAATAGGGTATCTTGCCATTACTGGTATAAGGAGTGGTTTTATCACCGATGGCCGCGTGTATTTCCGACAGTCTTTTTTTGTCCTTTTCGAGCATTTCCTTCTGGGTGCCGGGCTGACCGATCTTGATCTTCATGAAAAAATAACCTTCATCTACCGCTTCCCTGATCTCATTTACAGGAACAGTGTAGGCCATCAGGGGGATGCTGGCTACCTGGTCATGACGATAGGACAGGGCAGCCCTGTGTTTTTCGGGGATCATGGCATCGAATGAGTCTATCCCGTTTTTTTCTGCGAATATCAGCCAGGCTGCATTATCTACTCCTACCAGGGCATTTAAGGTAAAAGTCTTCCGTAGATCCGGATTGCCGGTAATTGATTTGGCATATTCATGCACCTGGTCCAGTATTTCTTCCAGTAACTGTATGGGATCTTCAAATTCACGACCCTTCAGCAGTTTTAAAGCAAACTCGGAAATACTGTACATAAGTGCATTCCCTCCGGCTTCAGAATGGGAAGAAAACACCTTGGCGTCCGACCAGAGCACGCTCTGGGTACAGAGACCGATCTTTGATATATCATCATCGGTTTCTATCCGGGCTATGGTTTGCCAGATCTCTGACATATACCCCCCCTTGAATCCAAAAGGCCTGATAAGTGGCTCCCTGATAAAGTCGGATGAGGTTCCTCTGATTTCTATTTTCAAGTTTTTATTGATTTTTGGATGAAAAGTATCTGAGAAAATATTGGCCGGACCTGTCAGGGTCAGACCTGTTGTCCAGCCGCTTTTTTTAATAAATTCTCTCCGGGTCATTATTCCACGAGTCCTTCTTTTCCGAGCATATCTCTAAGCACCTGCAGGTCTTTCTGCATATGCCCCATAGTCTGCATTTTAGCCGATTTTTTATCCATCTGATCCAGTGGATTTGCCGAATGATCATATTCGAAATGGATAGTGACCGGGCCGCCGGTCTCAAGTGCACTCACGTATTTGAAAAAACTTTCGAAAGGCACCTGTCCTTCTCCTACAGGAGTGTTGATAGTCCGCCATTGGCCTCCGGCTTTACCCCACCGGAAATCCTTTATCACCAGCGTGCGGATCCAGGGATGGATAAGGTGCAGATCGATCTCCCAGGAATGGCCGCCTTCCACGGTGGCATGCCTGATATCATACTGGCATCCTATCCACTGCGGATCCTGTTCCCTGAATAATTCATGAAGATCCCATACCGGGGCACCCACATAATTGCCGGCATGATTCTGATAATTTCCAACGATCCCGTGTTTTTCATTCAGTTTAATAAGGCCCTCGAGCTTCTTTTTATGATCGCTCAGCGATTCCTGTATCCCCCTGTTGAAATCATAATGATAATAAGCCATACGGTAATGGGATATTCCCGTATCAGCGGCAGTGGCCAGCACTTTTTCTGTAAGCGGATGGTCCGGATCATTTACGCCGGAGGCCATCATGGGCACTTTGAGCCCTGCTTCTTTAACTGCATTCACGGCCCGGGGAAGGTCCTTTTCTACATTCTCCGGTAATACGTGTCCACCGGGCCTTACGGTAAGGTCTACGCCGTCAAAACCCATTTCTGCAGCCGCTTCAGCCATTTCTTCGTAACCGAGGAATTGAAGATGCTTGGAAAACACGCATATCTCCTCTATCTTTTTTGTTCTTTTTGTCGTTGGGAAGGAGGATTTATGGGGTTTTGCTTCAATGCCGGTCAGGCCGAACAGACCCAGTCCCAGGCCTGATACCCCTTTAATGAATTCTCGCCTGTTTTTATTCATAAATCAAAAATTAATTATACGTGTTGAAAAGATTATGTTTTAAAATATAAATCAACTCAGACTCCAGGGTTGACGATATGTATAGTGAAGCAGATCATTGGCTTTGATATCGTTGGTTACCACTTCATTGTCGGCGTCCCACTCGAGACGTTTTCCTGTTTTTAATGCGATATTGGCTAAATGGGCAAAACTGGTCGATCTGTGCCCCTCTTCCAGTGGGCACCAGGGTTCGGACCTCGTTTTTACACAATCAAGAAAATTCCTGATCAGGCGGGAGGTAGAATCTTCACTGATGGCCAGGTCGCCGGATTTTTCATCCGACTTCAGATCATATTCTTCCGTTTCCACCAGGCGTTCCCAGTCCTGAAACTGCCCCGGTCTTGAAGGCACCACCTCGTACCCGTTCTGGTTTACAAAGATATTTCCCCCGGTCCCTTTCAGCTCAATTTCACCATGAGGGATATGGCCACCCCCGCAAGCTTCATGAATACTGAAATTAACGATCATGCCGGATTTGAATTCAAAAAGCACTTCCATGGTGTCCGGGATATCTCCGTCGTGGGCCAGTACATATTGTCCTCCATGCGCACTGATCGAAGCCGGTGCCTTTTCACCGGTCATCCAGCGGATCACATCCATATAATGCACGCCCCAATTGCCCATCTGGGATGAATAATCGCTCCACCATCTGAACTTATAAGGGGCAATATTGTATTGATAACGCCTGAAACCCCTTGGACCAAGCCACATATTCCAGTCAAAATCTTTGGGAGGGGATTCCGCGCCAAAATTACCAATGCCATCGGGTGCCATGTTACTGACACGCATCGCACGACCTATGGTCACTTTGCCGATTTTACCTTTGCGGATCTCCTCTGCCATCTTCTGGTAAACCGAAGATCCTCTCCGGTTCAATCCCACGGCTACGACCCGGTTGCTTTTTTTCTGGGCTTCCACCATAGCCCGGCCTTCCCGGATGGTGATCGTCAGCGGCTTTTCCACATACACATCCTTGCCTGCCTCGATTGCCTGGATGGTCTGGATGGCATGCCAGTGATCCGGCGTGGCGATGCAAACGGCATCCACATTCTTATCATCCAGCAAATGCCTGAAATCGGAATATCTTTTTACATTATTGCCGAAATTTTCATTCATTACCGGGACCTTGCCCGTTTCCTTCCACCGGGGATGTACCCGGTCATTTTGGCGGTTAATATAAGGCCTGTATACATCGCAAAGGGCCGTTACCTCTACATCATCATTATTCATAAACGAATGAAGCAATTGGGTGCCCCGGTTTCCCAGTCCGATGAAGCCGACCCTGACCTTATCCTGCTGAAAACCCAGGGGATACCGGAGTGGTGTAGCGGCAAAAAGCTGAGGGCCAATTCCTATACCGGTAGCCACAATAGAAGTTTTTGTGATGAATTCCCGGCGGGACGAGGGTGATTTTTTATCTTTCATAGTATGGGTGGTTGATGATTATTATGGTGCGAATTCAATATTATCGCTCGGTTCGTAGCCGATGCGATGTGCCTGCACGATCAATTTTTCGCCCTTTTCCAGGTCGAAAGGTCCGGTATATACCTGCCACGAGGAAGGCACCTTGCCATCCCGGATGATCTTGTATCCGATAGAAGCCCCTTCAGTAGAGCAGGTGATACTGATCGTCGCATTATTCTGGCGAGAAATTTCAGGATCCTCAGTCCTGGGTGGATGATCTTTCCCGTTCCACATATCATTGATCATTTCTCTTTCGGGAATGAATCCCATATCCCCCACATCCGACTGCCATTGCTCCAGTGCGGTTCTTAATTCTTCCATTTTTTCCCGGTAGGCAGGGTCACCGGCCAGGTTATTTAATTCATGGGGATCATTTTCAAGATCGTATAATTCTTCCACTGGTTTTGTATCCCTGAACCAGAGTTCCTGGGTCTCGTTGAGTTCCCCTGCTTCATGAGCCCGTATCAGTTCCTGCATCAGGTCCATTTGCATACGGTATTCTATGTCCATAATATAAGGACGTTCCGGATAATAGTTTTTAAAATACTTATACCGTTTATTGCGAACCCCACGGACCATATCGTATTCATCATCGAGCCGGTCGCGGGCTGCAAAGATATATTTCCTGGGATCAGCCTGTTCCGGGCCAAGAAACACCTGCCCCTGCAAATGGTCCGGAATGGGATAATGGGTAAGGGAGAGCAGTGTAGGTGCAAAATCCAGGAAACTGATCATTTCATTGACCACCGAGCCGGCCATCTGTTTGCCCGGGAAACGGATAAGGAGAGGGACTTTCAATCCTGTATCATAGATTTCCCTTTTCTGCCTTGGAAGAGGTCCGCCATGGTCGCTGTAGAAAAAAATGATCGTCTCTTCCAGCAATCCTTCGTCCTCAAGCTCTTTTATAACAAGCCCCGCCAGCGAATCCATTTCAAATAAGTTGGAGTAGTTCCTGGCCAGTTCATGCCTTACTGTTTCATTATCCGGATAATAGGGGGGCACCTCTACTTCGGATGGATCTACACGCAGCGGATGGTCCTTATTTTTCCACATGCCGGATTCATGGCATACGGTAAAATTGAAGATGGCAAAAAAAGGCTTGCCTTCCGGCCTGTTTTTCCAATGTGCCGAATGGCTGCTTTCATCCCAGGCTGTAACAGGTGGGATGAACTGATAGTCCTGTTTGGCATTATTGGTGCAATAATAGCCGTTCATCCGCAGGTATTCTGAATAACATTTCACATATTCCGGGATCACGGCTGAGTAACGGGGTACCGGCTGGTATTCCGGATTGCCCAGTGTACGCATATGATGGGTTCCGATGCTGATCGGGTACATGCCGGTGATCAGCCCGGACCGGCTGGGCGCACAAACACCGGATACTGAAAACACATTATTAAAACGCACTGCTTCGGAAGCCAGTTTATCAAGATTGGGCGTTTTGGCCACCGGATCACCATAACACCCGAGACTTTGCATCTGATCCTCGCAGGTAATCCATACGATATTCGGTCTTCCGGGAAGCTCTACCTGTTTGAGTTGGTGGTACGTGGAAGTGGTTTCTGATTTTTCGCTGTTTTGTGAACAAGCTAAGAGTAATATTGGAAATAGAAGAAAAAATGAGTAATATCCTTTCATATCGTGAAATTATTAAAAAAAAATTCGGATTCAAATTTAAGGAAAAAATGCAACTGAATTGATTACACAGCATATTGTTAATGCCACATTATCAGCAATTTCCGGAAGTCTTGTCATTAAAAATATTGTTAAAGTGCAATTAAATCTAAAAATGGATAAAATTTAAAAAAAATAAAAACCGACTAATTCTTGCATTATTACTAGTAAAATTAATAAATTGAGAGTCCTAATTTAATAATTAATAAATAATCAGTGTTTTTTAAGATATTTTATTTTATAGAAGGTAAAATTAAGATACGGATATGAGGCTATCAGATTCTGCAGTAATTGGCAACAACAAGATAAGAGAGGGGTGCAGAATTCAACCGAATTTTATTATTCATTAGCCGATGATTAACTTTTAACTGGGATCTTTAGTTCGATGACAAAAGATAGAATCACGACACAACTTACATGTATTTTCTTATCAGCAAAACTCATAAATCAATAGCGTATGAAGAAAAATTGTTTTTTAGGTTTCCTTAAAGGGAAGCTATTACCATTACACGTCGTATTGCTGCTTTTTCTTCTCTCGTCAGCTGATATCAAGGCACAGATCCTTGATGTGGAGTCGGCGGATGTAGGAGGAGCAGAGGCACAGTTCCGGTACGGGTTTACAATGGGGGGTACGATCAATCAGTTTACCCAGCCAGGCACCCTGATCGGATTTAACGGCGGCGTTATGGGCAGGTATAATGTCCTGGACTTCATTGACGTGCAGGCTGAGCTGTTGTATACGACCCAGGGAGGAGGAAGGGAATCCTACACCAGGGATGTTTCTGATCTGGGTGCCGAGATAATGGCCGTATCCTATTTCAACCGGTCGGTGATCTTTCAGAATGTGGAACTTCCCGTAAGCGGGCGGTTTACGCTGAATGCGGTCAGCGCCGGTGAAGTAGTGCCCCATGTCATTGTCGGTGGGTCCTTTGCCTATAACATAGCCGCTTTTGAGACCCATGATAAGTATTATGTCATGGCGGATGGAACACCCGTAGCCATTACCAATAAAAATGAAAATGTTGGTAATGAATATGAAGATCTCATGTACAGTATTCACGGTGGTATAGCTGTGGATTACAAGCTGACCGGTGGTAACGTATTTACAATGGAAATGCGATATCGCCAGGGCATGAACAATGTGAATTCTGTCAGAGACATTCCCGATCAGCGTGGTGTACTTTACACCAACACGTTGGCATTTAACTTCTCATTTTTATTTTAAAAAAGAAATTCTAACAACTAAAAATTGAATAGAACTATGAAAATTAAAACCCTTAAATTTTATGTCTTATTGGCTCTTGCGGTCGTCTTCGGTATGACTGCATGTCAGGATGACTTCAGTGAGGAAGACTTTCTGAATCAACTAGCGCAACAGGGCGAAAGCAAAGCTGCGGCCGATCATGAGCGAAGGCTCGAAGAAATTCGTCTTCAGGCACAGCTTGCTGCCTCAAATGATTCAGCATTGGCTGTATTGCAGAGTATGCTTTCAAAGGAACTCGCCATGTTGAATGAAGAACTTAATCGGGAAACCGATTCAATTAATGCAGCCCGTCAAAAGGAAGAATTAAGGACTTCAGGTCTCCTGTTGGATTACAGCGTTCAGATGCAGGATGGCGGTACTCCCCTGGCTGATGTGGTCGTAAGAATCACTGATTTTGGCGATGGGGCTGCTGCAAGACAGGCCTCCGACACCACCGATGCCAATGGGGTGGTTACTTTCGTAGACATCCCGATCGGATATCATACGCTAAACTTCTCAGCAACCGGTTATGTAAGTGCCGGGATCACGGTGAATTTTAACTGGGATCTTTGGAACAGGTCCTTCGGTGCAGGTGGTATCACCGTATTTGCACCCAGGGTAGAGTCATCCGTATTCCCAATGGTAAGTGACGGAACCGGTGGCAGCAATACGGCCACCGTTTCCGGTCAAGTGAAGATCGATTCCGATTTGATCAATAATGAAATGTCGGAATATGCCGCAGGAATTGAAATTAAAGCCTTACTGGATGATTTTTTTGATCAGGGTGACATCGTACCGCCGGCCAACGGCAGTGCTTTTAATTACCGTTTTGAGAACTCAGGAACTTTTGGAATGGCAGTTACCGATTCGTTGGGTAATTATTCGATGACAGTGCCTGCCCGGGCTGATGGTGATGGAGATATTGAATTGTTCCTTCCTACATTCGAAAGAGCACAGATCCTGGGCTGGCTGGATGATGATGATATGCCTCATCTGGATACTGTGAATTCGATTTTTGGACCTGATTATGGTGACGCTCCTGATTACGTTCCCGGTGCCTGGGCCGAATTCCCCGATCCGCCAAGTGCCGGTGGTGCAGGTTTTACGCTCTCACTTACCGAAGTAGGAACGAATATCGGCGATGATGATTTTGGGGGATGGACCAGTCCTGAAAATCCAACCAATCCGTTCCAGAGGGAACGATTCGATGCAGATGATTCCACTTTCTATAATTTCTGGATGCAGCTAACCAGTCGCGGTAGCGGGTATACCAGTTCTCCTGATATTGCCATCAGTGGCGGTGGAGGAAGCGGTGCCATGATGGGTGCTTCTTTAAGAGGATTTTTCACCAGTATAACTTCTGACGGTGGATCAGGATATACGGAAGGTGAAGATGTAGATGTAACCGTATGGTACAGGGGAGTTTATCCGAATGATGGAGGTGACGGCGATACTACCTTAATAGAAATTGTTACTTTTAACGATCTTTTCGAGGTGCCAGCAGGCGGTGAGTTACCAGCAACTATTACTTTACCAACATCTGGAGAGGGTATCTCATATCCATTTGAAACGGAAAATGAAAGTACATTTTACGGCTATCATGTAATTGGCGATAGCGTTACATTTTCAACGGGAACGGCTCCCACGACAGATGCTAATGGAGACGTGGTATTCGATGCTGAAGTCAACAACCTGAAAATGTTCTTCGGCGGCGATGGATACACTTCTGCTCCCACATTTACCTTCAGTGGCGGCGGCGGATCATCCCAGGCTGCTTTGACAATGAGTAAATTCAAGTCATTCTATTTCGTAGATGTGGATAATTCGGGTGTGACTGAAGATTATACCAGGGTGCCGGATATCGATATTTTCTATCAATCACCGGCTGCAATTTCGGGTACTGCCTACACCGATTATACTACTGTACTTAGTACTCCATCAGTATGGTTTGGTGATCCGGTTGATAATGGAGCAGGATTGGAGAATGTTATCGGCTCATCTACTGATGTAATTGAAGATATGCTCACAGTCAGTGGCGGCCAGGTAGTCTGGATCAATCCTACCAATACCGTTGTTACAATATGGCAAAGTGAGACTATGCCTACCGTACAGGTGGTCGATCCGGTCAGTGTCCCGGCCTTTGCGTTGGTTGACCTGGATGGAGATGGTACTTTGGACGGTACCCCCTTCTACAATATTGAAAGGGGAGAAGGATATGATGCGCCGTTTGGTGTGACCATCGTGCCTACCTTCCCCGGATTACCCGGCTCTGGTGCCGTGGTTGAACTGATCGGTACAGAAGGTTCCTGGGAGTGGACCGATGAAGAAGTGGTCAACGAAGGTTCCGGTTATAGAGTTGATGCCAACTGGTATGAAGAAACCAACTTTGAAGGTGATCGCTGGATATTTAACCTCAAACCCGGAGATGCTTATATAAGGGATTTCCATTATGGTACAGGTGATATCATCGATGGCGAAAACTACTTCGGTAGTTAAAGGTAATATTTGCCTATTTTGAATAATTCAAGAGGTTGTCCTGGAAACATCAGGGCAGCCTCTTTTTTTATATTTTTTATAAGGTTGCCGGGATAACAGTATTTACTTTTTATCAGATATTTAGATGGTATTTCTGAAAGCTGGGAAGATCCATTTTTTTATCCTGTTTGCTGTATCTTTTATATTATATTTTAATTCTCTCGACAATGACTTTGTCTACGATGATAAAGTTTTAATTCATACTAATCAGCATATTGATGATTTTTCCTGTTTTATTAAAAATCTATTTAATCAGGAATATTTTAACATTACGAGGTCCAAAACATACCGGCCAGTTCCTGAATTAAGCTATTTCCTGTTTTATCAATGGTTCGGTAATGAGCCGGCAGGGTATCATATATTCAATATATTATTCCATTTTTTAAACGCTGCGCTGGTATATTTACTTGTCGCTAAATGGACTGAAAACCTGAAAATAGCGGTAAGCACCTCTTTGTTATTTGCCTCGCATCCCGCTTTGAGTGAAGCGGTAACACTGACAACCTTTAATGATGAATTGCTTTTCTCCCTGTTTTATCTTGTTGCGTTTTATATGTATGTACACAAAGGAAACGGGGCAATCATTCTTTCTTATTTTGCTTTTATTTTATCCCTGCTTTCAAAAGAAATGGCCGTCAGTTTGCCATTAATGATCATACTGTATGATTTGACATTAAACAAGCATATTCATGTCGGGAAGTTTAGAAAAAGAATTAATGAACTAATCAACAGCAATAAATGGGTTTATTCAGGCTATTTTTTCATAACTATAATCTATGTAGCCTTCCGGTTTTTTTATCGGCCGCTGAGCTCACCTATGTTCGAAGAAGCCGAAATCACTACCGGCCTGTTTATGCGGTTGGCTTATATTCCATATCAGCTTTTCCAATTCATTAAAATTGCCCTCTACCCTTTTAATCTGAACGCCGACATCATACATCATTACCCCGATCATTACCTGACCACTGAGAACATCATTTCTGTCATTATTTTCATATTACTTGTTTATCTGGCAATAAAAATATTTTTAAAAAGGTCATTGTTAGTTTTTGGAATTGCATGGTTTACTATTGGTCTACTGCCTGTTTTAAATATTATTACAATCGAACATCCGTTGGCGGAGCGTTATTTATACCTGCCCATCGTAGGTTTTTGTCTGATCCTTTCTTCTGCCATATATCGGTATTTACCGGGTAAATCATGGTCGCATAAATATTCATTTCTGAATATAAGAACGGCAGTGATATTATTATTACTAATTATATATGGAGTGAAAACAATTTCCAGAGGGCAGGTATGGAAGAATTCTGAAATATTGTGGACTGAAACATTAAAGGTATCGCCAGGTAGTTACCGGGCTCATAATAACCTGGGCATGGAATATTATAAAAAAGGTGATTTTGAAAAAGCAATCCATCATTTTAAACAATCTGTAAATCTCAATCCCGACTTATCGATTTCCCATTTAAATCTGGCCAATGCCTTATTCAGGAATGGACAGATGAATAAGGCGATTGTTCACTATCAAAAAGCAATTGGACTGGATAATGAAAATATTGAGGCCATCTATAACCTGGCTATCGCGTATTCGAAACAGGGAAATCCGGGGAAAGCTATCCAATACTGGCAGAAAGTATTGGGGATCGATCCGGACCATCAGGGGGCATTAGAAAATATTCAAAAGGCGAAAGCCAGGCTGGAGTAAAGATAAGAGTGGCGTTTATTAGTATCTTCTTTAAACTACAGGCACCACCCTGTAATCCTTGTTTTTATGCATGTACAACTGAATGATGCCCTGGATGTCCTGGTTATCCGGGTAAGATTTGATATATTCTTTTAACTGGCCCGGATGAATGATCTCGGTGGACGTTTCAAAATAGCCGAAGCCCTGGTACCGGCCGTTTTCTATCCATACTACCGAAGATTCTTCCAGCTCCCGGCCCTCGCCGATAATAGCGACCGTCTGATCGGATTTCATGAGCGATTGCAAAGCCCTGTTCATTCTTTTGTTATAAACACCCGGCTTTTCCTTCCCGATGCAGGCTCCGTTGCATTGTTTTATCTGGTAATCAAAACAGGAGTGGGGCGATTTCTGCAGGCCGCAGAGTTTCTGGCAAAGTTCATATTCATCCACTTTTCGTTTTACAAAATTCCGTGCATCCATCAATGACCGGAATACAATAAGGGGATCACCATGCCTGTTGATCTTGCTGACCGACAACCGTTTATATCCATTCCGGTCTTCATACTGATAAACCCCGTAATTCCAGGACAACCGTTTATGGGCACGGTTGAATGCAGGCCAGAGGCGCTGTATCTCATAGGTCTCGAACAGCAGGGCGATCAGTTCATTGCCACATACTTCATAATCGATCCCATGGATATTGCGGAAGAGATTCTGTTTTTGGCTTGTGTCTGATCCGGTTGAAAAATGCCCTTTCACCCTGTTTTTAATGTTTTTGGCTTTGCCCACGTAGATCACCTTCCCCTTCTGGTCGAAAAAATAATATACCCCCGTTTTTTCGGGTAACCTGAGAAACTGAGATTTGGGAAGATTTGGCGGTAATGATCCTTCCGGTGAATTTCTTTTCAGCGCTTTTCCGATATGATCTTCCTTGTCGTGCGCTAACAGATGGGCAAAGATCTTCACGGTGGCTTCCGCATCACCATGTGCCCGGTGCCTGCCATTGATAAAAATATCGAGATGCCGGGCTAGGTTTCCAAGGCCATAGGAAGAAAGTCCGGGCAGTATCTTCCTGGCCAGCCTGACGGTACATAATTTTCTTGCCTGAAAATCACCGCCCAGGGATTTGAATTCCTGCCGCACGAAATTATAATCAAAGTTCACATTATGCGCGACGAAGATCTTTCCCTCAAGCAGTGTGAAGATCTCTTTGGCCACTTCGTAAAACCTGGGGGCATTTTCCACCATTTTGTTGGTTATCCCGGTAAGGGAAACAATATAGGGTGGAATGGACGATTCCGGATTGATGAGTGAATGAAAACTGTCCACGATGCGGGTTCCATCAAAGACCAGGATAGCGATCTCCGTGATCTTACTCCGGTTTGTATAATTACCGGTAGTTTCTATATCGACAATCGCATACGAGGGGTCCCGGGACATAACAGCATAAAATTTCCAAAAAATTTAGAATTCCTAAATATATGGAAAAGCTGCCAATTATATTAGTATTCTTGTGGAAAATTGAATTAAATTGAAGTAAGGCCGTGAGGTGCCGGCCGGCCCTCCTTGTCGATATGGACAAATACAATTTTGTCGATATTGATGATCTCGTCCTGGGTGATGACGTTCCGGACTACACAGCGTACGGTTACTGAGCTGGTGCCCACATCAACAAACTCCAGCCCGATCTCGATGATATCTCCGTTTTTTGCAGAATTTACAAAATTGATCTCTGATACGTATTTGGTGACCACGTTTTTATCCGACAACCGGCTCATGACAAATATGGCGGCATCCTCGTCGATCCAGCTGAGCAGATGGCCACCGAACAGGGTACCCATGGGATTGAGATTCTCCGGTTTAACCAGCTTTCTACTGAAAAATTGCATGTTTTAACTTTTTAAGTGCGTGGTTCGCCGTACGACCTGTTTAAAT
>CAZIXF010000017.1:29354-45596 GCA_964543195.1 uncultured Roseivirgaceae bacterium
GCCCGGTTACCTGCCGGGAAATTTTCATACGTTTTTACCGGCAGGTAACCGGGACCCCTTTTCCGGCCTCAGTCTTTCCCGTTTAACGGACCCTGCCAGCCCATCAGACCGAATTTTACATTGAAAAGATGGTTGAACCCGGCAGCGGACATAATACGACAGGCAGTCATGCTTCGGCTTCCGCTCCGGCAATATACATAATAGGTCTTACCCGGATCCAGATCCATGATTTTATTTCGGAATGCCGGATCCATCAGGTTAAGAAGCTTTGCATCAGGAATATGCCCGGAATGAAATTCCCCCGGGGTCCTTACATCAATAATCTCATAATTATCATCCTTTTTCTGAATGATCTCCTCGAGTTCATTACAATATATATTCCTGTATTTTTCTTTAGTTTCTCCAGATAAATTAAACATAGTTGTTTTTTGATTTAGTCATTCGGCAAATAAAGCAATTTAATTTCAGGTTGTTACCGTATCCTTCCTGAATTCTTTAATGGATTCTCCCAGATTGTATACTGTGAACCCGGGCAGTTCTCTTTCCAGGATGCTGGATCCGGTAGCCGAACGGTAACCTCCTTCACAATGAACCACAATCTGTTTGTCCGCAGGCACTTCCTTGATCCGTTCTCTTAGCTCATGCAAAGGTATATTGATCGAATTATCGAAGTATTTGTTGGTTTCAAGCTCCGACGGAACCCTTACATCCACAATCGTAAAGTTTTCAGGATATTTTTTCAGCCCTTCCACGTTTAAATCGGCATGGATCTGAGTGCCGTATAACGGATTCATCAGGGCACCGACGATATTTTTTTCATAGCCCACCTTTGCCGCTCTCCGGATCACGCTCTCTCTTGAAGACTCATCCTCGGCAATGAGGTAGAACTTTTCATCCGGATTGACGATCGATCCAAGCCAGGTCTCGAATTTGCCGTCTTCAATAATATTTATCGCGCCCGGGACATGACCATTATTGTATTTCTTCCTCGGCCTGGTGTCAATCACCAGGGCATCCTTTTCTATTTTTATATCTTTATCGAGGCGCGGCACTTTTTTTACACTTTCTTCAAAGTCATCGGCTCCGGTTTTGTTTACATCCACATCATAACCAAAATATCTCGGGATATAGGGTTGATCTTCAAGCAGCACGTTAACAAATTCATCTTCACTCATCTCCTGAAGCGCATAATTTTCCCTGAGCTGTTTTTCAAGGGTACTTGAAAGGTCCTTGCTCAGGCTTTTTCCGCATAACGATCCTGCGCCATGGGCAGGATAAACCGTAATATCCTTTTCAAGAGCCATCAGAATATTGCGCGTGGAACGATACATATCCCGCGCCAGTTGTTCTCGTTTGGCAGTGATATTTCCGGCATTTTCCCTAAGGTCGGGACGGCCCACATCACCAATGAATAAAGTATCGCCGGTAAATACGGCTCTTTCTTTTCCCTCTTCATCAATAGCCACCACGCTAATACTGTCAGGAGAATGTCCCGGGGTATTCAACGCTTTCAAGGTGGCATTGCCAATTTTTAGCGTGTCACCCGTATCGAAGGTATCATGCGGGTAATCCGCTCCAACCAGTTTACTAGCATAGATCGGAGCTCCTGTCGATTTATGGATCTCCAGGTGGGAGCTCACGAAATCGGCATGAGGATGAGTCTCGATAACGGCGACAATCCGGCCATTGACCTTTTCTGCATACTCATAATAAGGATTAGGATCGCGCGCGGGATCCACCAGGGCGATTTCGCCCTCACTGACTACCGCATAAGCAGCATGGGCCAGTGTTTCATCGTAAAATTGTTTGATATCCATAGTTTTCCTGTTTTTTTCAGATTGAAAGTTCTTTAAATAAAATATATGCGGCCATTATTAATATGAAGTAGCCAAAACCTTTTTTGAGTTTAGTTTCATTGATAAACTTTGACATATACGAGCCACCGAATATTCCAATAATGGAAAGGCCGGTAAAGGCCAGCAGAAAGATCCAGTGGATATCCTGGTTGCCCAGATCACCCAGAAAACCAAGCAGGGATTTTACCGAGATAATGAGCAATGATGTTCCGACGGCCAATTTCATGGGTAAACCGGCCAGCAATACCAATGCCGGAATGATCAGGAAACCTCCACCTGCACCTACGATTCCGGTAATGGTTCCTACTACCGCTCCTTCAATTACGATTACCGGGTAATTATGGATAATGCCATGAGTTTCATTTTCTTTTTCCAGGCTTCTCCTTCCTTTTATCATGGAAAAAGCCGATAAAAACATGATCAAAGCAAAAAACACCATGATCCCGGAATTTTTTGTCAACGTGAAATTACCGATCACAATCAGGTTTTCTGGGATCACCGGGATGATGAACTGACGTACCACAAACACCATTATGGCGGCCGGAGTAACTAAAAGGAAAGCTTTTACATGTTTTTTACTGTTCCGGAATGTGAGGTTGAGACTTAACAGCGAAACCCCCAGCATGGTGAGAATGAGTATAAGTATGAACAGCAGATCCGTAGTGATATCAAGTTCGCCAATGGTAAATAATGTATCGGGAATGGCAGGTACCAGAAATTTTCTGGTCAGAAACACGGCAATAAAGGAAGGAACTGCAAATACAAGCGCTGTCTTATAGTTCATCAATCCTTTTTTCATATAATTGAGCGCACCTACGGAAGATGATATCCCGACCACAAAAAGAGAATAGGCGGTTGCCAAAACCGGCTCGATATGGAACAGGTATACCAGTATGGGCACGGTGAGGATGGAACCACCACCACCAATGAGGCCCAGTGTAACACCAATTAATACAGCTGCCAGATAGCCGATTATCTCCACCAGCAAATACGATTAAATGATTTTATGATCAGATCAGGAAATTTATAATGCATCGCACTTATTCATGCATTTAATTACATCAACTACCTCCGGGAGTTTAAGATAATAATTGATGTTTTTGCCACTTCGCTCACTACCCAGGATCCCCGCCAGTTTCATGTTGGAAAGATGGTGTGAGGTCAGCGATTGTTCAGAGCTCATTTGTTCACATATGTCAGATACACACATCTTGTCATTATCGACCAGGAGGCTGATAATGCCTATTCTCAGAGGATGCGCAATGGTTTTGAGGATAAATGAAACTTTTTCAAGCTTTTCAATATCTGTGATAGCTTGAAGATCGACTCCCTTGTACTGTTCTATCTGACTCATTGTTTTACTACTTTTTTACTAATATAAACGCAAACATATGAACATATGTTCAAATGTAATAAGATTTTTTTATAATTTTTTTCTGATCTGTCTTAAGGAGGTGGTTATCATGTTATCAGTCCATTCATAACTACAGGATCAAATAAAACGGATAGTGACACAGGTCGGTTCCGGGAGAAAAAATATATATTGTTTGGATTATTTTATGTTTCATTTTATCAAAAGGGTGTACGGTAAACAACACCTGGCGATTAATTGATTCATAAATTTTCCGCGTGTTATTTTTTTATTTACACTGTCACCGGATTTATTTTATATAAAAAAAACCTGCACCGGAATCGCGGTACAGGTCTATATTTTACAGGAACTTTCTATTCCGTTTATTCTTTTTCCTGTTTTTCTTCTTCTTCCTTGCTTTTATTATTAGAATCAGATTTTTTCTTTGATTCGTCTTTTCCCTTTGACTTTTTGAGTGTGACTGTCAACTGTTCATCATTTTTCTTTTTATGATCCGCTAACAATACATCTCCTGCTTTCACATCCCCTTTGAGGATCTCTTCAGCCACCTGATCTTCCAGGTATTTCTGGATGGCCCTGTTCAGGGGACGCGCTCCGTATTGAGGATCATATCCTTTGTCGGCAAGGAAGTCTTTTGCTTTCTCGGTCAGTTCAACTTTGTATCCAAGGGCGTGGATCCTTGCGAACAAGTCGTCCAGCGTAATTTCAATGATCTCATGAATATGCTCTCTATGAAGCGAGTTGAATATGATCACATCGTCAATCCTGTTCAGGAATTCCGGGCTGAAAGTTTTCTTCAGTGCATTTTGTATGGTGGATTTCATGATCTCATCCATATTTCTCTCCTTGCTGCTGGTGGCAAAACCAATTCCAGCGCCGAAATCCTTAAGATCCCGTACTCCAATATTGGAAGTCATGATGATCACCGTATTCCTGAAATCTATCCTTCTGCCCAGGCCGTCGGTAAGCGTTCCGTCATCGAGTACCTGGAGCAGAATATTAAATACATCCGGATGAGCCTTTTCAATTTCATCCAGCAGCACTACACTGTAGGGTTTTCTCCTTACTTTTTCGGTAAGCTGACCGCCTTCTTCGTAGCCTACATAACCCGGAGGCGCTCCAACGAGTCTCGAGACTGAGAATTTCTCCATATATTCACTCATATCAATCCTTATGAGTGCATCCTCTTTGTCGAACATGTAGGTAGCCAGCACTTTGGCAAGCTCGGTTTTTCCTACACCGGTAGGTCCAAGGAATACGAAGGAACCGATGGGTTTTCTTGGATCTTTCAAGCCCACCCGGGTTCTCTGGATGGATTTAACCAGCTTGTTGATTGCCTCCTCCTGTCCGATGATCCGTTTCTTCAGTTCTTCACCCATGCCGAGCAGTTTGATGCTTTCGTTCTGAGCTACGCGGCTTGTGGGTATACCCGTCATCATGGCGACCACTTCAGCCACATTATCCTCCGTGACCGTAAATCGTTTGGTTTTGGTTTCTTCTTCCCACTTTGCCTTTTCCCGCTCCAGTTCATCGATCAGTTTCTTTTCTTTGTCGCGCAACTGAGCAGCTTCTTCGTATTTCTGGCTTTTGACCACTCGATTTTTTTCGACCTTAATATTTTCTATCGCTTCTTCCAGCTTAACGATCTCTTTCGGCACATGTATGTTATTGATATGTACCCGTGCTCCGGCTTCATCCAGCACATCGATCGCTTTATCCGGAAGGAACCGGTCACTGATATACCTGTCGGAAAGTTTCACGCAGGCATCGATGGCCTCCTCGGTATAGTTTACATGATGATGGTCTTCGTACCGGTCCTTGATGTTATTAAGAATGGTCATCGTTTCTTCCGGGGTTGTGGCATCGATCATCACTACCTGGAATCTTCTTGCCAGGGCACCATCTTTTTCAATGTATTGCCTGTATTCGTCGAGGGTGGTAGCCCCGATACACTGGATCTCTCCCCTTGAAAGGGCAGGTTTGAACATATTGGATGCATCCAGAGATCCGGATGCACCTCCCGCACCGACAATCGTGTGCAGCTCGTCGATGAAAAGGATCACATCAGGTGATTTCTCCAGTTCGTTCATCACGGCTTTCATTCTTTCCTCGAACTGCCCACGGTATTTTGTTCCGGCTACCAGGGATGCAAGGTCGAGTGTAACCACTCTTTTACCGAACAATACCCTGGATACTTTTTTCTGCACTATCCTCAGCGCAAGCCCTTCGGCAATGGCCGTTTTACCCACCCCGGGTTCGCCGATAAGGACCGGATTGTTTTTCTTCCGGCGGCTCAGGATCTGTGCGACCCTTTCTATTTCGGTGTCCCTTCCCACGATGGGGTCAAGTTTATTGTCTTCGGCCAGTCTTGTAAGGTCACGTCCGAAATTATCCAGAACCGGTGTGCGGCTTTTTTCCGCTCCCTTCGATCCCGATTCGCCACGTGATGACCCGGAGAAAATCCTTGATTGATCTTCATCCCCTTCATCCGTATCGGATGAAGCCATGGGATTTTCTGTCTGGTATTCCAGTAATTCTTTTACCACATCATAGTTGACATCGAATTTTTCGAGGATCTGTGTGGCAATATTGTCCTCATCCCGAAGGATGGATAATAATAAATGTTCGGTGCCTATAAGCTGACTCTTGAATATTTTGGCTTCAAGGTAGGTTATTTTCAATACTTTTTCAGATTGCCGGGTTAAAGGAATATTGGCCAGGTTCTTCACATTGCTGATAGCAGTTCCCTTGGTAGCCTGTTCGACGGCATTCCTGAGTTCATCAAGGGATACTCCCAGCTTTTTAAGAATGCTGATCGCCACACCTTCTCCTTCCCTGATCATTCCCAGTAGAAGATGCTCGGTGCCTATATAGTCATGACCTAGACGAAGAGCTTCTTCCCGGCTCAGAGAAATTACTTCCTTAACTCGATTTGAAAATTTTGCTTCCATTCAATACCTCTTCTGGTTGAGTATGATAAATTTATTTTCTTCAACGTTAAATATACGATGATATATATACAAAATGAAATATATTGATTTCGTATTGTATAAACAGTTAAACGATTTATGATACTATTTGTTTAACTCCTTCCGGATTGATCTTTTGATGATCTCCTCTGCATTCGGCCCCTCGTTAAATATCAGATCAATCACGCTTAAATTTTCAACAAAATGCTTGCCAAAAACCTGAACATACTCAACCGGTTGATAAAAAGCCAAAGGCTTCAGGCTTTTTTTCGGGTGGATCTCTGCCCTCAGGTCGGTTACCTCAGAGGGATATTCTTTGATGAAGTTCTGTGTAAAAAGCAGATCCTGCTCCACATTCAACACCCCAAGGATGTATTTCAGGATCTCCAGGTTAAGGTCAAAGAGAAACCGGTGTTTTTTATAGAGAATATCCTTCAATACCGGCCCGTAATGCTCAAAAAAGGGGGCATTGCCATATGCCGACTGAATACTATTCCAGTGAGTATGCAACCAGTTCTGGTTGTAATCAATACGGATCTCCTGGACGGGAATATTATTGCTTGCTTTCTGAACAGGGACTATCAGGCTCTCGATTTTATTGGCCGTCAGTATTCTGCAGCGATTTCTGAATGACTGTTTTTTAAATTTTTCTTTTGATTCGATGATCACCTGATCGAAATGTTGCCAGACTGCCAAAAAGACAGTCGATGGCATATAATGTAACTCAATTATTGCTTTATGGTTGTTTCTCATGTACTGCCGTTATGAGCTTTATAATATAATACACTTACTTTATCATCACAAAGTATTTTATCAGCTAATTCTTTTATCCGGTCAATATTTACCTTATCAATCTTGTCCACTTCCTTATTATAATATGCCGGATCACCCAGGTAGGCAAAGAAGGCAAGATTCATCGCCCGGTTAAGCAGTTCGACCTGGGAATATGCCAGGCTCGCCTCCGCCTGAGTTTTTACTTTATCCATTTCGGTTTCCGTGATCATATCTTTTTTTAGTATTTCAATTTCATTCATCACCGCTTCCTCCGCCATCTGGAAATCGGTTCCCATATTTAATTTTCCACTGATGATGAACAATCCGGGATCAATTGAACCGGATATATAGGCTTGTATTGAATTAAATATTTTTTTTTCTTTCACCAGGTGCCGGTAAAGGCGTGAGGATTTTCCTCTTCCCAGAATATCACTCATCAGGTCACATCCATGATAATTGGATGAAAGTCTTTCTGGCATATGCCAGGCCATCGTCAGCATGCTCATGGGTACCTCGGCGCTGGTTTCCAATGTTCTTTTTTGGGTCTGGGCTGGTTCTTCCGGTATATTTCTTTCAACACGCGGTCCTGGTTGAACCGGACCAAACCATTTTTCAGCCAGTTGCCGTACATTTTCCGGATTTACATCGCCGGCCACTACCAGTACCGCATTACCGGGAGAATAATAGGTTTTAAAAAAGGATTTTACGTCATCCATGGTCGCATTTTCTATGTGCGTGATGTCTTTCCCGATCGTGGGCCATTGATAAGGATGTACTTTGTAAACCAGGGGCCTTAATTTCAGCCAGGCATCACCATAGGGCTGATTAAGATATCGTTGTTTGTATTCCTCAACCACTACCCTGCGCTGGACTTCCAGTATTCCGGGTTCGAAGGAGAGGCCCAGCATTCTGTCTGACTCGAGCCAGAATGCGGTTTCGAGATTAACCGCAGGTACAGTCAGGTAATAATTGGTCAGGTCCGGATTGGTAAAAGCATTATTATCTCCTCCTACTTTTTGCAATGCTGTATCGTAGGAAGGGATATTTTCAGATCCACCGAACATGAGATGTTCAAATAAATGGGCAAAGCCTGTTTTATCCGGAGATTCATCCCTGGAACCTACCTTGTAAAGGAGGTTGACTACCGCGATGGGAGTGGAATGATCTTCGTGGACAACTACCTGTAATCCATTCTCAAGATAAAATTCATCAAATGCTATCATCGGTTCATCAGAAATTGTAAAATTATAAAATCGCCGGTTTTAAAAGTTGAAGGTCAGGAAATATCTCTCATGGTTCGGTTACTTTAATCCACAGCCCGGAACTGACAAATAAACAAATAAATGGGGGGATTAAACAGAAATTATGGATTTCAAAGCTTCGGGAGAAAAAAATTATTCATAAAAATTTTTTACTGAAGATTTATTGAAATGCCTTTTTGACCCTTATTTTTAATATTTTAAGGAATTAAACGTTAACTTAGTTATAAACCAAGAGGAGATATTGGAAATAAACCGGTCAAATCAGCAGGTTAAACTGATCAGGAGAAAAGTACGATTTCTCAACATCCTTCTTATATGTGCTTTGTCCTTATTATTTTTTCTGGCTTCCGGAATGCCTTCACAGGCACAGGTAAAATTATCGGACCGGAAATCGGAAGCTTTTAAAAGAAGCAGAAAGAATAGAAAAAACATACTTAAGAAAAGGGAAAGACGATACATAAGGGCACAAAAAAGAAATCTTACAGCAGGTGAGATGGAGTTTGTCCCGGAGATACTTAAAGAACGCTATGTGCCGAAAAATCAGAATGCTGCTGAAAATCCTTCCAAACAGATCTACCAATCGTACCGTGAGAAAAGCCGGATCTTTGTAAAAAAGGCCAAACAGGCGCTCGATCAGGGAATGATATCGGAAAGAACTCCAAAAGCGAGGCAACGCAATTATATTAAACAGCAGAGGAAGATTGCTCAACATCAGGGTAATATAAAAGTGGATCCTTATCCAGTCGGTGATAACAGGGGGATGTTTCCCCAGCCACCGATAGACCAGAATCCCGGGCGGACCAATCTTCAGGAGAGAAACGAAAGACTATCACAGTATGCACGGAAAGCCGAACAGATGTCTGTACAGGGACTGGTCTCGGCTCCTTCCAGATGGCGTGTCAGAAGAGAAAATATTCGAAAATCCAGGAAAATTGGCCTCCATGAAGGACGGCTGAAGCAAAACAGGAGGATGAAGGAGGCCAATTATATGGCCAAATCGGTAGAAGGCCTTAATCAGGGACAGTTCAAAGGATTATCTCCCAAGGAAAAAGACCAGCTCATGATCTCGAAATCGGCAGAAGCGCAGTTCCAGGGTCTTATTAAAGGAAGGTCCAGAAAACAAACGGAGATCGATTATATTGAGAAATCAGCGCAGGCCCAGATGCAGGGAATGTTCAGGACCCTTACCCGTAAGCAGGAAGAACGATTGATGAAGAGGCAATCAAACCGGGTAGCATTTGACCAGGGAAGTCTTGAATTGAACAGAAGACAGAAGGAAGATGCCTATATGGCCAAATCCGTTGAAGCATTGGATCAGGGTATGAAAAAGAGTCTGACTTTCCGTGAACAAAAGCAGCAATGGATGTCAAGTTCTCTCGCCCAGTCACAGTTTCAGGGTAATATCGCCGGTAAAACATTACGGAGAAAGGAAGCGGATTACTTGATCAAATCGATGGAAGCCCTGGATCAGGGAATGAGAAAAGGTTTGACGAAGAAGGAAAAGGACCAGCAGTTGCAATCGAATTCGCTTATACAGTCACAGTTTCAGGGTAATATTGCCGGTAAAACATTACGGCGAAGAGAAGAACGATACATGGCCAAATCGATGGAAGCCCTGGATCAGGGAATGAGAAAAGGTTTGACGAAGAAGGAAAAGGACCAGCAGTTGCAATCGAATTCGCTTATACAGTCACAGTTTCAGGGCACGTTTGACATTTCCAGAAGCCGGAAAGAGGACCTTTACATAAAAAAATCGAAACAAGCCCTCGATCAGGGCATGATACCGGGAAAAACGGAAAGGCAAAAGGAGGCTGCCTATATAGCCAAATCCGTACAGGGATTAAGCCAGGGTCTGATCATACGTCAGAATAAAAACCGCCAGGAATCACAATACATAAAGAAATCCAAACAGGCCCTTGACCAGGGTATGATAACGGATAAAACCACCAGGCAAAAGGAGGCGGAATATATGGCCAAATCCGTACAGGGACTGAACCAGGGCCTGACCATCCGGGCAAACAAGAACCGGCAGGAATCCCGGTATATACGGAAGTCAAAGGAAGCGCTTGATCAGGGCCTGGTTAAAGGAAAGTCAAAACGTGGGATAGACCAGGTAAGACAATCCAATTCCCTTATTCAGTCCCAATTTCAGGGCACCATGAAATTGTCCCGAAACGATCGCGAATCACAGTACATAAGAAAGTCTCACGAAGCCTTGGACCAGGGCCTGATCGAAAGGAAAACCACACGGCAGAAAGAAGCGGAATATATGGGTAAATCTGTGGAAATGTTAAGTCAGGGCCTGTACAAAGGTAAAACACAGAATCAGAAAGAATCCCAGTATATTCGCAAATCCATTGAGGCCCAGAATTCAGGTCTGGTTTTAAAGTACAGACCTCAGAAAAAAGAATCACAATATATCAGAAAATCGATTGAGGCCTTGAATACGGGATTGATTTCCGGGTTGACCGTCAGGGAAAAAGAAGCCATTTATATGGGTAAATCGGTGGAGATGCTCAGCCAAGGATTCTACAGGGGAAGGACGATACAGGATAAGGAATCACAGTATATCAGAAAATCCCTGGAAATGCTGGATCAGGGTATGGTGAAAGGAAAAAGCCAAAGGTCGAGGGAGGCTGAATTAAACAAAAAAAGCAGGGAATTCGTAACGTATAGCGGTGAAATACGGGTTTCCAGTTTTAAAAATATTGAGAAGGACAGAAAAGATGCGGCCAGGGAATTCCGGGATTACCAGGGAGAGGAGGAAATCAGTACAGGCTTTATTCAGCAATGGAAAGACCGCATAGCCCAGGCAAAAATGATCAATTTCCAGGGTGATTTCAAGGTAAGGAACCGGTTGGTTGAAAAAATAGATACCTGGAGAAAGTCCATGCGGCAAAAGAATTTTGACGGCATGGATCGTGAATCAATGTTCGAGCAATGGTGGGCGGCCCTGTTCAAAAAACCTGTCAACCAGAGACAGTCCCCCGAGCCACTTAGAAGACCTCGTTATGATCCCAAAGAACATGAGATCTGGTATTATTAATTCCCGGACAGGTTCTGTTTATCCCGGATCTGACCGGTTACTTCTCATCAAAGATCGGAATCAGGAATGCTCACCATGGAGATCAGTACTTTAATGCAGGCCTGACAGCGAACCCCTTCAGACCTGACAGCGAACCCCCTAGCGAACCCCTTTTTTCATAGTTTGTTAATGCATTTCTATCGTTTCCGGTTCGGAATGATCACTCACCGGCACACAGCTGCAGAAAAGGTTCCTGTCGCCATAGGCACTGTCGATTCTGCTCACGCCAGGCCAGAATTTATTCTCCTTTACGAAGGGCAGTGGATACACCGCCTTTTCTCTTGAATACGGGAAAGTCCATTGGTCGTTTAAAGCTCTTTTCATGGAATGAGGAGAATTTTTGAGCACATTATTTTCATTATCACTCTTACCGCCTATAATCTCTTCAATTTCATTCCTTATGTTCAGCAGGGCATCACAAAACCTGTCCAGTTCCGCCACGGTTTCACTTTCAGTCGGTTCGATCATCAATGTGCCGGGGACCGGAAAAGATACAGTGGGTGCGTGGAAGCCGTAATCCATCAGTCTTTTGGCTATATCTTCCACCTCAATATTATATTTCTTGAATTCCCGGCAGTCTACGATCATTTCATGGGCGCATCTTCCTTTGCTTCCTGAATAAAGTATTTTGTAATTCTTTTCAAGCCTGCTTTTTATATAATTCGTATTCAATATCGCTATGCGTGTAGCCTGGGTAAGCCCCTCAGCCCCCATCAACCAGATATAGGCGTAGGAAATAGCCAGTATACCAGCACTTCCCCAGGGAGCAGCAGAAATAGCCGTGATGGCTTTTTCACCACCGGTTTCCACAAGGGGATTCCCTGGCAGAAATGGTTTCAGATGTTCCGCCACACATATGGGTCCTACTCCGGGCCCTCCGCCACCATGTGGAATGCAGAATGTTTTATGAAGATTAAGATGACAGACATCGGCTCCAATAATTGCAGGACTGCTCAGACCCACCTGGGCATTCATGTTGGCGCCATCCATATATACCTGGCCGCCATGGCGATGAATAATATCACAGACTTCCTTTATCCCTTCTTCAAAAACACCATGGGTCGACGGATACGTCACCATGAGGGCAGAAAGATCATTGCTGTATTTATCCGCTTTTTCCTTCAGGTCGTTTATATCGATATTACCATGGTCATCACATTGTACGATCACTACATTCATGCCGGCCATAACTGCACTGGCGGGGTTGGTGCCATGGGCCGAAGAAGGGATTAATGTGATATTCCTGTGCTTTTCTCCCCTGGATTCGTGATATGCCCGGATCACCATAAGTCCGGAGAATTCGCCCTGAGCTCCACTGTTGGGCTGCACCGAAGTGGCGGCAAGGCCGGTGATCTCACTCAGCCAGTCTTCCAGGTCATGGATCAGATCAAGATATCCCTGCGCCTGATCTAATGGTGCATAAGGATGTAATGCGGCCAGTTCAGGCCATGAGACCGGAATCATCTCAGTGGTCGCATTCAATTTCATGGTACACGATCCGAGTGGTATCATACTGTGTACAAGCGAGAGATCCTTATTTTCCAGCCGCTTCAGATATCTCAGCATTTCATGTTCAGATTGGTATGAATTAAAGGTAGGATGCTTTAAATATCCGGATTTCCGGATCAGTTCATCCGGCCAGTCAAGGTAGATATCTTCCTGGAGATTATCCAAGGATTCATAAGCCGTATCCTGTTGCCGGGCTTCAGCCAGGATACGGTAAATAACTTTTATATCCTCTTCGCGGGTGGTTTCGTCAATGGATATCCCGATATGACCGGTATTAAAATATCTGAAATTGACCTTTTCTTTTTCAGACAGTTCTTTTATGATTTCTTTTTCTCCGGTCTTCACGCGGATTTTAAGGGTATCAAAATAGTCCCTGTTTTCCTGTGTGTAACCCAGCTTTTTCAGAGACCGGTCCAGAAGCACGGTCAAACCATAAATTCGCCGTGCGATTTTTTTCAGTCCTTCCGGGCCATGATATACCGCATACATGCCTGCCATTACGGCAAGCAGTACCTGTGCGGTACATATATTGGATGTAGCTTTTTCCCGCCGTATGTGTTGCTCCCTGGTCTGCAGGGCCATCCTGTAAGCAGGTTGATCCTCAGCATCTTTTGAAACACCGATTATCCTTCCAGGGATATGCCGTTTATATTCCTCCCTGGTAGCGAAATAAGCCGCATGAGGACCGCCAAATCCGGGAGGAACACCAAATCGCTGTGTAGTGCCCACTACAGCCTCTGCGCCATATTCTCCCGGAGGAGTTAACAGGGTAAGACTGAGCAGGTCGGCGATGAACACAGTAAGCACATCCTTTTCCCGGGCTGTTTTTACCAGTTCACTGTAATTGGCAATAGCTCCATTTCCGTCGGGATACTGGAGTATCAGGCCAAAAATTTCCGGATCGTTCAATTCGGTTTCATTTATCCGGGTGATCCTGAGTTCAATACCCAGGGGAACCGAGCGGGACCGCAGCACGTCCAGTGTCTGTGGAAAAATATTTTCATCTACCAGGAAGATATTGGCATTTTTTTTATCCTTTTTACGTAATCCCAGGGCCATGCTCATTGCTTCCGCGGCAGCAGTACCCTCATCCAGCAATGAAGCATTGGCCAGATCCATGGCGGTCAGGTCGCTGACCATGGTTTGAAAATTAATCAGGGCTTCAAGCCGGCCCTGGGCGATTTCCGCCTGGTAGGGTGTATAGGCCGTATACCAGCCCGGATTTTCAAGTACATTCCGCTGAATCACCGCAGGGGTGGTCGTATTATAATAACCCATACCGATATAGGATTTGAACACCTCATTCCTTATAACCAACTTTTTGATTTCATCAATGAACGACTTTTCGTCTATTGGCCCGGGGAGATCAAGTTCTTTCTCTGACCGGATCGCCGAAGGTATGGTTTTATCAATAAGTTGATCCAGATCCTGAACGCCAATTTCCTTCAGCATCTTCTGAATATCTTTGTCATCAGGTCCTATATGTCTTGATCTGAAACTATCAAAGCACTTAATATTAATTTTCATATCTTTACCGGCCTATGGATTAATTAACGGATTCTTCGTTATGTGTTGATACAAAGGTATAAGATATTGTTAAAAAAAAATGTTATTTCGAATGCATAATAAAACAAGAATGAATAAGAAGATTAATTTAATATTTGCACTTTTTTTTGGGTTTTATTCTGCTTTTGCTCAACAAACAATTCCGGTACAAGAAAATATACTGGAAAATGCCGTTGCATCTATCGATACCGGCGACTTAAAAAAATATATCGCTGTAATGGCAGCCGATTCACTTGAAGGAAGAGAGACCGGAACGATCGGACAAAAAAAGGCCGCCGAATATCTCCGTTCGGTATTCAGGAAAAATGAGATCAATCCGGTATCGATCGGCGGACATAAAACATACTTTCAGGAATTCGAGCTTTACAGAGAAAAACCGGTTGAGATCTCCATAGTAGCCAGGAATGAACAGTTCAGTAACCTCCGGGACTTTATATATACGGGTTCGGTCAACGATTCGATTATAAGTGAAATAATGCTGGTTTTCGGTGGATATGGGAGGAAAGAAGATTTCGCCGGTTTAGAGCAAAAATACGAGGGAGTGGTGATCTTGTCTACTTCCGGAAGTTATAGTGAGGAATTGAACCTGGCAGAAGAATACGGATATGAATATGTGTTTTTTATCCATGATTCCGGCGAACAGGCGTTTGAGGAGCTGGTAGATCTTTATCAAAGTTATTTTGGCTCATCGGGATTGAAATTCGAAAAGGACGAAAAGGAATATGACGAGGAACATATGTTTTTTATTTCTCCATCCATGACGGAAAATCTTTTTGATTGTTCTATTGCCGATCTGAAGGAGGCAGCTGAAAAAAATACGCAGGGCAAAGTAAAAGCATTGAATTCGGTCCCATCCATTGGGATTGAATTCAGGGCGAAGAAGGAGTTGGAGTTGGTACAAACCGAAAATGTACTGGGGATGATAAAAGGAATGGAAAAACCCGAAGAAGTGATTATTATTTCTGCCCATTATGATCATCTTGGGATCAGGGATGGGGAGATCTACCATGGTGCGGATGATAACGGATCGGGTACGGCTACTTTACTTGAATTATCAGAGGCTTTTTCAATAGCCAGGAAATATGGGATCGGTCCGGACCGAAGTATATTGTTCGTTGCATTTACGGGGGAAGAAAAGGGTCTGTTCGGATCGAGATATTATGTAAAAAATCCTGTAATTCCTTTAAGTCAGACTGTGGCCAATTTCAATATGGATATGATCGGAAGAACCGACCGCAGGTATACCCGTGATTCAAGTTATGTATATATCATTGGATCCGATAAAATATCTCCCGATCTGCACCGGATTTCCGAAGAGGTTAACAGGACTTATACCGGTCTGATCCTTGACTATAAATATAACGATGAAGATGATCCCAACCGGTTATATTACAGATCGGATCATTACAGTTTTGCCAGAAATGGCATCCCGGTTATATTTTATTTTACCGGTCTTCATGAGGATTATCATAAGCCTACCGATACAGTCGACAAGATTGAACTGAACCGGGTGAAACTTATCGGGGATTTAATCTTTTTAACAGTTTGGGAGGTGGCGAACCGTGAAGATAGACTGGTAGTCAAATAAAGAAAGAAGCCGGGAATTTGGGAGGGCCCGGCTTCAAAATTCAACCAGCTATGATAAGAGAAAGATCTACTCAAATGTACAAAAATATTTTTTAAATGAAACAAAAAAATAAAAATTTTTTTTTCCTGTTTAATAAATGTGCGTTTCCTGATATTGTCGATTCTGTTAATTTAGCTCCAATTATTCGACGACAGTGTAAAACAAGTTTCCAGTGTGGCCGGACTGAGTTCAGGCAAGATCGATTGGGGTTTCTGTTTGGAA
>CAZIXF010000017.1:45696-71213 GCA_964543195.1 uncultured Roseivirgaceae bacterium
TGGGGTTTCTGTTTGGAAGTCAAGGGAATATATTCCCGGGCGGGATGCAGGCAATGCCGGTTTTTCTCTTTGTCCGGTTAAGTAATACGGGAGGGAGGCGATTTGTTGTGAATATATACAGGTGAACAAAGATTTTTTCCTCCCCGGCCGGAAAATTTTTTATTTTAGCATGACGATCACCGGGCTATCGGGATCTTTTTAAAAAACTGACCTTATGAAATCAATCTTAATTAAAAATGCCACACTTGTTGACCAGGGCAATACTTTTTCTTCCGATATTTTAATAGAAGACCGGTTTATCAGCCAGATTGGACACGCACTTGAATCGGCAAATGCATTGGAACTCAACGGAGAAGGTCTTTACGTACTCCCCGGGGTCATTGATGATCAGGTTCATTTCAGGGAGCCGGGTCTTATGAATAAGGCGGATATTTTCACCGAATCGAGGGCTGCGGTAGCCGGAGGCATTACTTCCTACATGGAAATGCCGAACACGATACCTCAAACCCTTTCACAGGAATTGCTTGAACAGAAATATCAGATTGCTGCCGGAAAATCTCTGGCCAATTATAGTTTTTACATGGGCACCTCCAACGATAATCATGATGAGGTATTAAAAACGGACCCGGAAAAGGTATGCGGGATCAAGATATTTATGGGTTCCTCAACCGGAAATATGCTTGTGGATGATCAGAAATCACTCGAAAAGATCTTTTCGGAATCACCCATGCTGATTGCAACCCATTGCGAGGATGAAACCATTATTCGTAAAAATGCGGATAACGCAAGAAAAAAATACGGGGAATCAGTCCCCATTCATCTACATCCGGAAATTCGTTCTACCGAGGCCTGTTATGCCTCCTCCTCACGGGCCGTTTTATTGGCGAGGAAATTCAATACCCGTCTGCATGTCCTTCATATTTCCACGGCACGTGAACTGGATCTTTTCGAATCGGGAATACCTGTTGAAGAAAAAACGATAACCGCTGAAGCCTGTATCCATCATTTGTGGTTTACTTCGAACGATTATGAAGAAAAAGGTTCACAGATAAAATGGAATCCTGCAGTAAAGAAACCGGCTGACAGAGAAGCGTTAAGAAAGGCTGTGATCTCGGGGTTGATCGATGTGATCGCTACCGATCATGCGCCGCATACCCTTCAGGAAAAGCAGAACACCTATTTCAATGCCCCATCGGGCGGACCCCTGGTACAGCATGCTTTACCTGCTATGCTGGAAATGGTGCATGAAGGCATTTTTACACTTGAGCAGGTAGTACAGAAAATGGCCCATGATCCGGCGAGATTATTCAGAATCGATCGCAGGGGGTATATCCGGGAGGGCTATTATGCCGACCTGGTTATGGTCGATATGGATTCACCCTGGAAGGTTGAAAAGGATAATATTCTGTATAAATGCGGCTGGTCCCCATTTGAAGGCAGGCAGTTCCGGTCGAAGGTCATTCACACCATGGTGTCAGGCCACCTTATTTACCGGGATGGAGAGTTTATTTCGGGAGAAAACGGGATGCGATTATCTTTCAAAAGATAAATCAAAGCGTTTATTTTGTATATAATTTACAATACATTAGCTTTGCACTCCTTAGCTGGTGGTTGTAGCTCAGTTGGTTAGAGCGCCAGATTGTGGCTCTGGAGGTCGCCGGTTCGAATCCGGTCTTCCACCCTTGTTTTCCACCATTTATTTTTTTCTTACTTTTTCAAAAAAATACATAATAAGTTGATTTTTATCCATTAATTTGGAGTGAAAATGGCATTTAGGATACGATGGCTGTTGAAAATGGCAGTATACTGGTTGTAGATGATGATGAGGATGTTTTGCTTGCGGCGAAATTTCTCCTGAAGCGCCATTTTGCCCGGATTGAAACCATCAACTCCCCGGAATTCATTGATGATCTGCTTGAAAAGAATGATTTCGATGTGGCGCTGCTCGATATGAATTATACGGCAGGAGCCACCACCGGTCAGGAGGGATTTGATCTTTTGAATTATCTCACCGTCAATTCTCCGAAAACCCGGATTGTGATGATGACGGCGTATGGCGATATTGATCTGGCCATAAAGGCCATAAAGGAAGGCGCAGTTGATTTTATTGTGAAACCCTGGGATAATGCTAAGCTGGTCAATACGGTTATTTCCGCGTTCAAAAAGGTACCCGAAAACCTGAAAATTGAAAAAATCAGGACCGATTCCCCCAAACAGCCTTTAAGTGATGATTCCACAGCAATGTCCGAAGTGGAAAGAATATTTATGTTTCTCGATATTACATCCTCTACCTCCATTGCTGAAAAACTGGGCCATGTGAAGTTTTTTGAGTTGTTGAATGATTTTTTCAAGGATATAGCCGATCCAATCCATGAACATGACGGTGAAATATATCAGTATGTCGGCGATGAGGTGGTGGTTTCATGGCCATTCAAGGAAGGGGTCAGGGATTTTAATGTGCTGCATTGTTTTTTTGACATCGTAGATACCATCAATCAACTGGAAGACCGATATAAGGAACGTTATGGTCAGGCACCTGCTTTCAAGGCGGGTATTCATTACGGGAAAGTGTCAACGGGTACAATAGGCACCTTAAAAAAGGAAATTATCTATACGGGAGATGTGCTGAATACAACCAGCCGGATCGAGGGACAATGTAACTATTATAAGGTGAACAACCTCTTATCCAAAGCGCTGATCGATCAGTTCCCCGAGGCAAATCATTTCGAGTTTAAAGAAATAGGCGAGATCAGCCTCAGAGGCAAAGCTACCAATGTGACTCTTTATACCTGCAATAGAAAAAACTGATATTTCCGGATACCGATCTTTTATCCTTTTGCGGTGATCATCTTATTATGGAATTTAAGGATTTGGGGAATTACTAAATGATCGTTATCATTGTTAATGACGAAATCAGCCAGCTCTTTTTTTTTCTCTTCCGGCCATTGGGTATGTATAATTTTTTTTATATCATCGGCCGTCCGGTGGGGATCCCTTAAGAGAACCCGTTCTATTCTTATCTTTTCCGGAGCCGATACAAATATCACCTTATCGAGCTGTTTATATGTTCCGGCCTCAAACAATAATGCCGCTTCTTTGAGGGTATAAGGGGATAGCCTGTGCTCATTTAACCAATTCCGGTAATCTTCGCCCACCCTTGGATGTACGAGGCCATTGAGGATTTTCAGTTTTTTTTCATCATTGAACACGTGAGTGGCCAGATAGGAGCGGTTCAGGCCTCCATCCTTATAGGCTTGTTCGCCAAATTCCCGGATGATCTCGTCCCTCAATTCCTCATGATGGTTCATAAGATATTTTGCCCGTTCATCTGCATCATATACTGGGATCCCAAGTAATTTGAATACTTTGGAAACAATCGATTTACCGGCACCAATGCCTCCTGTGATGCCGACTTTAGCTGTTTGATTATTCCGGAGCATGGATTACCTTAACTTTTGTTGTATCCAGTGAGGCGCTTTTTACATACGGAGGTATTTGAATAACTTCCAGGTTAATGGTAGAATCGTTGGGATTCATATTGTTATAGTCGGCTATGATCATAAAATCGGTAGGATCATATGTGTCTGTAGAACCGGCTTCTATTTCAAACCCGACATTAATTTGACCGGGCCGCACAAATACGGTTGAATCCAACGGAAAATTGACCAGCTCCACATTAATTTCATCGTGTCGGCTTATAAAATTCGAAACATTCATTCGTACCCGGACCTCACTGGGAATAAATGAAAACATTTCCCTGTTAAGGTAAGTGATTGGAAAATACCGGTCAATATTTTCATCAATGTTTTCCAGTGGTATATGGAAATGAAGTGTATCGGATAAAGTATCGAGAATGCTTTCCGGTCCCATTAAAAGTATCGTATCCGGGGAAAGGGATACAGAACCCACCACCTCATAATTATCAGCCAGATCCAGTGAATTCATATTTAACACCGGAATGAGTTTCTTGTTATCGACCGGCTGAATATTAAAGGTAATTGAATCCGTTGCCACAAAATTAAGATTCAAAGGATCGATATGCTGTGATAACAGGGGTTCGATATTAATCCGGGATATCTGCCGGGTTTCGTAAGGATTGTTTATTGAGATTTCAAGCGGCTTCTTATTAAGTGAGATAGTCTGTTTCAAAAGATCCCATCCGATGCCGGTCACATTGGCTTCAATATGCTGAGGCGGTTTCTTTACCACAATCGCATTTTCCTCATGAAAGGTTAATTCGATGGGGCAGCGTATAAAAGTTGTATAGGACTCATTCAAGGCACTCAGTAACCATATAATAGATGCTCCCAGCACACTGAGAGCAATTATTTTCAAATCCTGATTACTGGGTGCAATGATGGATTTAAGCCATCTGCCTATTTTTACTATTTGATTCAATCAATTATGTTGTGCTTTATTTCCCTTCTTTAAGTTTCCGGCTTGCTTCCAATGAAATTGAGGATTTATCGAGTTTAAGCTTTCCTCCTTTTTCAACTTCAAGAATTACCGTATCGCCTTCTATGGTTAATATTTTTCCATGTATGCCCCCTACGGTCACTACATTTTCTCCTTTACGGAGTTGTTCGATAAACTTTTTCTGATCCTTTTGCCTCTTTTGCTGGGGCCTGATCATAAAAAAGTAAAAAATCAGGATTATACCTCCTATGAGGATAAGGTTTCCGTAAAGGGATTGTCCTCCACCGTTTCCTTGTTGTAATAAGATAAATTCTAACATTTGTAAATGTATTGTTTAATATATGGATTAAATAATCTATTATCTGACCGGTCCGGCCGACTGCTGTGTATCCGGTTTGACAAATCCCTTTATCCTTAACCGGGTAAGCATAGGATCTGTGTTGGCCGTGATCGTGATGGTCTTGGTTTGTTGATTTGGCTTATTCCTGGTATCAAACCTTACCTTGATCTCACCGGATTCTCCTACCGGGATCGGTTCTTTGGGCCAATCCGGCACCGTGCAGCCACAGGAGGCAGTAGCCCTGTCTATCACCAGTGGCGATTGACCGGTGTTCCTGAAATTAAATGTATGCTCCACTACGTCCCCTTCATTAACTGTGCCAAAATCATGTTCAATCTCATTAAACAAAAATTCAGGTTTCGGGGCATCTGATTCGATTTTACGAGGATTGTTTGCAAGTTTGACGTTGGCATCCGAAGCACTTTTTGTCGCCGATGCTCCGGTTTCCAGGGCTGCAACCCGTCGTTCAAGGGATATGATCCTTTTTTCGAGCCGTTCATTGGATGAACAGGCCGTAAACAACAAAAGGATCAATATAAATGATATTCCTTTCAAATAATTCATAGTCATTGGTTTAGTTTTCCTTGTTTTTAATCTGTCCTATTAAATCATCAACGTCTTCAAGTAATTTTTCAGCCTTTTCCTTGGCATTTTTAATTACTTTTTCTCCTTCAGATCTAGCCTGTGAATCGGGTAGCGATTTCCTGGCCTTGACAAGTTCCTGTACAAGGTCTTCAAGCTGATTTTTATACTTATCAAGCAGGAATGAAAGTTTCCCTCTTGTTTGTGTTCCTTTTTCAGGAGCAAATAACATACCGATTGCTGCTCCTGCAGCGGCTCCCATTAAAAAGGATAATAAGGATTTGGATGAATTACTCATATTTTTAAATTGTTTATTTATTATCTATTAAACCTCTTCCACTTTTCTTAATTACTCCCCGGGATTGTAATTCTTCAGAGAGCACATCCAGTATACCATTAACGAATTTTTTGCTTTTTGGGGTACTGAAATTCTTAGAAAGTTCAATATATTCATTAATAGTTACTTTTATAGGAATAGATGGGAAATTGATCATTTCACCAATGGCCATTTTCAGAATTATCTTATCCATTATGGCAATCCTGTCAATATCCCAATTTTTTGATTTTTCAGCAATTAATTTTTCAAATTCTTTATCATTTTCAATCGTGATCTCAAATAATTTTTTAAAAAACTCCCGGTCTTCTTTCCAGTTATTACTCAATACGGATAAATTCAGGGAAGGGTCATTCTCATCTGTATTTTTAAGTGTTTTAAGAAGCATGCTTTTTACTATATGCTTGTTTTCTGACCAGTATATATCCACTGATTCCATATACACATTGAATGCTTCATATTTAAAGAGCAGGTCCTTGAAAATATGAACACAAATATTTTTGTCTTCTTTAAAAGCATGGGCAGATTTTGTTTTATAGGCATTATAATCCGCATCTTTTCTTAACAGATTTTTATACCAGCTAAATATAATATCCCGGTTATTGTCCCAGGAAAGAGGCTGGTCAATGATTTTCTTTTGTATGATATCATCATTTCTAATCCGTTTGATCACTTCATTGTCGCTAAGCCCCGACCCGTTTTCCGGCAGGTCCACCAATTTTGGATGTATAACCTCCATATCGGCGAGTTCCTGCAGCAAGGCCAGCAACCAGATATATTTTTCATAAATACTCTCGGTTTCCCGGATCATATTATCGAGAAAATGCCTGTGATCTTTACTGTTCTGTCTTTTATAGTACTGATAGGCTTCCCAGGCAACCTGATATGGCTCGTCTTCCTTTTTCTGTCCCGATTCAAAGTGGTCATTCTTTAAATGGATATGAAAATTTTTCAGAGAAGCAGATTTTTTTTCGTTAAGTTGAGAAGGATCTGCAGGTTCCATTGAATTAAGGTCCGGAGTAAATCTTTCATTGATAAACTCTTCAGCAAGATTATAATTTGCTTCCCGGCTTTTATAATATGCATATAATCCCTGCATTGCCTTTGCTCTTAAGATACGCCTGTTTAACATGCTTCCTATCCCTATAAATGATTTTTAACTTTTCCGATATCATTTATCCGCTCTTCGGCCAGTTGTATGGCTGCCTGTTGCGATGGAATTTTATCTGTTTTTGATTTATGAATTATATCCAGCACGGTAGAATATATTCTTTCCACCTTTTTAAAAACACGTTCACGGGAATAATTCCCAGTATAATCAAGCCCCACGTTGATCAGACCACCGGCATTGATCATAAAATCGGGGGCATATATTATGCCTTTATCCAGCAATTTCCGGCCATGCTTTCTTTCATTTTCTAATTGATTGTTCGCTCCCCCTGCAATTATATCACAGGTTAAACGGTTTATTGTACTATCATTTATTGTGGCTCCCAATGCGCATGGAGCGTAAATATCCATATTTACATCATAAAAATCGTCTTCATCCACTACCTGCACCCTGTAATCATTGGTGACTGCTTTAATTTTATCTTCAAATATGTCGGAAATAATGATTTCTGCACCTTCCTCAACCAGATGTTTGACAAGGTAAAGCCCCACATGACCGACACCCTGCACCGCTATTCTCTTTCCCTTTAAACTGTCGCTGTCATAGGCTTCCTTTGCACAGGCCTTCATTCCCATATATACGCCATAAGCAGTAAAAGGAGAGGGATCACCCGATCCTCCCATTTTTTCTGACAAACCGGTAACGTACTTGGTTTCCATAGCGATGTATTCCATATCGTCAGGAGACATGTTTACGTCTTCCGCGGTCACATACCTGCCTTTCAGACTTTCAACAAAACGGCCAAATCGCCTGAGAAAGGCCTCGGTTTTCTGGGTCTGGGCATTTCCTATGATCACCGCCTTGCCTCCTCCAAGGTTCAATCCGGAAATGGCGGCCTTGAAAGTCATCCCCCGTGATAACCGTAATACATCAACCAGGGCTTCTTCTTCTGACTTATAATCCCACATACGGGTTCCTCCCAGGGCAGGGCCAAGTACAGTATTATGTATTCCAATAAGAGCCTTCAAACCTGTTGGCTCATCATAACAGTAAACCAATTGTTCATGACCAAATGAAGAAATCTCCTCAAATACAGATGATTTAATATCCTTTTCCTCTTGTTTTAAGTCGATCATTTATTTTTGGGTTAATTGTTTAATATTTTTGGCAATTAAAATCCTTTCAAAAAGGTACACAAAATTAGCTTATTTTCATTCGGATATCAATTTAATTGCTTAATACAAATACCAAAAGGAATATTTGGTGTAGGAAAAGGTGAAAGAGTTATCGTATTTAAATAAATATTTTTATAAGTATAAATATCATCTCCTGTTGGGATTATTATTTATAATAATTTCCAATATATTCCAGATATTGCCTGCACAATTTGTCAGGTACGCGCTCGACCTGGTGATCGATAACCTGAAAGTATACCGGATATTTGAGGGATCGGAAATTCAGGAAATATATAATGATGTAATAAAACGGAGTGTGGTCATTTACGGATTGATCATACTGGGTATGGCCCTGATGAGAGGATTTTTTCTGTTCCTGGTAAGACAGACGATTATCGTCATGTCGCGCCATATCGAGTACGATCTTAAGAACGAGATCTATGCCCATTATCAGACCTTGCCCCTTTCTTTTTACAGGAGAAATAATACAGGTGATCTGCTGGCCAGGATCTCAGAGGATGTAAGCAAGGTAAGAATGTACATTGGTCCTGCTGTGATGTATGGATTGAATCTCTTCACGCTATTCCTGATGCTTATTCCCATCATGTTTTCTATCAATGCACGATTGACTCTATATGCCCTTATCCCCCTGCCGTTCCTCTCTTTCAGTATTTATTTCGTACATAGTTTGATCAATAAACGCTCGGAGGAAATTCAGCGAAGTTTATCCGGGCTTTCTACTTTCGTGCAGGAAGCTTTTTCAGGTATCAGGGTTTTGAAATCTTTCGCACGGGAGAAAGAAAGCATGGACAGTTTTGCTGAGGCAAGCGATGATTATAAGGAAAAATCACTTCATCTGACCCGGGTCAATGCGCTGTTCTTTCCCCTGATCCTTTTCCTCATCGGATTAAGTACCATTCTCACCGTATTTATCGGTGGGGCCGAGGTGATCTACGGGACACTTACTTTCGGGAATATTGCTGAATTTATTATATATATTAACCTGCTGACCTGGCCGGTTACTTCATTGGGGTGGATCACCAGTATTATACAGCGTGCCGCCGCCTCTCAGAAACGGATCAATGAGTTTTTAAGTGAAAAGACCACCTTACTTTCAAGAGAAAAAATGAAATCAGAAATATACGGTGAGATTGAGTTCAAAAAGGTATCATTCGTGTATCCTGATACGGGGATCAAAGCAATCAAGGAATTATCTTTCAAGGTCCGGCCCGGAGAAACCCTCGCCATAATTGGATCAACCGGTTCAGGCAAAAGTACTATTGCCAATCTCCTTACCCGGTTGTATGATACAACTGCAGGAAAAATATTCATTGACCAGGTTGATATACGGCATTATGATGTACAGTATTTACGGAGCCAGATGGGTTATGTACCCCAGGATGTATTTCTTTTTTCCGATACGATCGGAAATAATATAGCTTTCGGCACGGAAAATATTCCCCAGGATAAGATCGTGCAATCAGCTATCGATGCGGATCTTCACAGTAACATTGTGGATCTTCCCAAACGTTTTGAAACCGTGCTCGGGGAACGGGGTATAACCTTGTCAGGTGGACAGAAACAACGTCTGTCCATTGCCAGAGCGCTATCCCGTGATCCAAGGATCTTAATTCTGGATGATTGCCTTTCCGCTGTGGATACCAATACCGAAAATACCATTCTCAACAATCTTCAGAAGGTTATGAAAGGCCGGACCAGTATTATTATCTCGCACCGGGTTTCATCTGCCAAACTGGCTGACCAGATCATTGTACTGGATGATGGAGAAATGGTTGAACAGGGAACACATGATACGCTGATGGCTCAGAACGGGGTGTATAAAGATCTTTACGAGAAACAGCTTCAGGCTGATGAGATGGAAGAATGAGCCTTTACTTAATGGAGGGATGATTATTTACGTGGGAATGATCCCTTATTTAAATCCTTCCTGCAAAGCTTCTCCAAAACAATGGCTATATAATAATTATCTTGTATTTGAGAATTGATTTTTTTAACTTGACCCTGCAACCGGTATTCAGACTGATTTTATTGTTCAAACGGCTATGTTATGAAATCAATTCCAGGTTTAATAATCATTATATGGAGTATTAAAGGCTGTATGGCATATGCCCAGGCAGGAGAATATTCTATGGGTGGCCGGTCCCGTGCCATGGGAGGCGCTGATGTGACCCTTTCCGGTGCTTTTTCTCCCTTTACCAATATTGGGAGTGCAGCCTTTTCAGGAATCAGCAGCCTTTGTTTTTCAGCAGGAAATTTATACGGTATAGAGGGACTGAACTATGCAGGAGCAGGATATCAGAAACAGCTAACAAATGCTGTCCTGGCTGTCAGTTTGTACCGGTTTGGTGACCGGCTTCTTAATGAGCATAAGCTGGGGGTTGGCTACAGTCATAAGATCCGGTTTGTAAGTATAGGATTTCAGCTCAATTATCTTCAGCTTAATGTTGGCTCTTTTGGAGTATCCGGCAGGTTGATCCCTGAATTCGGAGGACTGGCCGAATTGATTCCGGGGGTATTCGTGGGGGCCTATATGTTCAATATATTACCCCTCCTGACAGATCCTGAAAACAAGACCGGGTTTCCAGCCAGCCTTAAGGCGGGTATTTCCTATCATCCATCCAAAAATCTAATGCTAAACCTGGATGTGCATGATCGTCTTAATGAAGGAACTATTTGGTGTGCAGGACTTGAATACGGTTTCAGAGAAAAAATAATTGCCAGAATAGGTGTTCGGTCCGATCCTGTCCGGTATTCTTTTGGCTGGGGGCTACCGCTGAAAAGGATAAATGTGGATTATGCCCTCGACCTGAATCCCTTACTTGGAATGTCTAACCAGGTTTCATTGAATTACCTGATCAGAAAAAAATGAGCCATTTGTTATTGTTGTTAACAATCATGCTGGCTGTACCTTGCTTCTGTTCGGCTCAACCAGCAAAAGAACCGGATTTTGACCGGTTGATTGAATCGGTTTTCAGTATTCAGAAGGATGATATCAATTACAGTGATCTTTATGAATCATTTTTACATTTTTATCAAAATCCGCTGAATATCAATACCTGTTCAAGGGAAGAATTGCAATCCTTATTTATATTGGCGGATGAGCAGATCATTCAATTGCTGGATTACAGAGATGAATACGGGGATTTTTTTTCATTATATGAACTCTTCCATGTTGAAAAACTGGACAGCAATAAGGTACAATTGCTCATTCCCTTTCTTACTGTAGAATATTCCGGACGGTGGAAGGGTGATACCATACCCATTCATAAAAGAATGATCCGGTATTCACGGAATTCCCTGATTTTACGCTACTCACGGCTTGCCGAACCGAAAAAAGGCTTACTCAACCGCCGGATACCTGATGCCGTGTATAACGGAAAATATTTTCTGGGCTCAGGACATTATAATTATGGCAGATTCCATATGAAGCTGCCCGGAGATTTTAAATTGGGATTTACGGTTGAAAAAGATCCCGGCGAGGTATTTTATTTCAAATTTGGGTCCGGATCTTATGGATTTGACCATCTGGCCGGATATTTACAGGTCTCCAACCGGGGAATTATCAAAAACCTGGTACTTGGGAATTTCCAGTTTCATGCCGGTCAGGGATTGGTGGCAGGTTCAGGATTTTTTACAGGGAAAGGCAATGAAACCGTTTCAACCATCAGAAGGGTAGACCGGGGGATCATACCCTACCAGGGATCATCCGAAAACGATTTTTTCAGAGGAATAGGGTTTACCCTGGGCGGGCTGAAACTGGAATTTTCGGGTTTTTTTTCGCATAAATTCGAGGATGGGATAATCGATTATGACGATGAAGGAACTCTTGTGATACGCAGCTTTCTTAAAACAGGTTATCACCGGACCCCGCTTGAGTTCAGTAGGAAGAATAATATTTCCGGCATTACCTATGGATCACGGCTCAGGTACCGGTCGAAGTACAGAAACTTTTCAGCCGGACTTGTTACAGTAAAAAATCATTTTAAAATTCCCATCCGGGAAAAGGACTATCTGTATAACCGGTTTGATGTAAAGGGAAGGGACCATCTGGTTTCGGGTGTATATTACAATTATTATCAAGGTAAATTCAATATTTTCGGAGAAGCTTCGATCACCGGAGAGGGAGGCACCGGATTTGTTCAGGGACTGATCGCTAACCTGAGCCCTGAACTGGAGACATCCTTTCATCTCAGGGGTTTCGATGTGAAGTATTTCTCATTTTATGGAAGCACTTTTGGCGATTCACGGATTAACCGGAATGAGTATGGCCTTTATTGGGGAATAAAGCTGATCCCGTTTAAAAAATTTGAAATAAATGCATTTTTTGATGTGTATAAACGAAAATGGTTATCCTCCCGGGTGTTCGCCCCTCATATGGGATACGAATGGATGGGCAGGATGAGTTGGCAATTTTCAGATGATCAACAGGCTGAAATAGTTTATCGTGAAGATCATTCAGCAAAAAACCAATCCCGGAATTATATTTCAGCAGGAAACGACACAGGGACAAAAGCCGGAGGAAATCAATTTATTGGTGAAAACGGGGATGCAGGCCTTGCCGGGGAAAATATTAGATCAAACCGGGAAATATTTCCCGAATATACTGTTATCGATCAGGTAAGAAAAAGATTCAGGATTGCTTATACATTGGAACAAAGAGACGGTTTTTATTTTAAAACCAGATGCCAGATCAGTATTCACAGATCAGAATCGTTATCCTCTGGCCTGGCTATAGCGCAGGATGCAGGATATAGCCGGGGTAAGTATTCAATGAGAGGAAGAATTGCCTTTTTTACCACCGGGTCTTATGATACCCGCCAGTACATGTATGAACATGATGTATTGTATTATTTTTCCATACCCTTATATTACGGCAAGGGGATACGGTATTATCTCATGGTCAAATATGCTTTGAATGAGGATATCAATATTTGGGTTAAAGGGGGCAGGTTTCATTATTTCGACAGGGAAGGTACCGGAAGCGGACTGGATTATATCGATGGAAATAAAAAAACTGAAATCAGATGTCAGGTTCAGTTGAAATTTTGATATTCGTGTTTACATGCTTAACCGCAATTCTTGAAATGCAGGTAATTTTTAGTAAAAATGATGCCCTTTTATTCATTTTTTATTGTATGCTTCATTATAAATCATTCGGATACGGATAATACAAGAGAACAAATCAAGTATTTTCAATTGAACGGTCAGAGGGTAAAAGTCACTCATCATGTGGATAAAAAATTTTATGGGAAATATTCCGGGAGTAAAGAAGGTTATTTATTACTCCGAAATGATGGTACCGGAGAATATCTTTATGATTTGATCATCGGTTCTGATGAATGTGACTATGGACCCATTGCTTTCGAATGGGGTTTTCTGTTGGATGATCATGACGAAATAGTCAATTTCACCCGGGATTATGGTTTATCTTATCCTGTTCTGTTCAGATGTGCCGGGAAACCCTGTTTTCAGCTTTGTCAAAAAGAATTTATGGTTGAATATATACTTGAAAAAGGTAATAAATTAATAGTATCTTCTTCGGATGATTGGATAAAAAATCTCTAATAAATTTATTGTTCATGCGAATTTTTCATTTACTGACTATCTCAACATTATTTTTCCTAACAGGTATGGGGTGTGCCAATCTCAGGGATGAGCCCCTTCACATGTTCCGGAATGATCCTGCTCACAGCGGGAAATATGAAAGCGATCCCATATTAGAGGAGCCTTCTGTAGTATGGACCTTTAAAGCGACGGGTAGAATTTACGGTTCTCCGATCATATCACAAAACCGGTTGTATATCGGTGATGGATCCGGGTCATTATATGCACTGGATATTGAATCGGGTGAGAAAATATGGCAGTATAAAGCGGGTGGAAAGATCCATTCCACCCCACTTGTTTACCGGCGAAACATATATTTCATGTGTTCAGACGGCCTGTTTTATGCCATTAATTCTGTCAGCGGTGAAAGATCATGGGTCTTTAAAACGGCCGGGGAAGGGCGGTTTGCCGCTCCGGGGATACATGGACTTACTCCCCGTGACAGCATCATGACCGACGACTGGGATATTTTTTTATCATCTCCTGCTGCGCATAACGAGAAGGTATTTTTTGGTACGGGCAGCGGATTTGTCTATGCGTTGAACGCATCCGATGGTTCAGAAATATGGAACTTCAGGTCAGGAGATGTGGTCCATTCTTCACCGGCGGTAGCCCATGGCAAAGTATACATTGGTAGCTGGGACAGGCATTTATACGCGTTGAACGAACATACCGGAGAAAAGGAATGGTCTTTTATTACAAACCCGGATACGGTAAATTATAACCAGACGGGGATACAGTCGTCGCCGGTAATTGACGGCAACATGGTATACTTTGGCTGCCGGGATTCTTATGTATATGGCCTGGATGCCTTTTCCGGTAAATTGATCTTGAAGGTATTTAATGATCATTCATGGGTGATCACCACCCCCCTGGTTGAAGATAAAAAACTGATCTTCGCCACTTCAGACACTCAATTATTCAGGGTTGTTCATGCCGTAAGCGGAGAAGAGATCTATGAACTCCCTTTGGAAGGATTTATTTTCTCCTCTCCCGTCATTACCGGTAAAATAGTATATATAGGCTCTTTTAACGGAACGGTATATGCGATCGATACCGACAGCCGGGAAGTGGTCTGGAATTTTGCGGGAGAAGCAGCCCGGAAAGATCCACTTGATATCCTCAATGACGATCTATCCCTGGATTTCGATAGAATATTTGAAGAACCCACCAAAAAAGGTATGGAAGATGCTATGGGAAAACTCATGTCGGTTGGCCCTGTTTTATCTACCCCTACACTGTTTCAGGGAAGAATTTTTTTTGCCACGGCAGATGGTACCGTGTATGCATTGAAATAATTCCCCCCCGGTTGTCCAATCTTTACCGGGTTTTTCGTCATAAAAGAAAAAGCCATGAAAACGGTTAGAAAACTTTATTGTTTCGTAAATTCAATTCTCTTAAACAAAGTAACTATGGATCCAAAAGCAAATTTTTTCCTGATGCCCATCCGTTATTTTTTCTTCCTGATTGTTGTTATAACGGCTTGTGAACAACCGATCGGCCCTGAACTGGAACTTTATCCGGCAATCGGCGGACTAACTGCAAGTGATATATATTCGGTTGAAGTAAACAATGAGGAGGTATGGACTGAAAAGATACGTACCGATATGAATATTGAGGAATTACCTGAATGGTTTACTTCCACACCCTACACGAGCGTCCAGCAGGAACTCCATATAACGAATTTCTCCTGTTCCGGACCTGTTGGTATTACCATCCGGGTGGATGAACCGGTTAATTCAGCCCGGATCCGCCCTCTAAGCAGGGGAATTGAACCGTTGATTGATGATAATAAGGTCTCTTTCACTATCCCGGGACCTGATAAATTATATATAGAGATCAATGATCTGGCTCCTCTCTGTTTTTTTGCCAACCCGCTTGAAGGAAATGTTCCGGATGATAATGATCCGGATATCCGGTATTTCGGGCCCGGGGTACATTCACCCGGCATGATGACCCTGGGGGACAATGACGAGATTTACATAGCAGGAGGAGCCATCGTGTATGGAGGGATCCGGATTAATAACTCATCCAATATAAAGATACATGGCAGGGGAATCCTCGATGGAAATTTTGAACATCATCGAATGGTATTGATCGAGAATGCCAGGAACATCGAATTTAACGGTATCATGATCCGTAACGGCAGAAGTTGGACTAACACAGTGATCAATTCCGATTCTGTTACTTATCAGGATGTTAAGGTGATCAGCTTTGGGCCGGGGGGTGACGGGATCAATCCGTTGGGATCAAGGCATTTCAGGATCAACGAATGTTTTCTCAGGTGCACAGATGATTGCATAGCCATAAAATCTCCGGATACCACTCATGTGGTCAGGGACGTGCTTGTGACCAATAATACGATGATCGGATATGCCTTCAGTGATGGCATCACCATTGGATTTGAAACCAACGGACCGGTAATTGAAAATGTAACGGTTCGCAATTGTGATATATTGATGGCCCGGGGAGGAAGTCGTGTGGATGGACATTCGGCATTCAGCGTGATCTGTGACGGTCCTGCAGTGATCCGCGATGTATTATATGAAAATATCAGGGCGGAATCGCCCATTCTTAAATTATTTGAGCTGCACATAACAGACGGAACCAAATATGGCATCAATCCTCCGGGCCATATTGAGAACATTTATCTGAAACATATTTTCTGGACCAATCCGAAACCCATTATTCTTCATGGTTATGATGAAGGGCACAGGGTCCGGAATGTGACTTTCGATCAATGTATGATTGGGGAAGAAGCCCTGTTAAGCACAGATGCCGAAGTATTTCAGATCAATGAATATGTGGACAATGTGCAATTTAAATAGGTAATGCTCAGATGCAAACCCGGGCTGCCCGGATCCGTAATTTTGTTTTTTAAGTAACGCTTATATCCGGTAAGCAGCTTTACTTCGTGCGAAATTCCGGGCAGGGAATTCCGATCAAACCACAGCCCGGCCTGGATGCTCCCCGGTCAGGAGCCGGAGGACAGGTATTTCCCGATGTCTGCAGGTTTTTCCCCACCCTCATAAATTCCTTTTTCAGCTATTTTGCCCTCTTTGTCAATTATGAAATAAGTGGGTGCCGATATCACACCATATTGTTCTGAGACAGAATTTCCATTTAAAAGAAAAGTGAATTCCCGGTTTTGCCTGACGACAATATTCCGGATTACTGACCTTTCACTGTTCTTCATGTCGATCCATATGATCCTTACAGAAGGATTTTGGTTGGTCATTGCAGCAATTTGACTCGAAAAATCCTCACATTCGTCACATTCAGGATACCAGAATACCAATAGAACAGGTTTCCCCGATGATTGCAAACGGAAAACATCCCCATCCAGTGTTGACAATTCAAAAAATGGTGCATTGCTTTGGACCGATGTTTTCGAGCTGTTAACTAATCTGGTCTGGAATTCGTCGGCAGAAAATTCAATATAGGAATCATTTGGATTCTGCTTTTCCCATAACAGGCTTTCCGGTTTCATCCCGGTCTTAATCCCATCGTAAATCGATTGCCTGACAATCTTATTTTTGTCATTATAATATGTGAACTGGACCGGGAACCTGCTTTTTTTGTCTATTAGCAGGCGATAAAACGGATTCTGATTATCTGCCTCCATGAGTTTGCCATCCAGCATATCTACCCACCTGCCTTTCAAACGTATTTCCAGGTTGTAGCATTTCCTCTCATTCATAGTTGTGTCTACAGCTCTTATTATTTCAGCGTTGGGATTGTCAATTAGGGCCGGAAGGAGATTTTTCATGCTGTGTAACGAATAGGTTATGAAATAGGACCGCAACAAGGTGAATTTATTCGGTGATGCATCAGTGACGATATGATTAAGGTCATGGTGAATATGCACCGATTTTTCACCATCATAGAAATATTCCGTGGAATTTGAATTGAAATAATATCTGGCATTCATCAGGGGGATATCCGGGTCGAAATCGAAATAACAGATGGCCGTAGCCGTGTCTGGTCTATTCGAACTATTCTGATTATCCCGGGCCCGGTAAATCCGGTTTTCATAGGTCACCTCTTTCAGGGTATCCATCTTTATCGCTGATCGCAGAATGATTTCCCCGGGTTGCTTTCTGCAACCTGAAGCCAGAAGCGCAAGTATCAGAACTAGAGCCGAATATTTGATTGAGTTCATATTTTCTATTTTAGAGATGGTTTGGTTTTTTCAGGATCTCAAATATAACAGCTCATAATTTTGTATCAAATAAAAATGGTATTCGCTGTTAATTATATTAAATTACTGATGATGTATTGGAATAATAATAATAACTCGCTGTGTGAATTATTATACATCGCATTATTTTTTAACATACTGATTATTAATTAATTATTATTTTCTTTCCTGGTGTATCCTGATGTTTTCGAGATTTTATGGCATTAAATCATTATATTTTAGCCACGAATGCACCTAATCACGATGGTATCACTAAGTTTTTTAATTATCTAATTCACACAAACGGGTTATAATATGGATTTCATAGAATGGCTATCAGAACATTGGGGTGTTCGCCCGAATATTCTCTGGAGAGTATTTTATTCGCTGGTCTTACTGATCATTCTTGGGATAGTACGATACATAATTCTTAAGTTGATCAACCAGCAGATCGAAGATGTAAAAAACAAGTATCACTGGCGGAATGTCGCAAAGTACACGGCTTTTTTCGTTGGGTTTATACTTATTGCCGGCATCTGGATAAAAGAATTTGCATCGATAGCTACCTTTCTTGGGTTGTTATCCGCAGGTCTTGTTGTAGCGCTCCGGGACCCTGTGGTTAACCTCGCTGCCTGGTTGTTTATTTTGGTGAGAAAACCTTTCAAGGTGGGAGACCGGATACAAATAGGCGGTAATGCAGGTGATGTGATCGATATCCGTATTTTTCAGTTCACGATCAATGAGATCGGGAACTGGGTGGATGCCGATCAGAGCACAGGGAGGGTTATTCATATTCCAAATGGCTTAATCTTCAGGGAATCACAGGCTAGTTATACCCAGGGTTTCAGTCATTTATGGAATGAGATCGGCGTGAGGATCACTTTTGAAAGTAACTGGGAAAAAGCCAAGGATATATTAATGGGAATTGTAAATAAACATACGACCGATCTTACCGAGGTAGCCAAACAACAATTGATGGATGCGTCCAAGAAGTTCATGATATTCTACAGTACCCTTTCTCCCAATGTGTATACCGATGTAAAAGACAGTGGAGTAATGCTTACCATGCGATATATCTGCGAACCCAAAAAAAGACGGCTTACCGAACATCATATTTGGGAGGATATCTTATCCGAATTCGCACGGCATAAGGACATCAATTTTGCCTACCCCACTCAACGGATCTATTTCAATCCAAGGGAAGGAAAAAATGTAAAAGTGGAAGGACCGGAGAATACCCGGGGCATGCCATAAGTGTCTTCAATATACTTCCGGCTTACTATAGGCGTTCATTAAACACTTCCGGTTTGTATTGAACATTCATTGAACTAACCCGGCATCCCATAATGCTCCATTTTTTGTTTGACCTTTTTTAGCCAGGATAATAAGCATATGATCCGGTCACAGCAGAGGTATTTTAGATGATTAATATTTGTCTTCAGGCTGTATATTTGAAGGTTCGTTGTTAAGTCCTTTGTGTAGGATGACCAGATTATGATAAAAATGAACAGACTCAATATGTTTGTCAAAATATGTGGGTTTATAGTCAGGGATAAGGAATTCCTGATGATTGAGGCAGTGGGTTAGTGATTGAAAATAGGTCATGCTTGTTTCCCGGGCATTAAGATCCGTGCTGCTTCCCTTATATCTCGGCCAGTACGCGGTTTGGGTATCTTCTATGATGTATATTCCACCGGTTTTCAAACGGGGGAACAGCATTTTAAATGTGGTGATCACATGATCGTTCATATGGCTGCCATCATCAATTATGATATCCGGATCCCCGGTTTCGTTGAGCACATTGGTCATGAATTCATGATCTACCTGGCTGCCCTGGAAAATCTTTATTCTTTTTTCTTCGAGATTCCGTTTATCTTCAATATCGATCCCATAGATCCGGCCTTTCGGGAAATAATGCTTCCACATCCGCAGGGATTTCCCCCCTTTATTTGGCTTATTGTATCCCCCGACACCGATTTCGATCAGTTTGATTTTCCTTTTTCTGAATTTGGATAAATGGGTTTCATAATGCCTGGTATAGGAATGCCTGGTGGCTTTATCGGTACGGAATATTTTTCCCAGCCGGGTAAGGTCTTTTTTATTAGGCTGTGCCGCTATTCTTTCACCATAGCGCTTTATCTTTTCAATATAATGTCCTGGATTGATCATTGCAGAGGATCCATTTTTTTGCTGATAAAAACCGAAATACAGCCATAAGATAATAAAAAAAATTATACCGGGATGTGGATGGGCCGGGAACCTGATATTAATATTTTCCCGTTTAGGTTCTCAAAAAAGAATTTATTTAAAAGTCAGGTAGCGGCAATACATCTCGTTCACTAAAAAGATTCCGATGGTTTTTGGACCGAATGAATTGAATAAATGATATTCCTTTTAATCGGGCCTTCACACAATCAATAAAAAAGAGGCTGTTTTTTTAAACAACCTCCTTACTGAGCATTACCCGGTCAGGTTACTGACCTGATTTTGCAGCCATGCAATAATCTACTTATAACTCAATCGATAATATTTTGTACCGTCAACTTCGGTTAACAGGTCTGATTGAGGAATGTAAGTCTTGATCTTTTCCTCGTTTGCTGATCCGGTCATGATCAGTTGGTTTTCCGAATTATAGATATGCACCTCACAATCGGATTCAAGATTTTTCTCTAACCGGGTATTCAGTTTAACCTGCTCAAAATAAGATTCCAGGTTTGCCATGGTTTCGAGTTCCGGATTTTCCCTGAGGTCACCGGCATGAGCTAAGAAAACGATACCCATCAGTAAAACTGTGATTCCAAATGCGAGAAGTTTAATCTTTAAAGTTTTCATATACGTCAAGGTTTTTTTATTTCCAAATTCAGTTAATACAAATGCCAAGTGCGTGCCAGAATTTTTAAAATACTGATATTCAGAATTTTATAAAAATACGGGATCGGGAAAACTGTATCAAAAACGGACACAAAAAGTAAAACTGTATCGAAATTTCAGTTATAAAAGAGGTCGAAGCTGCCCATATTGGGTCAATCTAGGATCATCAATCAGGGCAGTTTGGCTCTTATCAAAATATTTTTATTTTTTCCGGAACCGGCGGGAACAGATATTATTCATCTACTTATCTGGTTAAAGGGGCCGCTATCTTAATATTAATTACAGATCAAGCCAAAGCAATGTTCCGGTCTTACTCAATAATTGTATCGAACCTCAGGATTGTTCAGGAATGCTTGGAATAAAGATCTCACGAGGTTATATTTTAATAAGGAATGATGATCATACTGGATGAATTTGTATGAAGAATGAAGACCATATTTCAATTGCCCGCGAAATTATGATGCTGTTTGCAGCGGACACGGGGCTGATCGATGAAGATAAGGAGCCTGACCGGTATTTGTGGACCGACGCCTATGCGGCCTGTAATTTCCTTGGATTGTACCGGCATTTGAAAGAGGAAAAATATCGTGATCTTGCGCTGGATCTTATAGATCAGGTGCATCATGTGCTGGGCCGTCACCGGGAAGATGACCCCAGGAAGGGTTGGATCAGTGGCCTAAGTGAAGAGGAGGGAGGAAAACATCCCACCCGGGGAGGTTTGAGAATCGGTAAAGGTCTGCCGGAAAGAAAAAAATCTGATCCTTACGACCCTCAATTGGAGTGGGAAAGGGATGGACAGTATTATCATTACCTGACCAAATGGATGCATGCATTGAACCGGACCAGCCTAGACACAGGTGATACCAAATACAACCGGTGGGCCATGGAGATGGTAAAGGGAATTCATCCGCAGTTCACATATGCTCCGCCGGGACAGGATGAAAAACGAATGTACTGGAAAATGAGCGTCGATCTTTCTCATCCACAGGTAACCTCTATGGGTCATCATGATCCCCTGGATGGGTTGATCACGTATCTGCAATTAAAACTTGCTGCGGAACTTCAGGATAGTGATCATTTTCCGGATATCAGTAATGAGATCTCCGATCTGGAAAAGATCTGCCTGGGAAGGCAATGGGCCACCAATGATCCGTTGGGAATGGGAGGGCTTCTGTCTGATACGTACCGGTTGGCCCAGTTGATAACCGGAGGGGATATAGATAAAAATGATCTATTTTCCGCATTATTGAGGGATTCCCAAATGGGATTGTCCCATTACGCTGATAATAACCATTTGAATCTATCGGCAGCCTATCGTCTTGCCTTTCGTGAACTTGGTCTCTCTATCGGCTTGCATGGTGTCGAAAAACTCGATAAACTAATCGATAATAATCCTGAAGAATTCACGGATTCTGATCAATGGAAGATGGAGATCGATGCTTTGCAGGAATATACTTCGCTGGCCGATGCCATTGAAAAATTCTGGTTGGTTCCGGCAAACCAGGAGGCCGGAAGCTGGAAGGATCATAAAAATATTAACAGGGTAATGCTGGCCACCAGTCTTCTACCCGGGGGGTTTCTTGATATCCGGCCCTGATTGTTGCTTTTAAATGAAGAATGAATATTTGATGCCGGTTTGGCAAACGTATGAATGCGATTTTTTAATTCCAGGTAATTATGTTATCTCATTTTTCCATAATCACTCCTTCAAAATCTACGAGATGGTCCAGGGTAAAATGTATATAACCCCCCTCATAAGTAAATGGAATGATTTGCTCTGACCTCATTGCATAGACCGAAGCGGGATGAAATTCTGTCCGTATCCTGAATTCGAGGTTATTCTGGGGATGAGGCTTAAAATAGGTATTCCCACTGAAACCGGTAATGTTCACCAGGTGAAGAATTGAACCATCCGGATCTTTTCTGTTCAGGTTTTCGGGTAAATTAAGCACATATTCCTGGAGGATCACTTCCACACGCTTATGGGCATTGGTTTGAAGCAGATCATAGGCATTGGGGAAAAGATAATCGATGGCATCCAGCAAAATATTTTTATGTTGCTCATAACCCTGCTGATAATAGATCCTGCCCACATTCAAAGGCAATAAAACTGCCTTTGCCTGCTGATGATCCTTTACTCCCATGGCATAATATCCTGTGGGTTCATGGCCTCCGATCATTTCCGGTGGACCGGGCCGGCCTTTGGACAGGATCGGCAGGAAAGTCGTATCGGCTTCATTAAAATCATAGAGCCCCAGGTTATACTTGAAGAACAGCATGCTTTGTTCGGGAAAACGTTTGAATACTTCCTTGTTTTCCGGATTAAGATAGTTTCCACCGCCTTCATGATCCCGTTCTACGATACCGGCCCCGAATATATCCTTTAAGGCTTCCGGATCACCTGAAAAAGAACGGTTAGTAGCTATTAAATGGGTACCTCCCCGGAGAGCATCCTTCAGAACATTAATGGCTTCCTCTCCAGGTTCAACGATTTCCGGGAGAATGATCAGCCTGTAATTTTTAATTTTTCCAGCCAGATTTGCGATCTGGGAATTTTCAATAATATCGAACTGCAGATGAGCCTCTTTGAGCATTTTTTGAACCCCCCTGTATTCTTCCATCGACTCACCTCCGGGCCAGTATCCGGGTGCTATTACGGCGATTTCCGCGGGAGACTCGTAACGGCCGTAATAGGGCTCGTACTTTTTATGAAAGCCATAAATTTCTTTCCATACTTCATAACTCCGTTCATCTTCATAATCCCTGAAATCCCCCATCAGGCTCACATCGAGTCCCGACCCGTTGGCAATATTTTCATATAGCCGGATGGTATTTTCCTCGGGTTCAATGGCATTATACCTCGACTGAAATGAGATCTGCTGCATGCTGGCATTGCTGACGATATGATCGGGGAAGGAATTTTCAATATGGTTCACATTATCGGAAGCATGGTATGGCCAGTATGGAGGCCCATGGGTAAGGGTCTCGTGCCGGATGATATCCACATATTCATTACGGTAGGTGCAGATGGCGATATGTTCATTTTTCGACTTTACCAAGTCATGAAGGCGCTCGAGTAATTCCTGTGAAGTGAACTGTTTGAATTCCTGGTATTTCCGGAATACCGGATCGCTGTAATCTTCTTCGGTGGGCAAAGTAAGACCGCCACTCCATTTTTTAAACCGTTTTTTATCATAGGGGTTCTGATCGATGCCATGGTACACACCCCGGTAAGAATCCCGGGTCTGGTAGCCGAACATATTGATAAACAGTCCGTCTATAGGATATTTATCGATGACCTCTTCCACGATCCTGTAAATATATTCCTGTTCGTACGGTGCATTGATCGATACCATATACATCCCATGATTATTGATCCGTTTCCCCTCCGGGGAGATATAAAACCAGTCGGGGTGTTCTTTGAAAATACTTTCATGGGCCTTGCTGAAATCGAACCTGACCATGACCCGTATGCCTGCCTGGTGGCATTTTTCGATCACCTCACCCAACATGTCGCCTTTCAGATAGGGATTGGTATAGTGGTATTCCAGTTCAGTAGGATAAAAGGCCATGATTCCTCCCGCATTGATCAAGAGCGTATTTGCCGAAAAATGCTCCAGGTCGGTCAGCAGGGAATCGGGATCGAGGGTTGCGGCTTCGTAAGCCGGCAGATTGGTCTGGAATAACCTGAGATTATTTTGTTTCCACCAGGGCAGCGTATCCGGCCAGGAGGATGAGGAGGCGGGTTTTTGTAAGGTAAAGTCGTCTCTTACAGAACAATTATAAAAAAATATAGGGAAAAGAAACCAGATTAAATAGTTTTTAAGATTCATAACATGCCTTTAATTTGGATCTGTTAAATATATCATCTTAATAAGATTATTCCCAGGTGCTATTGGTAAAATGTCTGGGGTTCCATTTCAGTCTTAATAGTTAAGTAATTGTTTTTGTATTAATTATAATAGATTACAGGTTACCTGATAAAGGAATATATGACTCTTGTAAATTCATCAAAATCTGGGTAAATTCATCATGATTTTTCAACATTCATTTGAACTGCATTTTTTAATTTTTTTTGTTTATGGAAAAAACCACCATCGCTGAAGCCTTCGATAAATTTAAACCGGAAAGTTGTGTGTTTGTGATTTCGGTTGATTCTGCAGGAATTCCCACTGGAATGATCGCCGGTTGGAATATGAAATGTTCCTATGATCCGCCTTTGTACGCGGTTTCCCTGGCAAAAAGCGGTTATACGCATAAACTGATTCGTGAAACCAGGGAATTTGTCATTGCCGTACCGAATAAAAAACTGGAAAAAGAACTTCTCTTTTTTGGTTCCACCCATGGAAATGACACAGATAAGTTCAGTGAAACCTGTATCGATACGGCAAAAGCTGAGCATATTAGATCACCATTGATTAAAAATGCCACCATTAACTTTGAATGTGAATTATATAAGGAGGTAGATTCAGGCGATCATATCATCTTTATCGGACGGATCCTTGCCTCTTACATTAAAAGGGATGAAAAAGTATTATTGAATATGAAAAAAACTGACGGCAAAAGGGTGTTTGAAGAATTTTGAAATTCCCTCTTGTATCCTACACCTCAAATTTGTACCGACACCTCAACTACACCTACACCCTACACCCTAAACCTTCATACCCCAAGGCACACCCCGTTTCCTTTCCCGCGGTCCCCGGTCTCTGTTCTATGCCTGGCGCAAGCATTTACCTGTGCCTCTACATTCATTATCTACTTCTCCGTCATCGGTCTTCGGTCCCCGGTCCTCCATCCTCCATCCTCCATCCTCCATCCTCCATCTTCGGTCCCCTGTCCCCGGTCCCCGGTCCTTTCACCTTTCACCTTTCACCTTTCACCTT
>CAZIXF010000017.1:71313-87937 GCA_964543195.1 uncultured Roseivirgaceae bacterium
TCCATCTTCGGTCCCCGGTCTCCGGCCCTTCATCAATAATAATACTCCAGCAACGCCCTTACCGTCCCCTCGCCATAGCTAAAATAGTCATCAATAGTCAGGTAATCCCCATTATCGATCCGAGACTGGCTGAGCTCGATAGTCCCGCTTGGAATGTTGTTCTCTAAGAACCAGGCACAGGATGATCCTTCAAACCCGGAATGCCAGATCCTGGTCGGCCAGTATTTATCCATTACCGTAACCAGGCTGTCAAGGGTATGATCCTGGAAAATAAATACATTGTAGGTATAAAACTGAGTATGATTATGAATGTCGATAAACAGATCGATCCGGTTACCGGCTTCATATTGTTTCACCACCCAGTTTTTTACTCCGGTAACCGGAGGCTGTGCCCTGCTGTTATCGGTCCAGATATTGTTGAGATCTTCCATCTCAAGATTATACCGGCTTATACCATGATAAATTCCATCCGGGTTCATCATCGGAATAATATTAAAAATAAATTTTTCCTTTGCTTCGCTCGCCTCCGGATCATCGGAGAGAAGAAAATCGATCATTCCTTCTGCCATGAATCCTCCTGCATCTTCTCCTGCATGCTGTAGCGCCATGAGCAGGATATTTTTCTTGCTTTCATCCTCCGCTGCCGGGTCTGTGATTGTAACCATGCTGACAACACGGCCGTCGACCGATTGGGCAAGACTGTCCAAAGAGACATAAGTATTATCCTGTATACGGGAAAGAAGTTCATTCAGGCGTGAATAAGGAAAAGGATGGGCATAGGCGATCCATACCGGCTCGCGGTCGAATCGCTGGGTAAAATAAAAAGTATGGGCCGCACTGTCATATTCGGTGTCTTCTATCCTTAACCAGTTTTTCAGGTCATAGCTGTATACAGGCTGTGTATAATCGGTATATACCAGATGAGGATCACCCCGGTATACCCCGATCAGATCATTCAACTCAAAAGTAAGGGTCTGACCGCTTACATGATCTGCCTTCAAATAAAACCAGTAATACTGATCGCCAATGCTGTCTCTTTTGATCCAGTGCCGGGTGCTGCCTTTATAGTAACCGGGTTTTACCTCTTCCAGGTCTCCCATGCTGCCATGATCGAAACCGGTAGAAATCCTTTCCGGGGGTGTGGAACATGAAAAAAACAGAATTAAAAGGGTAGTGAACAGATAAATCGTGTAATCCTTCATAAGTTAAAAAATTAAAAACGGCTTAATTTACTATTTTTTGTGGTTCAATCTCAATCCGGCCCAAAATAATATGTCTACTTTTCATCCGGATCCAGGGCAATTTCCAACATATGAAGAAAGTTTCACAATATTTCTCAACTGCGTTATAATTCTTATTGTTGCCTGAAGAAAAACCATTCAGGTTTCCTGTTTTCCCCGGTACATGAGCCCCAGCAAAGCCTGCACCAGGCCCGTTGAGAAATAGACCGGCTGAAGTACGCCCTGGTAACCGGTCAGGATCACCTGGCTGACAATCCAACCCATCATGATGATTCCCAGTACAATGGCCACTTCTCCAGCCTTCCTGTACCGGAAAAGGGTAAAGGCTGCACCGCCGATATTACCCAGTCCGTTTACAGAGAACAGGATAATACCGGGAATGAGATAGGATACAAAAGGTGTGGGTTCGAGCCATTCGATTGGCAAACCCAGGCTGACCCCTGTCGGATCGATGATCAGGATAAATCCGCCAAGCAAACCACTTGCTCCATTAAACAATTCCAGTATAAACAATACAATTAATGTCCAATCTGCTTTTTTTAAGTTAACCATAATACCAAGTGCTGAAAAATTCTAAATTTAAGATAAAAAATCATCATGAAATATCCTCCGGTCATTGCGAGTTTAACATTATTTTTTCTGTTCGTGCAGGTTCCCGGCCAGGATCTCAAAGTAAGCGATGATGGAAGACACCTTATTCATGAAGATAAATCCACATGTTTTTATCAGGGTACCCCACTGGTGATTCCCCACGTCAGCAATTTTCCAGGCATGGCTCCTCAGAGGAATGACATTCCTCATCAGTATAACAATTGATCAACTTCCTCATGATCCTTGTTTCTCATTGTCAATCTATTTATATTGTCAATCAAAATTTATCCTTGTAAAAGACATTCTGATGATTTTTTCAATTTTTAATTATAAAGGATTTTTCAATAACTAATACTTATTAATATTATGACCTCATTAAAAAACATGAACCGCCGTAAATTTATGGGTTCGGCAGCAGCCACGGCGGCTACCATCTCCATTGTTCCGGGCCATGTACTTGGCGGACATGGAAATGTGCCTCCCAGTGACAGGATAACCATTGCCAATATTGGTTGTGGCACTCAGGGATTGCGTGAGATGCCGGGGATGCTTGAAAACCCCGAGCTCCAGGTGGTTGCCGTATGCGATCCCAACAAATTTTCCACCGATTATCTTGACTGGTCGAGATACGGAATACGGAATGGCATCCGCCAAACACTGGGCGATCCTGACTGGGGAGCCCAGTATAACGATGGCATTCCCGGGGGCCGGGATATCGGCAAGGAATACGTTGAAAAGTATTATGCAAAGAATAAACCTTCAGGCAATTACAAGGGTTGTGCTTCCTATGAAGATTTCAGGGAACTCCTGGAAAAGGAAAAGGACGTGGATGCCATCAAGATCATGACTCCCGACCATCTGCATGCTTTTATTGCCATTGAAGGGATGAAGAAAAAGAAACATGTGATCACCCACAAACCCATCGCCAACAGGATCTCGGAGGGCAGAAAGACCATAGAGATGGCAAAGAATACTGATGTCGTCACGCATTTATTGGCCTGGAGTCCCCGACCCCAATATGATCTTATCCTGAAGTGGATCAACGATGGGGTAATCGGCAACCTGAAAGAGATCCATAACTGGTCGTACCGACCCGTATGGCCTAAATGGATGTCACGCCCCAAGGAAAGACCACCCGTTCCGCAAGGCTTCAACTGGGACCTTTGGCTGGGGGTGGTTCCGGATATGCCCTATCATCCCAATTATACTCATAACGTATTCAGGGGATGGTACGACTTTGGCGGTGGCAGTATAGCCGATATGGGTCATTACAGCCTGTTCCCATTATTCAGGACATTAGGCATCAATACACCCCCCGTCAATGCAAAAGCTTATGGTACTACCACCCGTGATGTGGAAGATCATGTATGCGTCTGGGTTGATGAAAATGTTTCATTTCCGTATTCCAGTTTGATCAGGCTGAAATTTCCGGCTCAGGAAACGCTTCCGGCCTTTGACCTGTTTTGGTATGACGGCGGCATGAAACCTTTCGCCCCGGAAGAACTGGAAGAGGATAACCGGGAAATTCCAAATGAGGGAATGATGTTTGTGGGCGATAAAGGAAAGATCCTGGCCGGCTTCCGCGGTGAGGATCCTGAAATAATCCCGAAACGTAAAATGGATGCCTATCAGGGTGAAAAAGAACTCCCTGAGAGAGACCGTGAAAGAAGATCCAATACCTGGGCGAAAGCGATCAAAGACAAGGAAGAATCACCGGGAAGCTTTGTGTATGCGGGCCCGGTTACCGAATCCATTAACCTGGCGGCGGTTGCCCTGCGTGCCGGTCATAAGGTGGAATACGATGCAGCAAGCATGAAGATCACCAACAATGAAAAAGCCAATCTCTTCCTGACAAGGGAATACAGAAGGGGCTGGGAAATATGATAAGAGAATACAGGAGGGGCTGGGAAATATGATAAAACAAAAATTTTTTAAAAAAATGAATAAAAAGGAAAGACAATACTCAAGAAGAGACTTTATAGAAAAAACGCTGGTGCTTGGAGCGGCCGGAATGGTCGCCCCGGCGCTCAGTAAAAACGCTGAAGCCATGGCTACACCCCGGATGATACATGATGATATTTCACTCGCCCAGTGGGCGCTGGTACAGGAGATTAGGGAGGGTAAATGGACCAATCTCGATTTTCCGCGTATAGCACGTGAAGACTTCGGATTGAACGGCATCGAATTTGTGAATACCCTTTTCGATGTGCCCACGGCAAGTTACCTGAAACAGTTAAAAAAGAATGCCGGCGACCAGGGTGTGACCATGGTATTGATCATGGTGGATGCCGAAGGGGATGGTGCCGAACCCACAAAAGAACTACGGAACCAGTTTGCCATAAACCACCGTAAGTGGATCGATGTGGCTCATTACCTGGGGTGTCATTCCATTCGTACCAACTGCCGGGGACCTCAGAATGCGGACCCCGACGAAGCCCTCAAATGGGCGGCTGAATCGTATAATATGCTGCTTGAATATGCCATGCAGGCCAAGGTGAGCGTGGTAATTGAAAATCACGGGGGCCTGTCAAATGATGCCGGATGGATGGTCAGGCTGATGAAAGAAGTGGATAATATGTATTTCGGTACGTATCCGGACTGGCGCCGCCCGAGTGATGATTTCGATAATTACAACTACCTGAAGGAAATGCTTCCATGGGCTTATGGGATGTCGTACCGCAATCAGCCGACTGAAGAGATAACAGCAAAGATGATCAACCTGGCAAAAAGTTCGGGTTATAAAGGCTGGTATGGCATTGAATCGAGTGGACGGGAAGAGATCAAAAAAGGAATTGAGTTGCTGAAGAAATACCTTTTCTGAGTGCCTGCTAATAGATTATAATCCTGATCCACCGGGCAAATATTTCGCATCCCGGCCAAAATTCCGGGGAACTTAAGCCAGGATTCAGATATTCAGCCTGGAATCCGGATCCACAGACATCTCAAAAGTCTGATGATCCACAATCGTGTTGAGATTTGTGGATCTGCGGATCCGTGGACCCATAGCCGTAATTTGTTTATCAAAGAATTAGTTGCTTCATGAACTTATTGAAATCCATCTTTTTAACCGGTACTTCGCTGCTGTTTCTTTCCTTTTTCTCACCACTTGAAAATTCCGGTCATTCTTCCGACAGCCGGGACCGCACAAAGTCACAAAAATTCATCATAGAACCGCCTACACTGGAATGTGCCGGTTTTGAATGGGTCATTCATGGCGACAGGAACCGGAATGCCAGCGTGGAGGTTTCCTATAAAAAAAAGGATGAAACCGTGTGGAGGCAGGCTCAACCCTTACTGAGGATTGGAGGCGAAAGAATTTATGGCCATGATCAGCGATGGGAATATACCACTCCGGATATGTTTGCCGGAAGTATCTTTAACCTGCAGCCGGGCGTATTGTACGAGTGCCGTTTCAGACTCAGTGACCCGGATGGTGTTGAGGGTGTTACTGAGAAGATCGTAACGATAAGGACGAAAACAGAACCTGAGCCCTATGAACACGGACAGGTATATCATGTGTATCCACCGGATTATGCTGGTCCTAAGGAAAGTCCTGCCTTTACCGGGTTGAATGAAGCCTATTACGGGGAGGGAAACCTGGGTGACTGGTGGATGGTACCCGAGCCGAGGGTAAAACCGGGGGACGTGATCCTGGTACATGCCGGTTTATACAAGGGTGACCCGCTGGATTATGTGGATCCACTGGCCCTTAACTTTCATGGAGCCTACGTATTTACCCAGAAGGGCACACCGGACAAACCCATTGTGATCAAAGCTGCGGGGGATGGGGAAGTGATCTTTGACGGAGCGGGCGCTTACCGGCTGTTTGATGTGATGGCGGCCGATTATCATTATTTTGAAGGTCTTACCGTCAGGAATACAGACGTCGCTTTTTATGCCGGCCTCAAACGGGTGATGGGAAGCAGTGGACTCACCGTAAAAAACTGCCGTTTCGAAGACATCGGCATTGGCATCATGACCCATAGCGCTGATTCAAGGGACTTTTATATAGCCGACAATGTAATGGTGGGCAGACATGATCCCGATACCCTGGTAGGCTGGTATGGCCTGGAGCATCCTTCACCGCTTACTTCCTATTTTGCCGTGAAGGTTTACGGTCAGGGACATGTGATACGGAACAACAGCATTTCATTTTTCCATGATGGCATCTGTGTGGATACCCATGGACTGCCGGAACCCGGACAGGATAAAAAATGTGTCTCGATAGATATCTATGGGAACGATATTTTTAATATGTCGGACGATTTTATTGAATCCGATGGAGGTGTCCACAATATACGGGTGTTCAACAACAGGGGATTTAATGCGTATCATGCGGCGTTAAGTGCACAACCCCTTTTTGGCGGTCCGGTATATTTTATCCGGAATATTCTGTATCATGTGCCATCCACTTCACTCAAATTCATGATCCGGCCGGCAGGAACCCTGGTGTATAACAATACGTTCTGCATGGAGACCAGCATTTATGGCTTTTCCAATGGTCATTTCAGGAATAATCTTTTCCTCGGGCCTGATGATGACCGGCCGGTGTTCAGCGGGGCCACCTTCACCACCTATTCGACACTTGATTATAATGGCTTCCGGAATAAAGAGAGAGATGGACCAAAATATATCTGGCGTGCACCGGCTGACAGGAGCCTGAACCATATTGACCGGGGTGAGTTGAAGGAAATACAGGCTGAAACACTCGAGGAATACACGTCTGAAACAGGTTATGAAGAGCATGGTGTGGAGCTGGACTACGATATTTTTGAAAAAGTCACCCCGCCGGACCCGGCGCGAAGCGGGCACGTGTATCCAAGGGAAGGATATGATTTCAGGTTAAAGGGATCCTCTGCCGCAGTAGATGCCGGATGCATATTGCCCAATATCACTGATGGGTACCGGGGTAAAGCACCGGATCTGGGAGCATTGGAACATGGTCAGCAGGAACCCCGCTTCGGAGCCCGTTCCGAACAATAGCTTTTTTAATTGGAACCCTGCCTTATTCCTTATAAATTTGATTTGGCACATAAAAAATTTTTAAATGAAAATATTTAAAATAAAGAATAGTATTCTCCTTTTTAACGGGGGAAGTCATTATCTTATTAAGGGTGTGGATTGGGATGAATTTATCAATGATGATGAACTTCCGGAAAAAACGCGGAATATCGTGAAAAATGCCAGGCCGGTAGATAATGGTCAGGATCTGATCGATACCCGGCTTGAAGCTCCTGTGGGAAGGCAGGAAATATGGGCCAGTGGTGTGACTTATTATAACAGTAAGATGGGAAGGGAAGAGGAATCGAAAAAGACGGGTGGTGGCCAGTTTTATGCCATGGTTTATGAAGCAGAGCGCCCTGAGTTGTTTTTTAAAGCATCCGCCTACAGGACGGTGGGTTCTGGGGGGGAAGTGAGAATACGTAAGGATTCGTCATGGGACGTACCCGAGCCCGAGCTGACCTTATTGATCACATCGAATGCAAAGATAGTGGGCTATACGATCGGTAACGATATGAGCTCAAGAAGCATTGAAGGGGAAAATCCCCTTTATCTTCCCCAGGCCAAGACCTATGATGGATGTGCCGGACTCGGCCCCTGTATTTATGTGAGCGACAAACCCCTGGATAAGGCAACCCCCATTCACCTTAGAATACTGAGAAATAATGCCATCGTTTTTGAAGGTGATACGTCCCTGGACCAGATGAGAAGAAAACCGGAAGAGCTGGTTTCATTTTTATACAGGGAATGTTCCTTTCCCCATGGCAGCTTTTTGATGACAGGAACAGGGATCATCCCTTCCAAAGATTTTTCCCTTCAGAAGGATGATGAGATCAGGATCACAATAGATCCGATCGGTACACTTATTAATACAGTTAAATAAAAATTTTATGGAACTTACAGGAAAAAATTTTATAGGAAATGCACGTTCAGCCACCGGAGAAACTACTTTTCAGGCTGTAGATCCGGAAAACCAGGAAACACTGGAGCCTTTTTTTCATGAAGCTACCGCTCATGAGATCGATCAGGCCGTCCGGAAAGCGGAAGAGGCTTTTCAGGTGTACAGGAAAAAAAGCGGCAAAGAAAAAGCGGCATTCCTTGAAAATATCGGTGATGAGATCATGGCTCTGGGCGATCAGCTTGTGGAACGTTGCACCCGGGAAACCGCATTGCCGGAGGGACGGATAAAAGGCGAACGGGCCAGGACGGTGAACCAATTGAAGCTTTTTGCAAGCCTTGTGAGGGAAGGTTCCTGGGTTGATGCAAGGATCGATACGGCCATCCCCGACAGGGAGCCGGTGCCAAAACCCGATGTGAGGAGCATGCAGATCGCCCTTGGGCCCGTGGGGGTATTTGGAGCAAGTAACTTCCCCCTAGCCTTTTCAGTGGCCGGTGGCGATACCGCCTCTGCACTGGCTGCCGGTTGTACTATAGTGGTAAAAGCTCATCCGGCCCATCCGGGCACCTGTGAACTGGTGGCTGGCGCCATTCTGAAAGCTATTGAAAAGAGCCATATGCCCGACGGGACCTTTTCAATGGTCCAGGGGCCATCGGTGGATGTGGGGATGGGAATAGTAAACCATCCTCTGATCAAAGCTGTGGGTTTTACCGGCTCGTTCAGGGGAGGGAAAGCCCTTTTCGATGCGGCGGCCAGAAGGTCCGAGCCGATCCCTGTATATGCTGAAATGGGAAGCGTAAATCCGGTGTTCATTCTGCCCGGGGCCATGGTAGAAAAAAAGGATGAGATCGCAAAGGGGCTTACGGCATCGGTCACACTGGGTGTCGGCCAGTTTTGTACCAATCCCGGGCTGGTGGCTCTGGAAGGATCGGAGGGAGCCGAAGAGCTGCAGAATGCCATTGCAGAAAACATGAAAAAAATTGAACCCGAAAGTATGCTTACTGAAGGGATCAATAAAGCATATCGTGAAAATGTGATGAAAATGCATAACCAGTCGGGGGTAAAGATATTGGCGAAAGGTGCAGATTCGGAAAGTAATAATCCAGGCATACCTTATTTTTTCCAGGTGAATTCCGAAAATTTCGTCACCAACGATGAATTGGAAGAGGAGGTGTTCGGTCCGTCATCCATGGCTATCAATGCCAAAAACAAGGAGGATCTGATCCGGGTGGCCCATAAAATCAAAGGGCATCTGACAGCTACTTTATATGGTACGGATGAGGACCTGAAAAATTATGCCGATCTGGTGGAGATCCTGGAAAGAAAGGTAGGCCGATTGATCGTCAATGGTTTTCCCACGGGTGTGGAAGTATGTCATTCCATGATCCATGGGGGGCCTTTCCCGGCTACCACCGATAGCCGTACTACCTCGGTGGGTACCGCGGCGATTCACCGGTTTGCCCGTCCGGTTTGTTATCAGAATTTTGCTCAAAGTCTTCTTCCCGATGAATTGAAAGAGGATAATCCGCTTGGCATCTGGCGACTGTATAATGGTGAAAGGAAAAGATAAAGATACATTACTCCGGTTGGGATGGCCCTGTACAAGTCCGGTCGGGCCTGAAACGGGTTTTTATTTATTAATAATTTGAATTCAATATGACACCTGAAAAATTATCCTTGCCGCTGATGTTGGCGGGCATTCTTGCCTGCTTCTCAACCTCCGCTCAGTTTATCGATAATTTCGAATCTAAAGGAATAATTAGTCAGCATCAAAGTCCGGATGAATGGAGTATAGGAGCCGGCGATGGCCAGGTTTCCATTGAATTTATTCAAAAGGAAGATTATGCCTCCATATACGTGGATGCCACTAAAGATAAGCGGAACATATGGTGGGCTATCATTCGCCGGCAGGTTCCCGGGCTGGATATTGAACAACTCATGCAACCTGAGTACGAGCTCCGGGTAGAGGCTAAAATAAAAGTCAGCCATGCGCCAAGGCGGTTAAACCTTCATTTCAACCATCAGCGTACCACCGACTTCCATTCTCATTTAATGGAATATTATATTCCGGATAATACCTTCTGGCATACCATCAGCATGACCACTGAAGAATTTGAAGTAAAACCGGGGGACAGGATTAATGTTCAGATGGCATTGATGGACTGGGGTAACGAGATCTATCAGGTCGATATCGATTACCTGAAAGTAGATGTGGTCAATAAGAACGAAGCTGCACCGGATATGGGGAATATGTTGCCTTATCATCCGCCTTTGGCCGATCCGGAGGCTTTCAGACAGCATCTCAGGGTTTCACATGATGCGGTTATAAACCGGGAATATCCTGAATTGAATTTCAACAACTGGCAGGCGACTCAAGGCACGGAGCCGGTGCATGTGCTCACTGTCAATGGAACCCAGACCGTTATCCTGAGATGGGGGCCGGAAAATTTAAAAGGAAAAAAGGTAAAGGGTTCCGGCTTACTTGAGCTGACCACTTATGCATTGCAACGTTCACCCGATCACGAAAAAGATTTTGGTATGGTCAGGATTACGGAGATCTTAAAAGGTGATCCGGACTGGGATCAGCAGGAAGTTACGTATAATTCGTTCCTGGCGGAATATCCCATCAGGCGAGTATTGAATCCTCAAATGGTCATCGATTATCCGGTAAAAGCGGAGAAAAAAGGAAGATCATTGTTTACGATTCCGGAACCTGTGTTGCAGCGAATGGTTGATGGAAAGACACTGGGCCTGGCAATCCGGCCGCTGGGCGCCGTAAACGCTTCATTTTATTCCATGGAAAATGAAAATGGAAAATATTCTCCGGTTTTGCATTTGAATACAGAATAAGGATTGTTTGATCGACATGAATGTGTGTGGGGTCAACGATCGAAAAAATGGGACGGATACCATTAATCAAATAAGCCCTCGTCTCTTTCCAAAAGCAGTATAGAGGATTGCGGTACTATATATAGTTTTTCATCTTCATAATTGATCTCTACTGCACCGGTCTGAAGGAATAAGGCCAGGTCGCCTTCTTTGGCCTGGAGGGGTATATATTTAATCTCCTCTGTTTTTTCTTTCCAGGGTTCATTTTCATCCGTGGGCAGGGGAATAGGATATCCGGGCCCGGTTTTAATCACATAACCGCTCTGCACCTTTTCCTTTTCTTTCACCCCCGGGGGAAGATAAAGGCCGCTCTGTGTTTTATCGGAAGGCAATTTTGGCTTAATAAGCACCCGGTCGCCCACCACGATCAATTTTTTCAGTTTATTGTCCGACGTAAGTTTCATATTCGGTTTATGTACGTTACAAAGGTAGTATTTTCTTATTGCTAATTAATAGGTGAATAACAATTTAATGTGCATTCATAGCCTGGCCAAAATGGGCCGGGGCTGAACTTATAATAAAAAATGCTGTAATAAAATTCTGGCTATACCTGTAAATTTATTTGGATTTTATCAAATATTTATGTTTAATTTTGTTAAACGGTATGAAAAAAGCCTGTTTTGTGCGACCCGATCAGGATCAACAAGACAGAGACTTTTCCTTGCCGCATTTACTTTATAAACTAATTAATTATTGAATTACTAATGAACATTTTCGTTGCAAAATTAAGTCCGAGGACGGATGATGTGTCCTTAAAACAATTATTTGAAGAGTTTGGTGAAGTTGATTCTGCCAAAGTTATTTTCGACCGTGATACAGGTAACTCAAAAGGGTATGGATTTGTTGAAATGCCCCATGAAGAAGAAGCCTTACAGGCAATCAACGATTTAAATGAGACTGAATTTGAAGGGAATGAGATCGTTGTAAAAAAAGCACGTCCCCGGGAAAACAAGGGAAGGTCAAACAATTTCCGTTCTTTTAACCGATAAATTTTAAGTGCTTATTATCTGCCCGGAACCAGGGATCATCAGCCCGGTTAATTTTCCTGGATATTTATTCTGATTCAGTAAATTGCTTGTCTGCCAGATCCCCGGCTTTTTATTCTATCGTGATATGATGATCGATGTTCTGCAACATCCGGTCGTAAATCCGGTTGGTTTTGAGTGTGTCGGCATGTCCCGTAATGATCAGTTTTTTCCTTGCCCTGGTCAGGGCTACATTTAATCTTCTGTAGTCTGTAAGAAAGCCCAGATTCCCGGCGGTATTTGCTCTTACCATGGAAATAATGATTATCTCTTTTTCACGTCCCTGAAAACCATCCACCGTCTTGATCTCGATACCACTTCCGGCCAGCAGGCTTTTCAAATTATTCACCTGTTGTTCGTAAGGAGATATAATACCGATATCATCCGGGAACAACCGGCAGCTCATCAGCATGCGGGTTATGGAACTGACGATTTCTGCTTCTTTTGTGTTAAACCAGGAAAATGATCCTGTGATCTGCTTTTCTTTTCCACCGGGGATATTGACAAAACATACCGGTTTCATCGGATCGATGATCTGCCGCATATCTTCCGGAAGATCATCCGGTATTATGAAACCACTCAATTCTCCCAGGTGGTGGTGTTTTACCCTGGGTGAAGCGGTAAGTTTACCTTCATAGAACTCCCGGTTTGGAAACTGCATGATCTTTTCATTCATCCGGTACTGCAGTTTAAGGAGGGCAGCATGATCTTCTTCAAATGCATTGATCCAGCGTTCAAACAGTGTTTCATTCAGCGCCCTGGCCTTGTCACTTAAAACGGTAGGAGGCAATTGTTTATGATCGCCTGCAAGGATCCATTTGGAAGCCTTCACCATGGGTATCAGGCAGGAGGGCTCCATGGATTGTGTCGCCTCATCGATAACAGAAACGTCAAAGGTATAATCACTCAGCAATTCACTTCCTGCCGAGCTGTTGGTAGCGCATACCACATCCGCATGCTGAATGATCCGGTTAACAGCGTTTGTTTCCATTTTTTTTGCTTCGGATATCAGTACATTGACCTGTCGCTGCATATTGATCCAGTCGGCCATTTTATGGATTTTCGACTGGGGAATACCCCTGCTGGTGGCTCCTTTTCTTGACAATTTCAGGATCTGGTCATCACTAAGGCCTCTCCGGGCCTGTCCGGCAGGCTGTATATATTTATTCTGTTCATCCTTTATTTCCTGTACCGCATCCCTCAGGGCTACGGCCTGCTGGTAGTCTGGATCATCCTGTACAAGTTGATCCAGTGATACAGAAGCTATCTTTTCATTCAGTCTGGCCGGGTTACCCATGCGGATCACCGAGCATTTCAAAGCGCTCAGTTTTTCTACCATATTGTCTACCGCCGTATTGGAATCGGCAGTAGCCAGCACCTTGTTACCTTTTCTTACGTGTTGAAGGATGGCTTCTACCAGGGTAGTGGTTTTACCGGTGCCGGGAGGGCCGTGGATCAGGAAAAGCTGTTCGGCACGCATTGATTCACTGACTCCGTTCTGCTGATGCTGGTTGAGCTGGGTCTGGATAAACCGGATATCCGGCACGCCGGGCTTCCTGGCCGGGACCATCCGGTTGAGAAGCAGTCTGCTGATCGCCTGGTTTTCTTTCAGGGAGAACAAAGCCTCCTGCATTCGCTGAAAGGTTACATCATTGGCAAAAAGATCCAATCTGATATTTTTTTTATAGATATATGAGGGAGGTGGAATATTATAAGCTACGGTTACATAAAAGCCGGTTTTCTCGGTTACCACAGCCTGGGCTTCCTGGCCGTCCGGATGGCCGGAACTCAGGATCACCAGGTCGCCTACGCCGACTTCCGTATCGGGTAACGGTTTGTTTTTTGACACTTTTACCAGATAGATGCCTCCCAGTCCCCTTCCCTGGTCCCTGGCCTTTAAGCCAAGCAGAGCCCGTCCTTTTTTCTCGCGTTCCGGACCCGTGATGCTTCTGATCTCGTTCAGGTGAAAGGAAATTTCTTCCTGGCGTTCCAGTTCAATGAGTTTCTTAAAATATCGCTGATAACGTTTTATGGTGTCTATTCCGGGGTCCATAGGAAGTGTCGGGTTCCTTGAGATAAAATCAGTTGAGTTCCTTTCATGTAAAAACTTTTCGCTGTAGTTTATCGGCCAGGTTTACGGCCTCCGAAATGCCCCAGTGATTGAGTTTCTGGATAATCCTGCTGGCATGATCCCTTATATCCGGCCGGTTACCGTTGTTTGTTGTATTGGCTTTCTGCTGCAGGCTGATAAGATCCTCCCATGTGTTTTCCAGGTTGAAACCCTTACGTTGGGCTAATACACGTATGGTATGGGTTATGTCTTCAAGGGCTTGAGTCCCGGGATGACCGGAATTCATCCGGATATCCCTTGCATGGTCCCGGATTGTAAATTCCATGGTTTTGATCTTATGGTCCGGATACCGGGTGTATTCATCCACTTTGGCCCTGACTGTACAGGCATCGATCACCGGATAGGTAGAAAGCGTATTGATCAAACGGGAATTATCGATAATCCAATTGTCTTTTTCGTATTCGGTCACTTCATAAAAGAGCTTCCAGAATTGTTTTTTATAGCTGACCGGGTCCGGATTGGATACCTTCTTCATTATTTTCAATAATCCTCCAATATCGGTATTGAACCAGGCATTATTGAATATGTCATGATACCCGGGAGTAAGCATATTCAGTGAAATATCGAACTGAGGATCCCGGAGCCGGCTTTTCACCTGAATAAGAATAAGCTTCTTAAAATAATAATATTCACGTTCGTAAATATATGGTTTCCGCATTACAGGTATTCCTGACTTGTGACTATCCTTTATCTTCCCAGTTCATCCAGCATGGCTTCCATTTCATCCATCACGTCGTTCATCTTGGTCATGGTTACCTCGAACGGTTCGTCGGTAGTCATATCGATACCCACTTTTTTGAGCGTGGGGATGGCATATTCCGAGCTTCCGCTTGAAAGGAATTCGAGGTATTTATTTATCATTTCTTCTCCTCCGGACAGCATGCTTTCGGCCAGCATAGTAGATGCGGTAAATGAGGTACTGTACTGAAAAACGTAAAAATTATAATAGAAATGGGGGATATAGGCCCATTCAATGGCAAAAAGGTCATCGATTTTCATCACACCCTTATCATGTCCGTAATACCTTTTTAGAATGTCCAGGTAGATTTCACTGAATTTATCGCCTGTAAGGCTTTGCCCTTTTTCAGCCAGTTCATGGATCTTCAGTTCAAATTCAGCGAACTGGATTTGCCGGAAAAGGGTACCCCTGGCATTTTCAAGATAATTGCCGAGAATAGATAATCTTGCTTCCGGATCATCGATCTGGTTGAGCATATAATCCATCAGCAGGGCTTCATTTGCGGTGGAGGCTACTTCAGCAAGGAAAATGGGATAGTCGGCATTGATAAAGGGTTGATTTTTATTGGAGAAATAACTGTGCATGGTATGACCGAGCTCGTGGGCCAGTGTGCTCACGTCGTTATATTTTCGATTGTAGTTCAGAAGGATATAGGGATGTACATCATAGGCACTGCCGTTGGAATAGGCACCTGAACGTTTCCCTGTGTTCGGGTATACATCGATCCACCGGTTTTCGAAAGCTTCCTGCAGTACGTTGGTATATTCATCCCCCAGGACGGCCAGTGATCGAAGCATGATTTCTGTGGCCTGTTCATAATCATATTCAAGGTCCACATTTTCAACCATGGGTGCATAGATATCATAATAATGAAGTTCATCTACCCCAAGCATCCGTTTTTTGAGTTCCAGATACCGGTGAAGGGTAGGCAGGTGTTCATTGGCATTTTCAATGAGTTTATGATATACTTCGACGGGAATGTTATTCTGATTCAACGAAGCTTCCAGGCATGAGTTATAATTTCTGACTCTTTTGGTGAACAGGTGTTCCTTAACATTGCCATACAGTTGGGTGCCCAGGGTCATTTTATAATTTTTAAGTTCACCAAAAAAGGCTTCAAATACTTTTTCACGGTCAACCCTGTTCCTTGACGCCCGGTATAAGGCATAATTGGCCGGATCGAGGGTAATTTCCTCACCGCTGGAAAGGGTAATTTTTGCCCGTGGCATTTCTGCATTACTGAATACAGTGTAGGTGTTGGCTGAATTTCCCCTGATCAGCCCGGTATGGGCGACGATATTCTCCTCTTCTTCGGACAGTGTATGAGGCTTCATCCTGTATATATTATCGATATACTGGTCGAAACGGCCGAGACGAGCCTCTTCATCGAAAAATTTATTCAGTTTTTTTTCAGGTATGGACAGGATCTCCGGGGTCATATAGGCCACGGAAGTGCCGAAGTTGGTAAAGATCTGTCCGGCTTCCTGTTTCATGGAAAGCGGTTCCGATTTCCGGGTATCCTGATCGGATAACATATTGGCATAAGAATAGAAACGGTAGAGATCCTTGGTAATCTCTTCCATGAAAGAGAGTGCTTCATATAGCGTTTCGGCTGAATTTCCGAGTTTTCCCTTATAGGATGCCATCTTTTTGAACCGTTCGGCATAGGCTTCCTTTTCTTCTTCCCAGGCTTGCTTTGAGGGATAAAGATCTTCAAGGTTCCATTTATATTCTTTGTCAGTCTTATCCCTGTCCCTGGTTTTTGGATCATCCTTTGATATGTCTGTTGTGAAACCAGTAAGTAATAACAGTGTCATTATTGATACGGTTAGGATTTTTATGTTGTTTTTACGATAAATACTCATGATCATTAATTTTAAAAAGTCTGTGAAATTACTTCATTTTTAAGAAGAATAAAAGAGGAAGAAGGGGATTGCGGTTTTACCCGGAAACTTTGTTCATTTGATGGTTACCTACTTTTATATCCCGGTGTTTCCGAAGGATCTTAAATCCCTTAAAAATACGTCATTAGTAGGTGGAGCCGTGGGAGTGCCCTTTCAGTAACGTCACTCCGAGCCGTAGGCGTGGGAGTCTCCTTTCAGGAACGTC
>CAZIXF010000018.1:0-86152 GCA_964543195.1 uncultured Roseivirgaceae bacterium
AATAAATATTTTAAATAGTAAAAACGGTTTATTTTGAGAATGGTTTATGAATAACCGGGGTTAATAATTATGTTCCGGCTCACCAGAAAAGGAAAACGACCCATGAGCGATGAAGAGCTGATCCTCCGATACAGGGAGTCGGATGATCCGGAAATAATCGCTGAATTATATGACCGCTATGTCCACCTGGTTTATGGTGTCTGCCTTAAATACCTCAAAGACAGAGAACAAAGCAAGGACGCGGTGATGGAAATATTTGAAAAAATACTGACTGACCTGGATCGGCAGAAAATCAAAAATTTTCAGGGATGGTTATATGTTGTGGCGAGGAATTTCTGCCTGATGAAGCTGAGAAAATCAAAAAAACAGATATACATCGAATGGATAGACATGATTTCCCAGGATAATTTTATGGAAAATCATATGGATATGCATCTAATTAATAAAGACAATGACGAAGGACTGATCCTGGGAAAATGTATGCAAGAATTGCCGGAAAGTCAGCGAAAATGCATTGAATTGTTTTACTACAAGGAAAAATGTTATAAAGAAATTGCAGAAATAACGAATTACGATCTGAAAAAAGTGAAAAGCCATATTCAAAATGGCAAAAGGAATCTGAAAATATGTATGGAAAATAACAATGCCGGAATCGACGCACCATAATAATATCCCAAACAGGGACATGCTGTTAAAATATCTACGGGGAGAACTCTCCCCATCCGAACAGCACCGGATCGAAAAAATGATCCATGAAAATCCGATGGTCAGGGATGCCCTTGAGGGCCTTGAAGAATTGGATACTCAACGATTCCGTGAGGATCTGGATCAGCTGAGCTCAGATATAAAAAGTTACACCGCCGTAAAAACAAATCGAAAAATACCGCTTCTCAGGATTGCAGCCGTTTTTATATTCATGGTAATTGCCGGTGGAATAATTTACCTGTCCATCAGCACCCTAAATACTGAAAATCAAAAGCAGGAATTATCGTTAAATCAGCCTGAGCGGCTCGATATAGCCGGTGAAAAGGATATGCCAGGATCCGATACGGCAAAAGAAATATCCCATCCTGCCGAACCTGTTACCGAAGAGGAAGAAACCAGTGCGCCTGCCAGCGGAAGAAATACGGATATGAAGACGGATGATCAGATTGTAGAAAAAATAACCAGACAGGAAGATCAGTCGGGGGCCGGAGCAAAACCATCACCGGAACCTGTTTCCAGCGTATCCACCTTACCGGGTGACGAAGAGCTGGTGGATATGATGGAAGATGAAACCTTCATTGAGGATATTGAAGGGGATGAACTATTTGATGAAGCGGTTGAAAGATCGGAATATGAACGGGACGCCCTCATCGAACCTGAAGCGGTACAGGAACCTGCTCAATTTAATGAAGAGATCGGAATGAAAGCGATTCAGGGGAATATCTCCCAGGAGGATTATGAGAAAAAGAAAAAAAGATCGACTCAGCATCCCGTGGCCATAAGGCTTGATCCTCTAGAAACAACTCCACGACCGGTAACCGGATTCGACCGGTTGCATGATTACCTGCAGGACAGTCTTCAATATCCATCTGCTGCAAGGAAAAATGGAATTGAAGGTAATGTAATCCTGAGCTTTTCGATAGATGAAGACAGTATCCCGGAAAATATTACGATCAACAGATCATTAGGATATGGCTGCGATGAGGAAGCGATCCGGTTGATCCGGGAGGGTCCCAACTGGATCCCCTATCAAATGAATGGGAAAATTATGGAAAAGCAGGTAACCCTTTCTATAGAATTCATAATGGATGAAGAATAAAAAAATCAATTACTTGCCTGCAATATATCCCTGAGCCTGAATTTTTTCCTTATAACCTCCTCTTCCCGCTTTACATACATAATGATCCTTTTCCCCGCCCTGTAATTGAACAATTTATACATATCATTCAAAGTGAAATCCTCTGCTCCTATACCCTGAAGATAGATAATCTGGTCATTGATTCTCAGATCTGCTTCATCAGCCGGTGATCCATCCCTTACATTTGATATAATAAATTTATTCAGGTCATCCCCTCTTGCCGTGACAGTCAGTCCGCTCATATTATATCCAAAATCCTGTTTATATTTTGAGTTTTTCCTGAAATAGATCTTTTCATTAAAATAATCGAATATCACCGTAAATCTCGACAAGAGCTCCCCACCTATTGTACCATTCCTGTATATGAGGCCTATGGAGTCTGGATAAGACTCCGGATCAGGAAAGGATGCCACCACATCTTCAAATTCAAAGTCATTAAAATCAATTCTATCAATAAGGGAGATTTTCCCGGAAATCGGACCTCCCAGGCCACGGCCAATATTGGTATCAATGAATAAATCGGGGATTGTGATGTTTTCATCTGAGTTTGCATTGAGCATGAGGGCATGACTTGCCCCCGTATCGACCATAAGTTTCCCTTTTAACCTTGAAGTATCATTTATTTGAATATTGGCATACAAATAAGGTTTGGTATCCTCCACTGTCAATGGCATTTCAGTGTATCGCCTGCCGGGTTTGAAATGTTCCGGTTCATACAGGGTAAGAATTTTACGGCTATAATTTATTTCAACCACAAACCTGTTAAAAATATCATGGCCTATTAGCCCATGGACATCTGCCCCAAGATAGTTTTTTAAATGAAGATAATCTTCTTCAAGTACCAATATGGCCTGGTCTTTACCGATTACCCCTTCCATATGCAGTTCAACCTCATTCACCACATAAGCTTCCAGTACCATATAATCACCCGGACCGCTAACGGTTATCTTTCTTGAATAGGGTAACTGAAGGATATCCGTGATCACCTTGTCTGTTAAAATGGATGATCTCACTCCACTATCGACTACAAATTTTAAAGGGATAATACCGTTTAATTTCACAGGTACAACAATCAGGTTGTTATAGATCTCAAAGGGAATTCTTACCTGATCCCTGTCGTTAATGAGTTTATACCCCAAAAACTGTGTATTTCCTGTATAGGGTGTCGATAATAGAATGATTAATGCTGCAAGAAAAGAAGAAATTGAACTATTGATACGCATCGATTCCTGGTTCACCTGGTTCGGCTATATTCTTTATATCATATACGAATTAATAAATAAAAGTTTACCATTGAGAACTGAAATAAGTATTTCCCGCGGGGGTAACCTTATATTTATTAGGTTAAATTAATCCAATATGTTTGAATATTCTAACCCGGATTAAAGTATTGTTTAAAATGATTTTAAATTACTCGCTTATAAGGTATTAAAACGCCATTTCATGATAAAAATCATGAATTAATTCCCTGATATTCCTTTATATTGTAAGTCGGTATTTTTTAAAATGAAAGTTTCAACTACTAAACCGTTCAAGATCATCTACTCGATGTACCAGCACGAATACCTGGGATATCTTATCGAGTCTTTCGTGGTACAACAGGACGACAATGGCAAACTCACACTTCAAAATCAGAATATCTCATCGGCTAATGCAGATGAATTTGCGGATGGGCTGGATGAAAATGATTATAAAATAATTAAGTTTATAGATACCATCCAGCAAAATGCTATTCTGAGGAAATTCAACAACACCAGACTTAAACCTGCCGATTTTTTTGTCAAGATATATAAATCCGAGAATCCGGACGAAGCACTTCAAAACAGGATCAATGAATATATAGAAACCCAGAAGGCCGCCATATTTGAATTACTTGAAGGAAAGTGGCTCTTTGAAATGGGTTCAGACGGTGAGCCGACGTGGAAGCGGATCCATGTACAGGAAGAGCGGGCTTCCATCTTATTTCATTTCATGAGAAATGAAGAGAATACACACTATTTCCCCACAATAAAACATAAAGGGGAAAAATTGGAATTTCAATATCGTGGAGCTTACCTTCCATGTAAAAAACAAGCCTGGCTGATATTGTATGACAAATTATACGGGTTTGATCAGGAGATAGACGGTAATAAACTTCAGCCTTTTCTGAATAAAAAATTCATCGCTATCCCCAAAAAAATTGAACGAACCTATTATGAAAAATTCGTAGCGCCATTGATAGGCTCTTTTAATGTAAATGCAAAAGGATTCGGCATTATCGAAAAAAAAGAGGAGCCAGTGCCTGTGTTCCGGTTTTATCATCTCACTTCAACGGAGGAGCTTGTCCCCTCTAATTACGGGGCCTACGATAACGTGGAGGAAGATGAAATTGAAAATATATCCTTTGAGTTATATTTTAAATATGGAGAATTCGAATTCCGTTCAGACAGGACGCAGAAGGTAAGCGTAACCATAGATCGTAAAAATGATCATTACACTTTTTACAAAATCCCCCGCAATCTGACAAAGGAGAGTAAATTTATCAAACTCATTAAGAATTTAGGCCTGGATTTATCAAATGGACAAACCTTACAACCTAAATTAAAAGCCTTTTCCTGGATCAATCAGAACAAATCGACACTTGAAGATATAGGATTTATTATCCAGCAGGAAAAAGAAGAACAGAAAAAATATTTTCTTGGTGAATCATCCATTTCTATAGAGATCAAAGAAAGTATTGACTGGTTTGACATATATGCCAAGATTAAGTTCGGAGATTATGAAATACCTTTCAATGAATTAAGGAGGATCGTAATATTGAAGGGAAATGAAATAACACTTCCCAATGGGGAAGTAGCTGTAATTCCGGAAAGGTGGCTTAATGAATATTCAGAGTTGTTTTCCTTCGTGGAGGATGGTAAATCCGCCAATGGATCCCCTGCACCCATGAAATTAAAAAAACACCATCTTGCACTGGTGAAGGATCTGGAATCGGGTGAATTGGCCAAGGTATCCATGAACAGGAAACTTGAAAAACTTCAGGATTTCAAATCCATTGATAGCATGGTGATCCCGGATAATTTCAAGGGGACACTAAGACCTTATCAGCATTCAGGTTATAACTGGCTTCAGTTTCTGAATAAATACCGCTTCGGGGGATGTCTGGCTGATGATATGGGTCTGGGGAAAACGGTTCAAACCCTTGCTCTGATGCAAGCCCAGAAAGAAAGGGGTGCTCATAGTACCAGCTTGCTCATCATGCCGACCTCATTGATTTACAACTGGGAACTTGAAGCAAGCAAATTCACTCCGGATCTTAAAATTCTGGTTTATGCAGGGACAAACAGGGAAAAAAATGTGGAACAATTCAAGGATTATGACCTGGTGCTCACCAGTTATGGTATCGCGCGGCTGGACATAAGCCTGTTGACCAAATATTATTTCAATTATGTAATCCTTGATGAATCGCAGGCCATTAAAAACCCCAATTCCAACATTTCAAAGGCCGTCAGAAAATTGAAATCCAAATTCAGGCTGATCCTGACCGGTACCCCCCTGGAAAACAGCACCATGGATCTCTGGTCCCAGATGACCTTTTTGAATCCTGGGCTTCTTGGCAACCAATCCTTTTTTAAAAGGGAATTCCTCACTCCCATAGAAAAGAAAAAGGATGAAGAGAAAACCCGGAAACTCAATACCATTATCCGGCCATTCATACTGAGAAGGCATAAATCACAGGTAGCCCGGGAATTGCCCGAAAAAGTGGAAAGCATCAAATATTCAGCCATGACTTCCCATCAGGAAGAAAAATATGAAGAGGCAAAATCGTTTTACAGAAACAAGATCCTCGATGAAATAGAAAAAAGGGGACTTAAAAAATCACATTTTATCCTTTTACAGGGATTGACCAAACTACGCCAGATCGCTAATCACCCCAGGATGGTAGAGGGTAATTACAAACATGATTCCGGAAAACTCGAGGATGTAACCCAAATGATTCATAATGCCCTGAGTGAACATCATAAAATATTGATATTCAGCCAGTTTGTGAAACATCTTAACATTTTAAGTGAATATCTTGATAAAAACAAAATCAAATATGCCTATCTCGACGGTTCCACCAAGGACCGGGAATCACAGGTCCGGAATTTTCAGGAAAATGATGAGATCAGCATATTTATGATATCCCTTAAGGCCGGCGGGTTGGGTTTGAATCTTACCAAGGCTGATTATGTGTTTCTGCTTGATCCCTGGTGGAACCCGGCTGTGGAACAACAGGCCATAGACAGGGCACACCGGATAGGACAGGAAAACAAAGTCTTCACCTATAAATTCATCAGTAAAAATACAGTGGAGGAAAAGATCATCGCCTTACAAAAAAGAAAGGTCAAACTGGCTTCGGACCTGATCACTACTGAAGAAAGTTTCTTCAAGGAATTGACACGTGACGATATAAAATCTTTACTTGAATAAAAGATTTTATGGGATTTACCGGATCAAATGACCAAACCTCTGATTGAAACCTGCTATCCCCTGAATACCTCCGGTATGTATTGCTATAATTCTGGATCCTTCACTGAAATATCCCTTTCTGATAAGATCGAATACACCGAACATGATTTTACCCGTATATATGGGATCAAGCTGGATCTTATGTCTATGTTTGAAATCATTAATGAAATCGATAAGTTCGTCAGTAAACCGCGCAAAACCTCCGAAATGATAACCGGTTTCAAGATACCAGTTCAGGTATATTTTTCCATTATAATCACGCACGAGATGCTGAATTTCATTTTTAAGGTATTCACCACCTTTGAGCACCGGAATACCGATCATATTTTTCCGGCCATCCAGGCCGGCTATCAATCCTGACAACGTACCACCCGTACCACAGGCGCAGGTTATATAATCAAAGTCAACGTCAATTTCATCGATGATCTCTGTACATCCCCTGACTGCTTCGGTATTGGTCCCTCCTTCCGGCAGAAGATAAAAACGACCGAATCTGTCCTGAAGTCCCCCGATAAACGCTTCGTCATATTTTGATCGATATTGCGTCCGGGATATAAAATGAAGCTCCATTTTTTTATTTTCTGCAAATCTGAGCGTGGGATTCAAGGGTTCCGGGCGTTCCCCGCGAACAATTCCGATGGTCTTTAAACCATAGGCCTCACCAGCTGCGGCCACCGCATATAAATGATTGGAATAAGCGCCGCCAAAGGTTAGAATGGTATCATATCTTTTCTTTTTGACCTCAATGAGGTTATATTTCAATTTCCGGAACTTGTTCCCGGACATTTCAGGATGAAGGAGGTCATCCCGTTTGATAAACAGTGAAATTTTCTTTTCACGTAACCATTTATCCTCAACAGGTTGTATCGGAGAAGGGGTGATATGGCTGAAATCCATCGGTTGTATGAAAATAATAAAATTTTGAAAATGGAAAAATGAAGATTAATTTTAATTAGCACCTTTGTCAAATCAAATGGGAAATTCTCTTTTACGGGATATACAATATTCCAACATAATATTCGATAGCGCCCCGATTGGAATGGCCATAGGAACTTTTGACGGTGTTCTTCTGAAGGTCAATCAAGCTTTTTGCGATACCATAGGATATGAGGAAAAGGAGATACTTGGCAAGAAATTCAGCATTTTTACCCATCCGGATGATCTCACAGTTAATCTTGCACAAAATAAGCGGATAGTATCCGGAGAAATAAAAAAGCACCGTCTGGTTAAAAGATATATCCATAAAAACGGAAAAGTCATTCATGGCATCATGACCGTTACCGGGCTGGTAAACAATAAGGGGGTGCCCAGTTATCTCCTGGCACAAAGAGTGGGCATTACGGACAGAAAAGAAATTATGAAAATCATGGAATCCAAACGAGGCAAGGATACACAGGTTGATCTTGAAATACCCAATAATGTTCATTTACTGATTGAAGAAGAAGGCGGAATCCTCATTCCTTCACCACGTTTAATTGATTAATTAAGATTTAATAAACCTCCAATAATTTGGAAAATCATCCGGGTTGCTCGAAGATCTCCAGGCCGGGGTAAAAGGCTGCCCATGCAAACCAGAATCCGATAAAAGAAACAGGACGTGATAATCGCTGGCCTTTCCTTGGTCCGCTGACTGCTTCACCAAATACATTCCATTGATTTCCTTCCTGATCTGTCAATATAACGGAAGTACCGTCAGATACAGGCGTAAATTTCAATCGCGTTTCATCATTGATTTTTTGGTAATAGGCTGTCATGAAATTCCTTTCTGCCGATCCAACTATTACCACCGCACCGGTGCTGAACTCATCACTGATTATGCCCACCTCATTTTCCGGTAGATCATCAAACCGGTAGATCTTTACTTTATCCCCGACAATAACACCTAAAACCCGCTCTTTTTCAGGCAACCTTGAATCTCTATTGGAAACCGGAAACAGGAGATAATTATTATTGGTTTTATAATCACCATAAGGATACACCCCATAATTACGACTGAATCCTGTGTTTCGTGAAAGCACCCTGGTATTGGGAAACATGGTCTTCCAATTTCCCCAGGTTGTCTCGATCACCTGATAAGTAGCAGCCTCTTCTCCGATTAACTCACCATTAACACAATCCAGCAGCATTTGCGACCAGTTGGAATCTGTTAACCTGTCATAGGGTATCAAATTCGTATTGTATAACAAACCACTGACACCAAATGTGGTAGTTTCATTGTTGATCACCCTGTTCCAGCCAATAGCAGTTCCTGTAAGAGGACAATAGGTGACAGCAATTTTGGTAGTATCTACCTCATCATTTGCGATCTCATGCCAGTCCAGAATCTGATGGGGATATGCCCGGATATCAGATCCTGACTTGTAACCGACCACCAGTTCCCGATCAGATAAAAAATCTGCAGAAGCGGCCGGGATCATTTCAGGATTTTCCAGGGCAGGTATTCCATCTTTACCAGGGCCTCCATCAAATATCTGATCTTCAGGAATGAGCCATGAATTTCCTGATACCGGAGAGCTCCCCGGTGAATTTCTGAAAGGGGGTGGCTCCTGTGCATCATCACAACCCCAGAATGTTAACAATAAGACTACTGCAAGAATCACTTTTCCTGTTTTCAACATCATTTAGAAATTTATATTTTCGATCTTGTTTTGATGGCTTATTGAAAGATAAGCTCCGATATTAAACCGGTAACTGGGTGCCAGCTGTGTTCCGGTTACCTCAGCATAAACAGGAATATCGCCGGCCATATTAATTGACAAGGATGGTAGAATATAGTAGGATATGCCGGGTGTGAAAAACAGAAAACGGCCTCCTGTATTTGGCAATACCTCGTCATTAAATTTATCAACATCCTGATCCCGAAGACGTAATGAAACAGAAAGGTCAAATATATTTGTCCCTACGTTGATCTTATCGACCACAGACACCTGGGCCATAATTTCATTCCCAAATTGATAAGACTGTCCATTCAAATAATCTGGATTAACCCCTTTTAGACTATAGACCATTAAACCCGAAATACCCATAGAAGGCCTGAAGCCAAAAGTATGATTATAAAATGCATACATTAGAGCATCCCATGCCCCACTACCGGGTTGAAGATCAGCATTAAGCAGGATCCCATCATCCCGCCTGATATTTGTTTGCCCGGTCGGAGCCTTGGGACCAAGGCCTATTATCATGTTTTGCCCGGTATTCCCAGGATCTGTTAACTGATATTTGATTAATAAGGCCATATCACCTATTCCTGCCGTAGAGACTCTGTCGATATTTCCGAACTGCCGTATTGATCTTTCCTGGTTAACTATGGGAAAGAACAGATCCAGTGAAATTCTGTCGCTTATTCCATAACCAATTTCAGTCAGCACCGACCGGGTTATCCTTTCCCGTGACGGATCAACCAGTTCATCAGTTCCGTTTTTAAGCGTTTTGAGTACATTCTGATCGTAAGAAACATTAAACTGCCATAGGCCTTTGGAACCGGGAGGCATACCCAGATTTGAGGATAATGGAACACCGCCCGAACAGCATGTTTGAGCTTTTCCTGAAGTGGAAATAAAACACACCAGTGCAGATAAGATCAATATTTTAGCTTTTCTAAGCATTTGTTATTATATACGACACCTAGAAATTAAATTATGTGATTTTTCGGGATAATACGGATTTATGCCGGATAGGCGACAAAGAGAGGTATATTATAAAGAAGGCCGTTCAGTTAACCGGTGCAACACCCGTACAGATTTACCAGCTCAGCATATCGCTTCTGATCTGACGGATCCATTTTTTTACGTTATTACCATCCATCACCTGGTGAATCAGGATCAGCCTGTCGGTGAATGCGCTTACTTTCCTGAACGGACTCCGTGTCATATCGGGATGATAATAAGCAAAGTCAGCTTCGTTTTTTGTCAGATGTTCGCGGATCTCCCCCAAGGTATACTTCTCATAGTATTCTCCCAGATATTCGGCCATTTCGAGGTAAATCTTTTGATGGGTTTCCGGCATGGACCGGTATGATTTTTTAATGTATGGGCTGGCCCATCCCCATGCTATCGTTAACAACTTTTGATTATTGAGCAATGGAAATATTACCTCATCCCGGAATTTTTCCCAGGAATCCGATCCAGCATTCATACATTTTATATTAAGATCATACCTTCCCGTAAGGGTACCTTCCCCGGCGCATACCTTTCCCAACATCTGTGGATACGGATAATATAAATAAGGTGCCCAGCGGATTGATTGAAGGGTTATGGAAAGGAGTTTTTGTATGCTCCAGGCTGTAAACGGGTTATGAAAAAAGGTCGTATCAGTGGAATGGCATGGAACCGGATCGAAACCATCCGATTGATGAGGAAAAGCGGAAACTTCTGCCCATGGTCGTCTTTTTTCTCTCTCGTATTTTCGTGCGATATCCACCTTTCCATTGGTAAATATGTATCCGAATGAATCCTCTGTAGCCACGTGAGCAATATTATTAAAAAAGGGACTGGCCCTGGTAAAGCGGGGATAGATAAAATAACTGGAATCATGATTTATATAACCGTATTCATCCATAATGCTTACAAGGGCATATCCCTCTGAAAATGGGCCGACATAGTTATAAGGTACTTCTGCATCTTTAAGGTATTGCCCGGAAGAATCAATATAAAAAAAGGTTTCATTATCTTTAACAAGAGCCTTCCCATTTTTGAAATCTCCTGCCTTTTCAAATACCGGTTCGATTACTACCTCTCCTTCTTTATTGATGAAACCGTATTGTGAATTCACACGAAACCTGGCCAATCCTCCTGAAAAATTTTCAATATCCTCTGTATGCTCAGGGATATTGAGTAATGTGTCATCAAGGAATAAGTGGGAAGCACTATCGTTTTTTGCAAACCAGTATAGGGTTTCCTTATTTTTGACAGCCTTTATTGAGGTAAACTTAACCGGCAAGATCATCTCCCCGTTGCTCTTCAGGACTCCGATCTCACCGTTGAAACTTATCACTCTTTCACCTGGAAAATCCATAAACTTCACCGTGGATTCTCCCGTGCCGATCAGCGCATGATCAGGATATAATTCAAGAATCATATCAGCAACCGGTGGCAGTATTTCATTTCCAGTCGCACTGACCAGGCCGAATTTTCCATTGAACTTTACCTGCCTGTGCGTGATATTATTATTGAGCCATTCATAATTACCTACGCCAATAACCGTCCAGGAATATCCTTTTTTGAACGCCTCGAAATAATCATACCGGGGTGGTACAATCATGGAATCCTGCCCATTTTTAAATCCTATTTTACCATTCTTCATGAATGGCATGAGTCCATCCTGGCCATTGAGAAAGGATACGGATATCATAAAAACGAACCCTATGGAAAATATCGATTTATGTACCGGCCCCATAATTATCAATAAAACATGTCTATCTCTCCAATCGTATGGTTGTTCCCGTGTTTGAAGAACGCCTGGCGGCATCAAGTATTTCAACCACAATCAGATTATTTTCAAGTGATGAAAGATCGAGGGGATGTACAGCAATCTCTCCTCGTACAACAGCCGAAAAATACAAAAAGGGATCATTAAAGGGAGCTTCCGGCCTCCTCATGGTGGTTTTCCCCACATAATTTTCCGTTTTGATCTCCATTTCCTCTCCGTTATATTGATAGATTACCCCTTCAGTGCCATAAACATCCATATCCTTTCTATGCATCGGCCAGTTCCATGATGCTTGTATGATGCCCTGAGATCCGGGATAGGTAAGAATGATTGTAGCTTCATCATCCACTTTGGAATAGATATGGGGTTTGATCTGTTGGGTGATGGCGGTCACAGTCTCAGGGCGTTCATTTCTCATCAACCGGGTTATCAGATTTGCACCATAGCATCCAAAATCAATAAGTGCGCCTCCACCATTGAGTTCAGGATCCGTCAGCCATTGAAAGAATTCCTCACTCACCCCGATCTCTTTAGGTCCGAAATGACCGTCCCGTACGATGATCTTACGTATCTCTCCAATAAATTTATCTTCCAGTACGTCCTTCATTAATTTTTGAGTAGTCCCATACCACGTGGTTTCATAATTGGTAAGAAGGAGTATATTATTTTCCCTTGCAAGACGGGCCATTTTTTGAGCATGTTCATTACTTACTGCAAGCGGTTTTTCCACCATCACATGGATACCTTGCGGTGCACATGCCTCGACTACTTCCAGATGTTCATGAATGGAGTTAAATGCCACCACAGCTTCCGGCTCAGCCTTTTTAATCATTTCTTCAAGGGTCCTATAACGGATATCTTTGCTGAGGCTGTACTGACCAAAAAGCCGGTCTACCAGTTCATTGTTTTTTTCCGCTATGCCCACCACTTCATATGAATCTGCCTCCGTTTTGCCCAATATCCAGTGTACGTGGCCATGAGTAAGTCCGGCTACTCCCAATCGTACTTTATCGGTTGACTGAGCAATTACCGTTAACGCAAGAAAGGTTAGAAATAAAATACTTATCGTCTTCTTCATGATAATTCTGGTTTAGTTAAATAATAATACATCCGTAGCATGAAAAAGGCAAGGATAATAAACAATCCGGAATTCAAACCCGGTCAAGGTTTCACCGCTTCCCGGATCCACAGCCTCACTTTTCAGCACCATCAAAGCGATGGTTTTATCCTTACCAGCGGTAGCCAGGAGTTGCCTGTCCGGACTGATGGCCACATGATTTACCGAGGCCGGATGCCCTTGCTGTATAATGGTTTCAATAACATTCTGTGCCAGATTTGAATGGGCATATAAAATGAAGTGGATAATAAAAAGACGCAGGAGATTTTTCATGATTTTGTGAAAAATGATCCCCAATTTAATGCTATATAAGCATTTTTTTTTAATTTGAGAATACATATTTTAAGTCTGACACTAACTGCATTGATTATGAACTACGCAAAAGCACCATTTGAACCTACTGTGGGAGACAGCTATGGCAATGGATGGAAGATGCTATGGAAAAAATTCCTCAATCTTTTCCTTATATTAATCATTGTTTTTTTGTTTGCCATACCTATTCAGGCCTTTGCCCTGATCGTGAATGAAAGTTTCATTGAGCAAAATACCATACTATTCATGATTCCGGTTATGGCCTATGGCCTTTTACTCCTTGCCCCGCTGCAATATGGTGTTTATTATGCTTATCTTAAAGCGGCAAGGGGCCAGGAAGTAGAGATCAAGGATATGTTTGCCTTTTCAAGAAATTACGGTAATGTTTTACTTGCCTATATCCTTGTTTACATAATTGTGGGAATTGGTATTGTCTTATTGATCATTCCGGGGATCATTTTCGCCTGTAAGCTTGCATTTGTACCCTTCCTGGTCATTGATAAACAGATAGGAGCCATGGATGCCATCAAGGCCAGCTGGCGAATGACCGATGGATATGCTATGAATATTTTCCTTATTGGTTTGCTGGCTGTTTTTATCAGCATTGGAGGACTTATTGTATTTGGTATAGGTATTATTATCGCGATAATGTGGATCTATCTTGCTGTGGCTTCTATATATTATGCAGTGGATTCCAAAATGACTGCGGCACCGGTCGAGGCCCAGCAAGTCGATTCCGGAACAACAGAAGAAAGATAATAACCTGGTATCGACAATAGAACAGAATTTAACCCGAAAAATTCATCAATTTTTCGCCCGAAGGGCCGATTAAGCGCAATTTATTGATAATCAAAGAATTATATAGGGTTTTGAAATTCTTATACTTAATCAAATAGCCCAGAAATAGGCTACTGAATTGCGCTTATCAGGGGTTAATCCCTTTTTGTAACTACCTGATAATAAATATTTTAAATAGTAAAAACGGTTTATTTTGAGAATGGTTTATGAATAATCGGGGTTAAATGGTTGGGAATTAATCCCCACTGACTTCATTTATATGAAAATTGCTCCCATTTCTCCTTTAAGAGAAGATGTAAAACAACTGATAGAAGCTTCGGATAAATTATTGAATGCCCGTTATCCGGGTGAGAGCAATCACCTGGATGATATCAGCACTTTAAGTAAACAAAATGTATATTTTCTGGGCTATTTCGAGGATGATCTACTTGTAGGTATCGGAGCAGTTAAGATCCTGTCTGATGATGGACAGTATGGTGAAATGAAACGTCTGTTTGTTAGACCGGCATTTCGGGGAAAAGCGGTAGCAAAGAGAATCATTGAAAGCCTGGAGGATCATCTGATAAAAAAAAATATTCGCTTTCTCAGGTTGGAAACCGGTATATACCAGAAAGAGGCAATAGGTTTATTAACCAAACTCGGATATACAAAAAGGACTCCATTTGGAAAATACAAATCAGATTCCTATTCTTTATTTATGGAGAAAATGATTTTCTGATACCAAGTTAAGGTAAATGGATCATCCAGGTTTGTAAATCTATGCCCTGGTTGAATTTATCCGTAGTTTTGTCCTGTAAAATCGGATTTTTTTATTAATATAGCATATGGTTAACATGCTTAACTTTTTTTATTATTTAAGGACTATTTGAAGGGTTAAGATTTTAATTACAGGGAAATTTTTTTATTTGAGGAACATATACTACCATGAAAAAAATCAACTGGAACAAGCTCTTTATAACATTACTCCGTGTCACAATCGGCTGGCATTTTTTATATGAAGGATTTGCAAAATTATTAACAGACGGCTGGACTTCCGCGGCCTACCTTGCCAATGCAACCGGTCCGTTTTCCGGATTTTACCATTGGCTTGCTTCTTCGGAGGGGTTGGTACAGTTTATTGATGTATTAAATATAGCAGGACTCATCCTGATCGGTCTTGCTTTGTTCACCGGATTTGCTATCCGGCTTTCAGCGGTGGCTGGTATTGTCCTGTTAATGCTTTATTATTTTGCCTATCCTCCTTTCGGGAATACACTGATGAATCCGACCGAAGGCAACCTGTTTATTGTAAACAGGAACCTGATTGAAGCCCTGGCCTTGCTTGTGCTTGCATTAAGTAAAGAAAGAGGGTATGGCATACATTATCTCCGGAATTATTTTGACCGGAAGAAAGTGGAAGGAACCACAGATGAACTTGAAGGGGCAAAGGTAAACCGCAGAAGAGAGCTCTTGAAAAATCTGGCTACCCTGCCTGCCCTGGGTCTGGTTGGATGGGGGGCTCTGCAAAGGCATCGAAAATATGGGGTAGATACACTATCCGGCGCCACCATACAGATCGGAGAAGCGGATCTCAGTGAGTTAAAAGGTGAGTTACCAAAAGGAAAAATCGGAGAACATGAGATAAGCAGGCTGGTTTTGGGCGGTAACCTGATAGGAGGCTGGGCTCATTCACGCGATCTGATCTATGTGCCAAGTCTTTTCCGGGCCTATAATACGGAACAGAAAGTATTTGAAACCCTTATACTTGCCGAAAAAGCCGGGATCAATAGCATTAACATAGGATTCCCTTCAAATCCTCTTATTAAAAAATATAAAGATATCACCGGCAGTAAGATCAAGGTGATTTCTCAGGTTCATCCCGATATGGAGAATAACGATTACTACGTAAATATTGATAAGGCAATTGATTACGGGGTGGATATCGTTCAGGTCCAGGGGAACTGGTGCGACTGGCTGGTAAGGGATAATAAGATTGACGTGATCGACAAAATGATGGAACGTATCCGGAGCCAGGGTTATGTGGCCGGTTTAGCTTCCCATACAGTGGATGCATTGATCTCCTGTGAAGAGGAAGGCATCATTCCCGATTATTACATGAAGACCATGCATCATGACAGGTACTGGTCGGCCCATCCAAGGGAAAAAAGAGTTCCTTTTGAAGTGGATGGCAAAAAGTACCTCGATCATGATCGTTTCCACGATAATCTATTTTGCCTTTACCCGGAAAAAACTATTGAGTTTGTAAACAGGGCAAAGGTCCCGGTAATGGGATTCAAGATCCTGGCAGCCGGGGCCATTCCACCGGAGGATGGATTTAACTGGGCTTTTATGAACGGGGCCGATTTTATCTGTGTGGGCATGTTCGATTTTCAGGTGGTGAATGATGTGAATGTCACGATCGATGTGCTGAATAACCTCCAGCTCAGAAAGCGGGAATGGTTTGCATAATAAAGCGGATTGACCTTTAATATGGAGTTTCAATTCCGGGATCCCTTATACCGGATGCGATAATCATGCTTTAAAAAAGTCTGAAAGATATTAACCCTGAATGGATGGAATGCTTATTTCCGGTTAAAAAATGATCGGGAATAATTATCGCCGATTAGTGATCCAGAAAAAATGTCTTTTATGATCAACGGCATCATCTTCGAGGATACCGGATCTCCTCGACGATTTCTTTTATATCTTCATGAGGGTCCGGAGTGAAATAATGAACGATTAATGCAGTAGCCAGGTTAAGGAACATGCCTGCCGTTCCAATCCCTTCTGGAGATATTCCCCAGAGCCATTCTTCACGGGTTCCACCCATGAACTTAAAATAAATAATATACCCAAGAGTAAACATCAGGCCAACGATCATTCCGCTGTTTGCGCCTTCCTTGTTCATTTTCTTATAAAAAATCCCAAGTATTGCTTTATATATTTATAGATCTAAAATTGAACTTCACCCCGAAATCAAAGGAATATTTCGATCATCAGGGCTACTCCGGCACCGATAAAGATCAGCATCAGGCGATTCAGATTCAGGTGATGATGCGGACTGGATTCAAAAAAGATGGTAGTCGAAATATGTAAAAAACTTCCACAGACCAACGCATACAATAAGGCCATGCTGTCGGTCGAAAGGATCTGTGAATTCCCGAGAATAGCGGTTAGGATCAGGCCCAGGGGAGAGGCGATACTGAACAAGAACAGGAAAAGAATAACCATTGATCTTTTTTTGACTTGTTGGCTCAGTACGGCCATCAAGGCAATGGCGGCCGGTATCTTATGGAGGATTATACCAAGTAATATACTGCCTGAATGATTATGTATGGCAATTTTTACCGGGTTGGCCAGAATGGTCCCCTCCAGAAATGAATGTATACCCAGGCCAAGCAGTAAGAACAAAGGCGTAAATTTTGAAGACCCCTCCAGTGAGACGTGCCCTTTATGAAGATGTCCGTGTTCAATGCCGGAAGAAATGCTTCCCAGCAGGATCTGAAGTAAAAATCCGGCCAGGATCAATATACCTACCTTATAGGGTTGCTGGTACTGGCTGTAGACTTCAGGGAGGATATGTAAAATCGTAATGGAAAGGAGATAAGAGCCGGCAAATAAAAGCACATTATCGAATTTTTTCGACTGTATATCAGGGAAAATGAAAAAGCTCAATCCCCCAAGGAAAGCCGCCAGAAATAATATGATCGAATTAAAGGCCATATCCGGATCTACTTTTCAACAAGAAAGATAAGCCGCTCGGATTGTTCGGCAATATATGGGTTAAGATCATAATCGCCGAAGATTTCCACCAATCTTAAGCCGGCATTCTTAAAATATTCCATGAACTCTATTCTCCGTATTGCTTTTACTTTTTCCTGAAAATAATATTCATTACTGTTATCCCTGATATCGATGTTTTTAATGATATATCCTTCATCGCTCAATTCCTTGCTCAAATGAAATTTCACTTTCCCTATTTTACGTTCTTCCTCATTATCAAGCTGATGAATGACCACGTAAGGATTTAAAAAATCAAGCAGGAACCGGCCTCCCTTTTTCAATCCGCGGGCCACAGCATCGACCACGGATTGGTTTTCTTTTTTGGTATCAAAATAACCGAAGCTTGTGAAAAAATTCATGATGTAATCGAAGGTATCCTCCATAAAAACCCTCCTCATATCATGGACATAAAAATGCAATCGTTCATTTTCATATCTTTTTGCCTCCTTTATATTTTTTTCCGAAAGATCCACACCGATCACTTCCAGTCCCTTCTCATTCAGATAAATAGCATGGCGACCCTTACCGCAGGCAAGATCGAGTACGAGATCAGTCCGGTCAGGCATTAGATAGTTGCAGATATTATCCAGAAACGGTTTGGCTTCATTAATATCTCTGTACTTATAAAGAAGATGATAATAAGGGGAATCAAACCATTCTCCAAACCATTCCTCCTGAATTCGTGACATACCTAATTCTCTTTAACAAGCATCGATGTAAAATCCCCGGTCATATAGGTCTTGACAGAACCTTGGTCATCATTATATATCAGATAAGCATCCAGTTCGGGATGTTCATTCAATATTTCCCTGCTCTTTTCCAGCCCCAATACCATAAAGGCGGTAGAAAAACCATCAGCAGCCATACAATCTTCGGCGATCACAGTAGCGCTTAACAGGGAATGTTCTACCGGATAACCTGTAAAAGGACTTATCGTATGAGCATATTTTCTGCCCTCTTTCACATAAAAATTCCTGTAATTCCCTGAAGTAGCAATGGATTTATCACTCAGACTGATTATGGCTTTTATTTTTCGATTGAAGATTTCCACATTGGGATCTTCAATACCGGTAGTCCAGGGTATACCTTTATCATTTACACCCTTGCAGGTGATTTCTCCCCCGATTTCCACCAGATAATTTTCAATTCCCATATCTTCAAGGAAATCACCTACCACATCAACGCCATACCCCTTTGCAATAGCACTGAAATCCAGTTGTATTCCGGGCTGTTGCTTCCAGACCCGGGTAGAATCGAACCTTATCTTTGTAAAATCAACCAGTTTCAACAATCTTCTTACTTCCGCACTGTCTGGCAGTTCTTGCTCATCCGGGCCGAAACCCCAGGCGTTGACCAGTGGCATAATGGTAGGGTCGAAAGCTCCTTCAGTTGCTTCATAAATCTCGCGGCTCTTAAGGAGCACCGGGTAAAAATAAGGTGATTCGAATACATGCTGGTTTTTCCGGTTAAACCGGGAGATCTCCGAGTCGGGGATATAGGTGGATAAGGACCGGTTCCATTCAATAAGGAGGGAATCGATTTCACTTTTAAAACTCAAATTCTCGGGATAGAGATAAATAATGTTATAATAGGTCCCCATCGTCTGACCGTTAAAAGACACTCTCTCCAGTTCCGTAGCGTTCTGCCGGATTATCCAGACGATAAAAACAACGATAATCAGCAGGATCGGATATATGCTACTCTTGCTAAACATGTAAAAAATCCTAATCAGGGGCCAATTTACACCCTTTTTATGAATTATCTTTTCTTATCATTATTTTAGTGAAAATAATCGTAAAATGAGAGAAGATTATCTGAGCGGGGACAAAAATTATCTGGATCAGGAAGATAAGGAGATCGATAAAGTCCTGCGGCCTTTAAACTTCGCTGAGTTTACCGGGCAGCAGAAAACAGTGGAAAACCTGAAGGTATTTGTAATGGCGGCGAGGAAGCGGGCAGAGTCTCTTGATCATGTGCTCTTTCACGGACCACCGGGTCTTGGAAAGACCACCCTCTCATATATTATAGCCAACGAACTGGGGACCAATATAAAAATATCTTCCGGTCCGGTACTGGAAAAACCAAGTGACCTGGCCGGGTTGCTTACCAATCTTGAAGAAAACGATGTGTTGTTTATCGATGAGATCCACCGGCTCAATCCGATCGTGGAGGAATATCTATACAGTGCCATGGAAGATTTCAAGATTGACATTCTTCTCGACACCGGGCCTAATGCCAGGTCAGTCCAGATCAAACTCAGCCCTTTTACACTGGTAGGAGCTACCACAAGGGCCGGCTTGCTTACCGCACCCTTAAGGGCACGATTCGGGATCAATTGCCGGCTTGAATATTATAACGCCGAACTGCTTCATACGATCGTGGAACGGTCTGCTGGCATACTCAACGTGCCCATTGATAAGGGGGCGGCTGCAGAGATCGCAAGGCGAAGCAGGGGAACACCCAGGATCTCCAATAACCTGCTTAGGCGCACCAGGGACTTTGCCGATATAAAAGGAAAGGGCATCATAAACAAGGAAATTGCCGAAATTGCCCTTAAGGCGCTGGAGGTGGATCAAAACGGACTGGATGAGATGGACAACCGGATACTGCTGACCATAATCGAAAAATTCAAAGGGGGACCGGTTGGCATTAACACAATCGCCACTGCCTGCTCGGAGGAAGCCGAAACCATTGAAGAAGTGTATGAACCCTTTTTAATACAGGAGGGATATATCAAAAGAACATCCAGGGGAAGGGAAGCAACCGATCTGGCCTACAAACACCTGAATATCGTTCCGCCAAGCCGCTCAGGGACTTTATTTGATTAACTATGTCATCTCAGATCGAAAAACATACCGCCCTGGTCAAGTCCGTGGCAGCCAGTCTCGGTTTTGACCAATGCGGCATCTCAAAAGCAGAATTTCTGGAAGAGGAAGCACCACGTCTCGAAAACTGGCTTCAACAGAATTACCATGGTAAAATGGGATACCTGGCCAATCATTTCGATAAGCGTCTCGATGCGCGGAAACTGGTGCCGGACGCCCGTTCAGTGATCAGCCTCGCCTATAATTATTTTCCTGAAAACACCCTTCCGGAACAAAATAATTACAAAATCGCCAAATATGCCTATGGAACAGACTATCACTTTGTGATCAAAGATAAATTGAAAGAATTTATGCACCGGTTAAATGATAAGATAGGAACTGTGCATGGAAGAGCGTTTGTCGATTCCGCCCCGGTTATGGAACGGCAATGGGCTGCCCGCAACGGTCTGGGGTGGATAGGCAAAAATACGATGTTGATCCATCCCCGGAAAGGGAGTTTCTTTTTCCTGGCGGAGCTCATCGTTGATCTGGAACTTGAAGAAGACCCGCCGATGAAGGATTATTGCGGCACATGTACGCGCTGTATCGATGCATGCCCCACGGATGCACTGACTCCCTACCATATGGATGCCCGAAGATGCATTTCTTATCTTACTATCGAACTAAAAGAGGATATCCCGGAGAAATTCAGCGGTAAGGTGAATGACTGGATATTTGGCTGTGACATATGCCAGGATGTCTGCCCCTGGAACCGGTTTTCAACCCCCCACCGGGAACCAAAATTCAATCCGCCTGCAGCCCTATATGATCTTGAAAAAGATGACTGGCAGGTTCTCCCGGAAGAAGAATTCCGTAAACTTTTTAAAAAAAGTGCAGTGAAAAGAACCAAATACAGCGGTCTGAAAAGAAATATCCAGTTCAACAGGAAAACAGACTAAAGCCAGCCTTTCCGTCTCATATAAATGAACATCACAAGGACACAACAAAACATGAGACCCAGGGCAAACGGATACCCATATTTCCACGCCAGCTCAGGCATGTATTGAAAGTTCATTCCATATACTCCGGCAATAAAAGTAAGCGGCACAAAAAACAGGGAAAAAATGGTAAGAGTACGCATGATCATGTTCAGGCTGTTACTCAGATTCGACATATGCATATCCATCATCGATGACACCGTTTCCTTAAAACCATCGAAAGTGGTGTATATATGAACTATATGATCCTGTACATCCCTGAAATAGGTATAGGTATGCTCCTGGATGAATTCCGACTCATCGGTAAATAAGCGGTCTACCGCATCACGGAGTGGTAAAATCACTTTCCGCATATTATTCAATTGTTTTCTCATGGCGATAATATTGGAACTCATCTGTTCGGCAGGATTTTCAAGAATATAATCTTCCATGTCCCCGATTTTATCCCTGACGAATTCCGTTATATTGAAATAACCATCCACCACAGAATCCAGAAGTGCGTAAAAAAGATAATCCGATCCATTCCTTCTCAGCCTCGATCTGGAAGTTTTGATCCTCAACCGGACATTGTCAAATACATCCCCTGAAATATTATCCTGGAAAGATATTACGTAATTATTCCCTAAAACGAAACTTACATGCTCCTGATAAATACCATCCTCTCTTTTATGTGTCCCCAGACGGAGCATTTTAAGGGTAAAAAAATGATGGTCATCATATTCCTCAGATTTAGGCAAATGCTCTGTATTGAGAATATCCTCTGTCATCAGGGGATGAAATGAAAATCTCCCGGCAATTTTCCCTATCATCTCCACATCATTGATCCCATCGATATTGATCCAGTTTATTTTACCGGGATCAAATTTCTCAATGAGGTCTTCAACATCTTTTATATCATATTCTTCAACCCCCGATTGATCGTATTTTATCAGGGACATTTCAATAGGTCCTCCTTCATGTTCTCCGATATATAACAGTTGACCGGGAGCCAGACCCACCTTTCTCGAATAGGACTTCTTTTTTTTTGTTTGTCGTAATGGATTCAGCTTCTTTGGAATGATACTGAAGGGATTAAATTTCATTTTCTATAATTTGATATTTACATAATACAGTATGAAAAACAATTCGGATCCAGGATTGATTGGAATTCAATCCGGTTCTTCAGATTCGGTATCGTATTTTACCCATGCGGCCAGGATGATCCCGGTCAATAAAAAATTTATTAAGGTTTTACCTCCATCCACAAAACTCAACGCTACAGGTCGCATGGAAAACATATTTACGGTAAAAAATTCAGCAAAATAGAAGGCCAGCCAAACCAATAATGCAATTTTTATTCCATCCCCGATTTTCATCACCTTCATTCGCTTGAAAAAAGCTGCAAAAACATAATTTGTGATCAGGGCAGCAATCACTGCCACTATATACGGAATGGGTGACGGATCTCCGACCTCCGCTTCGGTAAGGTTGTTTAATGACATCCAGGGCTGAGCAAAGGCACCGTACCAGATCATGGCTACCAACTGGTACAGTACAGTAAGAATAATTACTGCAACATGATTGATCTTTAAATTTTTCATGATTTCTGCGATTTTTATCAACCTGACAATATAAGTAATGCAAAATCTTTATCAAATCCCATGTCTATCTTTTATCGGAGTCTCCGGAACGCGTTTAATGTGTACGACTGCCTGATCATCCTTTTTTCATAAAACAGTTGACCTGTATCATCTGACGGGGCAATTCGCAGAACAACCGATTTATGCAGGCTATAACTAATCCGGGCAGGATACTTTAAATATATCCTGTACGAATAATTGAATTTCCCTGTCGGAATAGGTACAACCTCGTCGGCCCTATATCCATGATGGGAAAGAATTTATTCTATCAGCTCAATACGCATTTAATACCAGATATTATTCCATCAGAAACATGTTTACCGATAGTTCCAATTTTAAATACCCTGGTATGGATGAGTTCAGAAGCTTTGAAATATCGAGTATCCTATTAATAATTATTCTGTCATCTCAACCGAAATGGAATTGATTGTGTCGTTTGGATAGTATCCATTTAAATTTATTTTTTAAATGATAAAATATTCAATATTTCTAAATTTATGATCCAATGCCATCTCTTATGAAAAAACCAGGGTTCTGGGTACAGGTGTCGTTCATCGTTTTAATGAGCTGTACCCCTTCATACAGCCAGGAAATCACCAAACCGCTCACGGCAAAAGCCTACTGGCTGGAAGAACAGAATAAATATTATCAGTCGATATTGGAAAAGAAAGAAAAAAATCTGTATCTGACCCCGGCCGAGGAACAATACTATGAAGAATACAGAACCTATTTGAAATCCTATTTCTCACAACCCAGTGAAGAGGAAAAACAGAAATATTTCAAATATAACAAACAATGGAATACCGATCTTGCCGAAACTTTAGATTCCGGGATTGACCGGGAAACGGAGGAGGATAAAACGGAGGAGGATGAAACGGAGGAGGTCAACTATGGTAAACGATTGATAATTTCAAACGGTTTATTCGGATTCGGCTATGGCCTTGGCCTTGATTATTTATTCGAAATCGAACCTCCCACTGCCGTCGCCCTGCCCTTTTTCACGGCGGGTATCAGTATGGCGTGGCCTTTTGTGAATTCCCGGCGATATGAAAACATCAATATGGGTGCAGTTCTTCTTGCAAGGCATGGGAAGTTAATCGGAAGCCTGCATGGTGCTGCGCTGGGATTTTTAATTGTTGGAGAACCCACGACTACACAGCAGGATAAAATCGTGTTCGGCGCCATGATGGCAGGAAGTATTGCCTTGGGTCAAACAGGATTTCAACTCGGGAAAAAACATAAATGGTCAAGCGGAAGAGTGGCCACCTACCGTTATTACGGCATCACAGTCCCCGCACTTACCTTTTCGGGATTAATCGCCTCCAATGCTGACTATGCAAGGCTTTATGGGGGTTTCATTTTACTGGCGGGTGGTACAGGTTACCTGGTTTCAAACCGTATTTATGAAACTTTCCGTTTTACCCGTGGCGACATGCTCGCCGCCTCTTCTTTCGGGATCCTGTCGACCGGACTGGGATTCGGTATGGTTGACATTGATAAAAGATGGGAAATGCTTATCCCCGCAGCTTTCCTCACAGCCGGTACGGCAGCCAACCACGCGTATTTAAACAACACAGAATTTTCTGTCCGTGAAGGCAGGAATATTAATTATGTGAGTGCAGCGGGCGTTCTATTCGGGCTTGGGATCTCTGCATTGGTAAACCCGGAATCTCATAACCTGTATTTTATTCTGCCCGGATCACTGGGATTGGTTGGATGGTGGATTATGGCTGACAGCACGCTGAAGAACAGGCCGGAATTCTCCGGAAGCCAGGACAGGGAACAATGGTTAAAGGTAAGCCTAAGTTTGAATCCCCATCATTATTTTATTAATCAGAAAATGGGTCCTGGTACAATTCCGGGGCAATCCAGGTCACTCAGCATGGTCGACATAAAAATCAAATTATAAAGCCAGATATTGATAGGGTTTTCCAGGCCACGGTCCCCGATTCCCTGGAACTGATTATAAATAACTCATCATCTGAAGCCAATGAGGCCATCCCTGTTCACGAGATCGCCAACAAGGAGATATCTCATGGCATGGATGAAAAGGAAGCCGTGGTGAGGATCGTTGAATTTTTATCGGGCCGAATCGCCGTGGGTTTCAATATCAATTTTGAAAAGCGGGTTATTGACCGGATGTTGAAAAACAACTTTAATTCAAGATTCAATAATCCGGTTATTGAAATAAATGACCTTGCAAGGAGAGTAGATCAGCCGGTAAACCGGATATATCCTGACCGGCATCAGAATCTGAAGGACCTGTGTGAAAGATTCAATATACCGCTTGAGGACCATCATACTGCTGGTGGGGATGCATTCGCCTCGGCCCAGTTGTTTTTGAAGATCATTTCGAAATTAAAAAAGCGCGGAGTGACCACGTGGGGGCAGTTGAGAAAATAGGAGTAATCCGATGAGAGGTTTTATGAGAAGAAGTCACCCTGTAAACTGATTGATGAATAATCCAATTCCAAGAGTCAATATTCAATTAACTTTTAATCTTCAATTCATGTCATTCCAAACATCCCAAATTGCATAAGAATTTAAAAATGAATAATTGAAATATTGATCATTTCTGAAAATCCCGGGGGTTCATTGGGAATTAATTGAACCCAAATTCATTATTAGAATATAAAATATACACGTAACTCTGTGAATATTTGAATATTACAGATCAAAATGAATAATCGGGGTTGAATATTGGCTTATTGTGATTCGAGCATTAAATGAACCCGTCATTTCATCCTCTGACCTACCGAAATTACCCGCACACCATGATAAACCTCTTTTTCAGCTAATTGTCACGATCCGGTGTTCCCCGGCCGGCAGGCAGCGTGCTGGCATTCCATCCATCCTTATCTATTCGTTTGGCCACTTCCATCGAATATCCTTTCAGGGAAGGGTTATACGGCAGGGAAAGGGGTCATGGTTTGTTCCCGGGACAGGCATGGGATCGGACCAGGAGTTATAAGATATGATTTTGTTGGAAGCTCCAAACAGGATAAGAACCGGATTGGACAGATTTTATTTTGTTAAAACCTTTTGTGAGTTTTTAAAAATAATTTACCTTTGCAGTCCGTTTGAAAACTTGAATCCATGTACGCAATCGTTGATATAGCAGGAAAGCAATATAAAGTCACCAAGGATCAGCAGATCTTCACTGCCCGATTAGATGGAAAATCCGGTGATAAAGTTGAATTCGATCAGGTGCTCCTGGTTGATGACAACGGAAAGATCAAGGTAGGCTCACCTACTGTAAAGGGAGCTAAGGTGTCCGGAAAAATCGTAGAACATGCCAGAGGTGATAAGGTGATCGTATTCAAGAAAAAAAGACGAAAAGGATACAGGGTAAAAAATGGTCACCGCCAGGATTATACCAAATTATTGATTGAAGATATTAAAAATTAAATGATATGGCACATAAAAAAGGAGCAGGTAGTACAAGAAACGGCCGGGACTCGGTAAGTAAACGTCTTGGTGTCAAGATATTCGGCGGCCAGGCAGCCAGGGCAGGCAGCATCATTGTGCGCCAGCGTGGCACAAAACACCATCCCGGCAGCAATGTGGGTATTGGAAAAGACCATACCCTTTTTGCATTGGCTGACGGTGTGGTTGAATTTAAAAAAGGAAAAAAAGACCGTTCTTTCGTTTCTGTGATCCCTCCGCAGAAATAATGAAAAAAGTATTTATTTTATTAATTAGGCTGTCTCAAAAGGACGGCCTTTTTTTATGATTCTTTTTCCCGGTCCACAGAAGACATCGAAAGAGGAACGGTCCGCAGATTTTCGGATAGGGAAAACAATACCATTCACTTAGCGCAGCAACCATCCCATTCCAGTAATTTGGAATGAACAGGAAGAGCCTGCCATCCAAACATAACTCAAATCATAACGTTAAAAAATGCTGGTGTTCAGTACTTTATCGATGAATTCCGGCACGACCCGCGGATAGAGGATCACACTGAAAAAGATACCGAACAAGGCTCCATACAAATGGGCATCGTGATTGATGTGTGTGGATGCTTTTTTCCCCTGGTAATAGGTATAGATCAGGTAAAGGGCTCCAAATATGTAACCCGGTATACAGAAGACCGGAAGAAAAATGCAGATCCGGTTGATTGGATTGAACAATATGCTGGCGAAAAGAACAGCACTCACTGCACCGGAAGCTCCCAATGAATTATAATTCGGGTTATCCCTGTGCTTGACTACCGAAGGAATATCGGCCACGATCATGCCCACGAAATAAAGTATAAGAAAATAGAAACCGCTCCCGGCACCAAAATATATCTTCAACACATATTCCATATTGCGCCCGAAAAAATACAGGGTGATCATATTGAAAAGCAGGTGCATCCAGTCGTTATGTATAAACCCTGAAGTGATAAGCCGGTGGTACTGGTTCCTGTGAACCACTGCATAGGGATTGAGCATCCAGGCATATAGCTTGTCGGTCCGGTTCCAGGCATACAGCGTGGCAACTACATTGACAACGATCAGTATAATGGTAAGCGTCATAAATTTATTTATCTCTGTTGATCATATACGCTGTGAGTATCTTCAAATTTTCCTTTTTATTTTCAGGAATCGAAATTTTTGAGAGGCATTCATAGCCGGCATTGAAGAATCCGTTCATACGTTCAGTAACGCGCTCCCGTATCCCTACCGAATCGTAGATTTTTTTTACCGCTTCAATTTTTTCCGAATCATTAAATTCTTTTTTCCTGATCCAGGTTATCAATTCTTCTCTTTCATGACCTTTGGCCAGTTCAAGTGCCTTGATCAAAAGATAGGTTTTCTTGTTGGTCAGGATGTCGCCTCCGACCTGTTTGCCAAATTTTTCACTATCTGCATACACATCCAGCAGGTCGTCCATCAATTGAAACCCGGTACCGATATTCACGCCATAGTCAAACAGCCAGTTCAGGTCCGCCCCATCAACTTCTGCCAGAAGCCCCCCCAGCTTCAGGCTGTAACCCAGGAGAACCGCTGTTTTATTTTCGATCATGTGGATATAATCCTCCTCGCTGATCGAATCCAAGGTCTCAAAATCCATATCCAGTTGCTGACCTTCACAAACTTTTGCAGCACAATCATTGAATGTGGAAATGACTTCCTTTACGCGGCTGTTTTCCACCTTCAGCAGAAGATCATATACCCTGACCAGCATCACATCACCGGAAAGAATGGCAATATTATCATTCCATCTTTTATGTACCGTAGCCTGCCCTCTCCGGAGAGGCGCCTTATCCATGATGTCATCATGCAAGAGGGTAAAATTATGGAATACTTCCACTGCCAGTGCAGGATAAAGGATCTTTTTATGATCGTCTCTGTACAACCGGTAAGCCAGGACAGTCAGAAGAGGTCTTATCCGCTTTCCTCCTAGACCCAATATGTACTTTATGGGCTGATAGAGATTACACGGTTCTGTGCCGAAAGATAACTTCCGGATTTCATCGTCTATCTCTCCGATCAATGCTTTTAATTCTTTATTCATTTTCAGCCAATGCCAGGTCTATCTGTCTGCGGTCGATATCCGTTCGCAAAAGTCTTACTCTCACTTCATCGCCTAAAGTATATATTCTTTTATTAAGGCGGCCAATTACCCGCATATTTTTTTCATCGAATTCATAATAATCATCCTCAAGTTCGGAAAGTCTGATCATGCCCTCCACCTTGCTTTCTATGATCTCCACATAAATTCCCCATTCTGACACACCGCTGATCAGTCCGTTAAACTCATCCCCGATTTTATCCATCATATACTCCACCTGCTTGTATTTAATGGAAGCACGTTCGGCATCCACTGCTGTCTTTTCCTTTTCAGAGCTATGGACGCATTTCTCCTCATATTCTTTTTTAGCAAGGGACTTTCCACCGGAAAGATAATGACCCAGCAAACGATGGACCATCAGGTCGGGATACCTCCGGATTGGGGAGGTAAAATGCGTATAATGAGAGAAAGCCAGGCCGAAATGGCTTTTTTCCTCGGTAGAATATTTAGCCTTGGCCATGGAACGGATGGCCAGGTTCTCGAGGATATTCTGTTCGGGTTTTCCTTCTATTTTATCTAAAAGATTATTCAGCGCCTTTGATATGCCATCTCTGCGGAAATTCAACTGATGACCGAATTTTTTGGCAAAATTACGGAAGGTTTCAAGTTTTTCCTGATCGGGCTCGTCATGCACCCGGTACACAAACGTTTCAGTGCCGCCGGACTTCTTTTTATTGAAAATGAATTCTGCCACCCGTTTATTGGCAAGCAGCATGAAATCCTCGATCATTTTATGGGCATCTTTCCTGATTTTGGGGATGATGTCCAGCGGCTTTCCCTTTTCATCCAGTTTGAACTTCACTTCCGTAGTCTCAAAATTAATGGATCCGGTCATGAAACGCTCAACCCGTAGTTTCAGTGCCAGCTCATTGAGCAGTGTGAGTTCTTTCGAAAATTCTCCACGGAATGATTCTATTCGTTCCTGGGCCTCTTCGTAGCTGAATCTTCTGTCGGAATGGATTATAGTCTTGCCGAACCACTCCTTATGGATATGCGCTTCCTGATCCATTTCGAAGATAGCCGAAAATGTGAGCTTATCCTCCTTGGGCCTCAGCGAACAGAGATTATTGGATAACCGTTCAGGAAGCATGGGGATTGTCCGGTCGACGAGATAAACGGAGGTGGCCCGCCGGTAGGCTTCCTGATCAACGATCGAATCATTTTGAACGTAATGCGAGACATCAGCAATATGTACGCCCACCTCGTACCGCCCGTTACCAAGATTTTTCAATGACAGGGCATCATCAAAATCCTTGGCATCCTCCGGGTCGATGGTAAACGTAGTTACTTTCCTGTAATCCTTCCGGCGTTTAATTTCCTCGTTGGTGATCTTCTCGGGTATCTTTTCCGATTGCTTTTTAACCGGGGCCGGGAAATCAAAAGGCAATCCGAATTCAGCAATTATGGAATGCATCTCCGCCTCGTGATCACCGGCCGGACCAAGAATATCGATTATTTCACCGATAGGATTTTTATCTCTTTCATTCCATTCTTTGAGCCTTACGATGACCTTATCGTTATTTTTAGCTTTGTTGATATCCTCAGGCCGGATGAAAAAATCGAAATGCATCTTTTTGAAATCAGGAACCACAAAGGCATAATTATCACTCAATTCCACCCTTCCCACAAACTCGAGCCGGTTCCTTTGAATAATTTCCGTTACAAATCCTACCGGATGCCCGCTTTTATTAATGGAGGAGACTTTCAGCTTCACGATATCATCATCCATTGCATTTTTAAGGTCATCGGTCCTTACATAGATATCTTTATCGAATTCATCGGTGATAATGTAAGCAAATTTGGGATTAACATAATCCACTTTACCTACGATATCCCCGGACCGGACGCCGATGCTGAATTTCCCACCTTCTTTCAATACAATGGCTTCTTCCTTCAGTAAATCCAGCAAAGCACCCTCCAGGTTATTTTTAAGATGTTTCTGCTTAATGTTCAGCTTTCTGATCAGTTGCCTGGCAGAATAAGTTTTTTTGGGGTTCTTTTCCAGAAAGGCCACCACCTGTTTTTTGAGGTTTTTTACTTTTTTATCCGATTTAGAATTTTTTATTTTCTTTTTTTTCATTTTTTTGACTTAATTTCATCTCGTATTTTACGGGCCGTATTGAGTAACCTTCTCCTCAACATACTTTTTCGTATATCTTCAGGATCCCCTTTAGGTATGGCATCCACAAGATTTTTTGTATACGGCATCCGGGGTTTCAGATACAGATCTTCAGGAAAACCCATCTCAATAAACCTGCCGTCTTTCATCACGAATATACGGTCCGCCATAAATTTAACTACTGAAAGATCATGAGAAATAAAAATATATGTGAAATTAAAATCTTTCTTTAACTGATTTAACAGGTTCAATACCTGGGCCTGCACAGATACATCCAGTGCTGAAACAGATTCATCGAGTATGATAAACCTTGGATTCAGCGATAAGGTTCTGGCAATACAAATTCGCTGTTTCTGACCTCCTGAAAATTCATGAGGATATTTGTTATAAGTGCTCTCATCCAGTCCTACTTTTTTCAACAGCTCAAACACTGCTTTTTTTCTTGCTGAAGAATTGTGCAACCCATGTACCTTCATTGGCTCGAGGATCGAATCACCCACGGTCTGTCTGGGATTCAGTGAACTGAAAGGATCCTGAAAAATAATCTGTATGGATCTGCGCATCCGTCGCAGGTCACCGGAAGTAATCTTTGCAAAATCCGTCCCTTCAAAAATGATCTGGCCGGCAGTAGGTTCGATCAATCCCGTAAGCATACGAACCAGGGTAGTTTTTCCACAACCGGATTCACCTACGAGACCAATCGTTTCACCCGGATAAACTTCAAAGGATACATCATCCACCGCCTTGACATAATCAACTATCCTGCCGAAAATCTTTTTCTTGAGTGGATAATATTTTTTAAGCCCATTTACTTTCAGAATCGGCCCTCCCTTCAATACACTCAACCTCCTGTAAATCAGTTCTTCCTTACTTTCAACATTCAACAACAACGCTTCCCCTACTGAATTATATTTATTATGAGTCCCATTCCCGGTTTTCTCCTCCATAAAATCTGAAACCGTAGGCAGAACTTTCAGTTTCAGGTCGAGACGGGGGCGGCAGGCCAGAAGACCTTTTGTATAAGGATGCTTCGGGTCCGAAAACACTTCCCATACCGTACCCTGCTCAACAATCCTGCCCTGGTACATAACCAGTACACGTTCCGCTATATCTGCGATTACACCCAAGTCGTGGGTAATAAATAACACCGAACTGTTGAAATCCTCCCTGAGATTTTTAATCAGTTGTAAAATGTTCGCCTGAACGGTTACATCCAGCGCCGTGGTGGGTTCATCAGCAATGATCAACCGGGGATAACAGGCCAGGGCCATCGCAATCATTACCCGTTGTTTCTGACCTCCTGAAAGATTATGTGGATAGGTATGATAAACCGTATCCGGCCTGGGCAGTTTTACTTTCTGAAGCAACGCCATTACCCGGTTCTTTGCTTCTTTTAGGGAAATATTTTCATGAATCCGGACCACTTCACTTATCTGGTCGCCACAGGTATATACCGGATTCAGTGAAGTCATGGGTTCCTGGAATATCATCGAGATCTCATTTCCCCTTATCTTTCTCATCTGTTTCTCAGGCAATCCGATCAGATCCTGCGAGCCATAGAGATCAGAATTGAACATTACCTTTCCACTGTCAACGGAACCAGGCGGACGGGGTATCAGATTCATGATCGATAGAGCCGTCACCGATTTCCCGGATCCAGATTCACCCACAATCCCTACTGTTTCTCCTTTATTAACAGAAAAGCTGATCCCGTCAACGGCCTTAATCCAGGTTTCCCCGGTTTTGAATTGGATCCTCAGGTCTTCTATGGATAATAATCTATCGTCCTTTCCGGCTGGCATGATGGTAGATTAAAATTAAATAAACGTAACCTGGTCAGTGGGAATGGCGTTCATCATCACCATTTTTAAATAAAGATTGGCCGTAACCAGGACATCCTGTTTGCAGTAGTGGGTAATTTTTTCGATATCATCTTCTTCATAATAAACCTTACTGACCATACTTCCATCCATATCCGTTTTGCTCGAGCCGATACCGAATAGAGAAGCAAGCAGATCGAGGGGAGTATAACTTTTTCTATCCCCGAAACGCCACATATCCATCGTATCGAGATGGGGTATCTCCCATGGTTTTTTACCACCTAGCTGCAGGACCGCAGGAATTTCCAGCCCATTGATCAGATATCGCCGGCTGAGATAAGGAAAATCGAATTCCTTCCCGTTATGAGCACAAAGAAACAGGTTTTCAGGATCCAGCTTTTTATTGAGAAGTAACCTGAATTCTTCCAGAATCCTGACTTCATCCCTGCCTGAAAAGGCAGTGATCCTCAAACCCGGCTGCTGATCTTTATTCCTGGTAAAAATACCGACACCGACACAAACTATCTTGCCGAATTCGGCATAAATAGCCGCTCTTTCCTTGTATAATACTTCCGGGGGAAGGTTTTCTTCATTTTTCAGGTGCGAGGCTTTCCGGTCCCAGAGTTTTCTGAACCGCTCATCCATTTCCTCATAACTTTTAAAAGCAGATACGGTTTCAATGTCCAGTACCAGGATATTTTTAAGATCGATCAATAGTGAAAGAGATTCCGGTATTTTCTCAATTTATGTAGAAATTATATTGACTAAATATATAAATAAATTCAAAAAAAATTCAGTGCTTGGCTTTATTATTGAACATCAGATAGACAATATGGAACATTACGCTCCATTGGTTTTCTAACTGATCATAACCCGAAAAATTCATAAATTTTTCGCCCGAAGGGCCGATTAAGCGCAATTTCTTGATAATCAAAGAATTATATAGGGTTTTGAAATTCTTATACTTAATCAAATAGCCCAGAAACAGGCTACTGAATTGCGCTTATCAGGGGTTAATCCCTTTTTGTAACTACCAGATAATAAATATTTTAAATAGTAAAAACGGTTTATTTTGAGAATGGTTTATGAATAATCGGGGTTAATAAATTAATGAACCGGATACCGGACCGGTTGTACTATGATACACTGTTTTCAGAGTTCCGGTATATTTAAAGGTATTATCAAGAATTACCTTTAAAGGTATTAGATCTTGCTCACGATTCGATAAATAGGGACTGCTTCTATTTAATACTGTTTTGAAGCAGCAAATGTTTCTTTTATCTCATTCTGAAAATGAATTTTATTCAATTTATCGATCATCCGGTCCTTGATAATTTCATACTGTTGCCGTAATTCCTCCCGCACTGGCTCTGAAGGAGGCAGTTCAATTTTGAGGGCATCTACCTGCTGGTTATGTTTCCAGAACCTGAAACATAAATGGGGACCGTTTGCCAGACCTGTACTACCTACATAACCGATTACCTGGCCCTGTTTAACCTTAACGCCAGTCTTGATCCCTTTGGCAAACTGAGACATATGCAGATACTGGGTTGTATACACACTATTATGCCTGATCTTGACGTACCGTCCGTTATATTTTGCATACCGGGCCTCCATAACCACGCCATCGCCCACTGAATGAATAGGCGTTCCTGTGGGAGCCGCATAATCCGTACCGAGGTGGGATCTATAGCGCTTCAATAGGGGATGATACCGTCTCCTGGTATAACGTGAACTGATGCGGTTATATCGCAAGGGGGCCCGCAGGAATTGTTTCTGCAGGCTTTCACCCTTCTCATCGAAATAACTCACGGCATCTCCCTGGTCGAAATATACCCCATAATAATCTTCTCCGAAATGATTGAAATAAGCACCCAGTATTTTGCCGATTCCCACCGGCTCATCCTCCACCATCAGTTGTTCAAATATTACCTTGAACTTATCCCCCTTTTGAACCCGGTAAAAATCTACCTGCCAGGCAAATACTTCGGAAAGGGAATGAATGAGCTCCGGATCGGCATTCGCTTCCCGCATGGTTTCCCAAAGTGAAGTACTGATGATACCGGATATCCTGTTTTCCACCGTGTCGATTTTTTTAAGTTCACGGTATACTTCAATGCTGTCCTTGAGTTTGTATACTACATATTCGAGATTATTGGGTTCATATATAAGGTACTGAGCTTTTTTTATGCTGTCGGCAGTGGAGATCACCGTATATTTTTTCCTGGATACGATTTTTCGCACATCATATACCGGTTTGGCCTTCTGAGATAATTCATGGATCTCCTGACCGGATACATTATATTGTGCCAGGATCTCTCCCAGGAACTGATTAGGCCTGATCGTATTTTCCTGTACATCAAGCGAATCCACTATGATCCCATAAAGCATCTTCTTCGGAATTTCTTCCTTAAGGGAATCCGGGTCAGTGGTGGCAACCGTATCTATGGTAACGGGGATGGTCGCTTGCCGGTTCCTGAAATTATTGGTTAAATAAAAAATTATAGCAAGAACTATGGCGATCACTAAAAAATATCCACCTGGAACGAATTTCTTCATTGCTTCTCTCCTTTTGAATCCACGCAAAATATGTCAAATATTTACTATTTTTCAACAAATTTGCTCAATAAATGTTAATCAGAACAGTAAGTAAGGGTTATTTGGCAAAATATATCCTGCCCTGTTGAAACGGGCCGTGGAGGGTTTCCTGTTTGACAACGTGCAGGTAATTCATTAGTTTATACAAGAATTTTTAATTTAATACTCACATTAAACAATATTATTATGGCTACTAGAAACGCATCAGCCCAATGGCTAGGCACATTAAAAGGAGGAAAAGGTACTATGAAATATGGTACCTACGAAGGTTTGTATACCTATTCATCCCGGTTTGAAGAAGGCGAAGGAACCAATCCGGAAGAACTGGTCGGCGCAGCTATTGCCGGCTGTTTTTCCATGTTTTTATCCGCCTTACTCAGCCAGCAGGATATTGAAGCCGAACGTATCGATACCACTGCCAAGGTAACGCTGGATAAAGATGACCAGGGACCTTTGATCACCAATATTGATCTGGACTGCAAGGCTAAGATTGATGGAGTCGATGAATCGACATTTTCAGAACTTTCCGAGAAGGCAAAAAAAGGTTGTCCCATATCCAGATTATACCAGGGCACGGAGATCAGCCTCAAGGCAGAACTGTTATAAACTATCACAATTGATTAAGAAATAATTCATCCCGGGTTGAATTCTATCCAGAAGGATAATTTAATCCGGGTTGGTTTTAATCCCTATATTGGGCAGAATATTTTTATAATATTAATCACAGTTGGATGTGTATGATTCTCAACCGGATTACCTGCCCGCACAATATCAATTGTTTTTTCCATTATTGCATTAAGGATGCCGGATCCGAAAAAGGATGAATGGTGATCAAAAATCCCGGCTTTATATGATTATATCATTTCTTTTAATCGTTGCCATGATTGAATTTATCTATAGTGTTCTAAAAAGATACTTTGCTCAATACGCCATAACCGATCACTAATACGCATCCGTTATTTTAACCAAAACAGGTAACATGATAATAGGAAAAAAGTCCTTATACGTCCTTGCCCCAACCCCCTCCGCCCGGAGTATAAATAACAATAGAATCCCCTTCCTGTACTATCGCTGCGTCAATACCATTGAGCTTTTCTTTATCGCCATTTTTGCGGATCAGAAATTGATCTCCTTTTTTACCTTCCAACCCTCCCTTCATACCATAAGGCGCTTCTATCCTGTGTTGACTAAGTAAAGTGATCTCCAGTGATTTTAAAAACATGATCTGCCGGATTACCCCGTCCCCTCCCTTGTTTTTTCCCTTACCTCCTGAATTTTCACGTATGCTGAAGTTAACCAGCCTTACCGGATATCGGAACTCCAGTATTTCCGGATCCGTAATACGGGTATTGGTCATATGCTGGTGTACCGCATTGGCTCCCGGATGTACGGATGTAGCACCACATCCCCCGCACAAAGTTTCATAATAGCTGAACTGGTCATCACCAAAAAGAAAATTATTCATCGTACCCTGACTGCATGCTGAAAGCTCAAGGGCCTTTAAAAGTGTATCCACAATCCGCTGGCTGGTTTCGGTGTTCCCACCGACTACAGCAGGACATTTTTCAGGATCTACATGAAATACCGGATTTAGAAATCCGCCGGGCAATCGCAGACCCACCGCCCGCATGATCCCTTCATTCAACGGAATATTTTCATTGATAAGTAATCTCAACGTATATAGTACAGCGCTTCTTACTATGGCCGGAGTAGCATTCAGGTTTCCCGGATGCAGATCTCCAGATCCGCTAAAATCTATAGTGAGGCGGTCGTGCTCAATACTCATTTCCAGATGGATGGGCGTACCGTCATCCAGGTATTCCGAGGCCTTGTATCTTCTTTCTTTCAACCGGGAAAGGCGATATACCAGTCTGGAATGAGCATAATCTTTTAATTCAGCCATATAATGCCTGATCTTATCTGATCCGAATTTCCTGCAAAGTGCCTCCAGGCTCCTTACACCTGCGTGCACAGAAGCAAGGGCACCGTTCAGATCAGCCAGATTTTCTTCAGGATCCCGGGTTGGATACTCACTTGCAGAAAGGATCTCCTTTACTTTATCCCATTGCTGTTTTCCCTTTCTGATCAGGTAAGTGGGTGGAATAATAACCCCCTCTTCTGCCAGGTTATCAGCGTCGGGCGGCATTGAGCCGGGTCTTTTGCCACCCAGTTCGGCATGATGAGCACGATTGGCGACATATCCGACTATTTTACCATTTTGATCAAAAACCGCCATGATCATGGTAATATCCGGTAAATGAGATCCACCAAACGCCGGATGATTCGTAATAATCACATCCCCGGTATTCAGGGGAAATTTATTGATAACTTCTCTTACACATAGTCCGAGACCTCCCAGGTGCACCGGTATGTGGGGTGCATTTACGATCAGTTCACCCTGTTCATCCAGCAAGGCGCATGAATAATCAAGCCGCTCCTTGATGTTCACAGAAAAAGATGTTCTTTGTAAAAGTGCTCCCATTTCTTCAGCTACAGCGGTTAACCGGTTCGTATAAAGTTCCAGATTGATGGCCTCGGATTCCTGGTCAGCACTTGACCCGGAAAAATCAACACCAGAAGCACGATGGAGTGAAGCCTGGTTGTATTCGTTAATCCTGGTTACCCAATCCTCATTCACCACCAGGGTGGTATAATCACTGGCAAGTAATGCCGGTCCCCGGATCGAGGCACCTCTCTCAAGTTCTTCCCAGATGAATACCGGTACCTCCTGCCAGGCCTCGCCAATAAAAGAATGCTGAAATTTCGCCGGTTCGGGTGCATACAAATCATGAATGTCTGCTGCCGGTTCGATGGATTTTCTTTTTTCACTGGCAATCACTTTGACCGATTCCACTTCAATGGTCCGGTTACTTAACCAGTGCCCGTATAAATTTTCATAAGTCCTTTTAAATGCCTCTTCTAAATCTTTCCCATCATAGGGTATTTCCAGGCTGGTTTCCTGTCCTTTAAACCGGAGATACATCAATACTTCACGTATTTCGATATCTTCTTCCGGTATCTTTTCAAATAAAAGTGATTTTTTTGCTTCATCGCCTAGTTCTCTTATCAATTCAGGAAGGATACGATCCACACTTTCGATTGATTTTAACACCTGCCGAACCGAAAATCGCTCGATTAACGCATGCCCCATACCTGCGGCACTCAACAGACTGGCATCATAAGGAATGATTACAGATGATATATTCAATATCCCGGCCAGATCGATTGCGTGCTGACCGCCTGCACCGCCAAATGAAATAAGCGTATATTCGGATGGATCAAAACCTTTTTTTACTGATATTTTTCTGATAGCATTAGCCATTTTTTCATTTACAATCTTCAAAAAACCATTTAATATTTCAGATTTGTTTTGCCCATCCTGAATGAATTTCCCGAGTGCCTCATCGGAACACGACCTGTTGATGGGTATACCGAAATTATCCCCGACAACTCTCCCCAACAGCAGATTTACATCGGTGATGGTCAGTGGACCTCCTTCTCCATAGCAGGCCGGACCCGGTGAAGCGCTTGCACTTTCGGGCCCGACGGTAAATTTGATACAATCAAAATCACAGATAGAACCTCCTCCGCTGGCCACCGTCTCAATCGTAAGTGAAGGGCTTACCACGGTAGCTCCACCAATCCGGGTTATATATTGATAATCAAATTTAGTATCGTAACGGGCCACATCCGTACTGGTTCCGCCCATATCGAAAGAAATGATCTTATTTGCTCCGGCTTCCATTCCGGTATTGACAGCACCGACCACGCCACCAGCCGGTCCGCTGAAAAGGCTTTCTTTGGGCAGATAATATTTATGATCCACAAGTCCTCCCGCACTGGTCATGATCTTCAGAGAACCGTGGGGAATTTTACTGTGAACACCCGAAAGATAGTTATGTACCCTTGGCGACAGATAGGCATTAACTACCGCGGTTTCGGTCCTGTTCAGGTAATTGATCACTGGAGCAATATCGGCTCCGGAAGTAATATATTTGAATCCTGCATTACTCAATGTTTCAAGAATGATTTTCTCATGTGAAGGATTCCGGTAGCTGTGCAAGAGTGAAATCGCCACCGATCCCGGATTATAATCCGCTATTTCCTTCTTAAGGTTCTTCAGTTGGTCGGGATCGATCCCCGAGATCACTTTCCCCTCAGAGGATAGCCTTTCATTCATTTCAAATATCCGATCATAAAATGGAGAAGGTTTTTGAATATTAAGGCTGAAAATATGAGGCCGTTGCTGATTGCCGATCAACAGGAGGTCTTTGAAACCTTTGGTCACCACCAACACTGTTTTCGATCCTTTCCTTTCAAGCAGGGCATTTGTTCCGATGGTCGAGCCCAATCTCATTTCCAATGGAGGGAAAGAATCATTAAGCGATGTGCCGGTCACAAGCCTGGCGGCCAGTACCGGCGCTTCCTCCCCGCTGTTTATTTCAAAATCAAAAGCCGGGTTCTTTTCGGACAACACATCATGGTCGAGTATAATAATCCTTTTTTTTAAATCAACAGATTGTATCCGGGCTAATTCACTTTCGGATCCCAGTTTACTAAATATAAACCCATTGAAAATATCTTCAGAAACATTCCAAAAGGCTGAGAAATAAAAGGTCCGCCTGTCAAGGATCCGGGTTATTTTACCTCTCAGAGCACTTTTACTCAAGACTTTTATCCTGTAAAACCGGCCTTCCGGGCTTTTCGCAATACAATCGGTAAAAGTACCCCCGGTATCAATCCATATCTTCCAGTGCGATTCGTACATTTTCACTTATTTAAGGATCTACTGGTGGAATCACCCGAAGCTTAACTAATCGCTTATAAACATAATCCGGTTCCAGCCACCGCATACAGGCAAAATCGCCCCGTTTGCATACTCCGGCTCCATATACTGTACAGGGTCTGCATACCAGCTTTTCTTTCGATATCTGGATATTTCTTTCCGGAACCTGTCCATATGCCTCAAAACCGGCAAAAGGATGCGTGCCTCCCCACAAGGCAACCGTTGGAATCCCCACCAGGGCTGCCATATGCATATTGGCAGAATCCATGGTGATCATGGCATCCAGTTTTTCCATTAATGCCAGTTCGGTGGCCAGGTTCAACCGTCTGCCTACCGAAATGCATGAACGGAAGTCCTTTTCCATAAATTCCATGCGCCTGATCTCCTCATCACCACCTCCAAACAGGAATATGGCCAGTTCTTTATTTCGCTCCAGCAACTGGATCAACTGTAATACATATTCAAGGGGCCAGGTCTTCAGTTTATGTAGGGTAAAAGGTGCTATTCCTATTTTAACTGTGGTCCTCTTCACATGATGTTGAATCAGAAATTCATCCGCTTTTCTTCGTTCCTCGGGAGGTATGGAAATTACAGGAACCTCAGGATCCTTGAACAGCAGGCCGATTTTCATGAATGGGTCCAGGTATCTTTGATAAGTGCTTTTCAGCCTATGGAATATCTTCCCTCTGGTTAAGAGGCGTTTTTGCCTTCTGCCCTTATCCAACTTAAATACCTTATGCCCGGCACTCCTGAACAATGAATTCAATATCCAGGTCCTGATCACATCATGCAGGTCAATCACATAATCATACCGGCCTGATTTCCTGAGCTGGCTGTAAAGTGTTAATAAACCACCCATACCCTTATGCCTGAACCTGAAGTCACATGCCTGATAAGTGAATCGTGGCAAACCCTCAAAAAAGGGCCGGTAAACTTTCCTGGAGACAAAAGTAATATGCAGGTCTGGATTATTTTCAAGAAGACCTTTGATAACAGGCAAGGTAAGGGCCACATCTCCCATCGATGAAAACCGGAAGATCAATATATGCAGGAAATTATTGTTATTTCGTCTATCAGTAATCTTCGTAGGATTTTTCTTCAATAAGATCGGAACCTGTCACCTGATTGATCTCCTGCTTGATTTTAGCCCTCTGATCATTATGGTGGTACACCGCCCTGGCCGTTTCTATGAATTCACTGCCGAAATCCTTCTTCCGCTCGAGTTCACGGATCCGGTCCTCTATATCCCAGAGCTTCTGATTGATCTCAAGCAATTGATCATATAGAAACGAAATTTTGGCTTTGATCCGTTCAGTAGCCCCTTTCAGTATGTCATATTCCTTTTTGATGTTAACCCGCTTGTTTTTATCCCGGATCTTCTGCAGCTTGATCTCCAGGATTGTAAGTTTATCGATCAACTCACCGTTCGATACTTCAATTTTCATGTATCTTGTATTTGTATTATTCCCAAAAGTAATCATTCTGATTCAATATCATAATTTCCGGGTATCCCCTAGATCCCCGTGATAACCCGTGCAATGAATTTAATGCCACTGAAAGGGGTTTTGGGAATTTTACCATTAATAATGGCATACATTTGATCCATTAATTCGGGATTTTTCCTTACCCGGTTGAAAAGATAATTCATCAGTCCAGGATAAAAAGCCACCTGATGCATTAACCTGCTGAACTGGAAGGTTGAATTCAGTTTATCATATACTCTCCTGTCATAATCCGCTAAAAATTTCCCTGAATAATTATCTGACCCGATCGCCTCCATGGCCTGTTCTGCTGCAAACTTGCCACTGTACATGGCGTGACCGATCCCCTCGCCAAACAGCGGTTCAATCAGGTTGGCCGCATCACCTGTAAGCAGATAATTATCTCCGGAGAGGATCCTTTTTCTTGTATTCAGCGCAAGCGGAAATCCACGTACCGGATCAATCTGACGGGCATTTTTAAACCTTTTTCTGAAATATGTATCTCCCCTGATAATATTCATCAGGGCCTTCTTCAGATCGATGTTCTTTCTGGAGATCACATCGCTACGCAGACCCAGTCCTACATTGGCAAGGTTATTTTTTAACGGAAAAATCCAAAGATATCCGGGGGCCAGTTCTTTCAGAAAATGGAGCTCAATAAAAGGTTCGGCGTTCAATCCCTCTACACCTTCAAAATAAGTCCGCACCCCTGCCGCGAATTCTTTTTTATCATATACATGGTCACTGACCTTCCGGACAAGCGAAAGATTCGATCCGGAGGCAAGAATGATCAGTTCGGCCGTATCAATTGTCTTTTTCTCCTTGTTCAGAAGTGCCAACCTTCCATTTTCTCTCTTTATATCATTCACATATCTCTCTTTCAGAAATTCGACAACAGGATATTTTAAAACTTCATCCAGTAAAAACCTGTCAAAATCGATCCTTTTGCTCAAGGCTACTTCCGGGATACGGTCCCCGACAAGATTTGTGGCAGAAACGCAAATCTCCTGATTTTCGGGACCAAAGAATTTTACTCCCCTTCCGGAAATCTTTCCTTCGAAATGTATAAACCGTTCAAAGAATGAAGGGCTGATCTGCTCTAATACTGAAATGGCATATCCGCCAAGGCAATCACCGCATACTTTATCCCTGGGAAAAGGATCTTTTTCTATCAAAGTGACCGGGATCCTGTTTTTACCAAGAAAAATGGCTGCAGTTAAACCTGCAGGGCCAGCTCCAATAATGATGATTTTTTTTCTGGACATAATATCCCTGATATTGCCTGGTGAAGTACGGTTTGCCCGTATCGCACATTCAAATAAAAATAAATTTTCCTGTTTTTTACTTTACTTTTCCTGTTTTTCCCTAAAATTTATATTATTAACTTTAATAAAAATATGATATCGACATGAAAAAGTTTCTGATCATCCTTCTTGCTCTTATCGTGGTCATTATCGGTCTTCTTGTAACCGTTCCCATTATCTTTAAAGATGACATTGTGGCAGCAGTGGACAGGGAAATCGATAAAAACGTTAAGGCAGATGTTTATTTTGACGCCGACCGGGTTGGAATATCCTTCTTCAAACAATTTCCCAACCTTACGCTGACACTTGCTGATTTCGGTGTGGTAGGGATCGAACAATTCGCACAGGATACCCTGGTATCAGTGGATGAATTTGACCTTACCGTTGATGTGATGAGCGTGATCAGGGGTGATCAGATCAGGTTACGATCAATCAACCTGGTCAATCCGAGGATCACCGTAATCGTTATGGAAGATGGAACCGCTAATTATGATATTGCCGTGGAAACGGAAGAAGCGCCTGAAGAGCCTGCCGCAGAAGATACCACGGAACTGAAAATCGGAATCGATAGCTGGAGCATAGAGAATGGATATATCGGTTATTATGACATGAGTTCTAACCTGCTGATGGTCCTTGAGGAAATTAACCATAAAGGATCGGGTGATTTCACCCTGGATGTATTTGATATGAAAACCATGACCTCAATAGGAAACATCATGGTCGAATATGATGACGTCAGTTATATGGATAATAAGCAACTCAGGGCTGATCTCACCTTGAATATGGACCTGGAAAATTCTAAATACACTTTCAGGGAAAATAAATTATCGCTGAACGATTTTAATTTCGGCTTTGACGGATATTTTGCCATGCCGGGCCAGGATTATGAAATGGATATCACGTATGAAGGAAAGGATAATTCGGTTAAAAGCATATTATCCCTTGTTCCTGGTGCATTTACCGAAGAATATGAAGAGGTCAAGGCAACTGGCGATATCCGTTTCAATGGTTTTGTCAGGGGCACTTACAGTGAGGATCCGGGCCGGATGCCCGCTTTCAATTTTCACCTCATCACTTCTGACGGGATGATACAATATCCTGATCTTCCCGAATCAATCCGCAATATAAATATTGATCTATTGGTTGAAAATGGGGATGGAATAATAGAAAATACCACGATAGCCTTGAATAAAGGACATCTGGAGTTTGGTCAGAATCCGGTTGATGCCACCTTTCTGATCAAAAACCTCAGAAATTACGATATGGAAGCCGGTATAAAGGCCAATTTGGATCTCGGGAATATCAATGAGATCTATCCGCTTGAGAATACCACACTTGCGGGTATGGTGGATATGGAGGTAAACATTAACGGGGCCTACGACAGCGTGCTGAATACCATTCCTGCCTCGGGAAATATTACCGTTACCAATATGGAATATACCAGCCCTGATTTTCCCCAGGGATTCGGTATCAGTAATTCCTCTTTATCAATAAATGAACATCAGGTAGAAGTAAAGAATTTTGCAGGTTATGCCGGCAAAACAGATCTGAATTTATCAGGGTTCCTGAGCAATTATATGGCCTATGCCATGGAAGAAAACCAACTGTTGACAGGGGAATTCAATTTCAACTCTGAACTGGTTGACCTGAATGAATGGATGACCGCTGAGGATACAGTCGATACCGATGAGGCCGATACTACCGAACTGGAAGTGATCAAAGTACCTGAAGATATTGATTTCGTCCTGCGTTCTAAAATCGAAAAGATATTGTATGATGATCTCGAACTGAGAAATGCTCGGGGCAATATTATTGTCCGGGATGGAATTGTCAGGCTCGAAAATCTGGATTTTAACACCCTGGATGGGGATTTTATGGTCTCCGGTACTTATAATACCAAAGACATGGAAAATCCTGCCTTCGACTTCAACTTATCTATCGAGAAACTGGCCATCCCCAAAGCTTATCAATCTTTTGTGGCTGTTCAGCAATTCGCTCCCATCGCGCGGATCATGGATGGGAGTTTTTCCACGGATTTCAGGATAGGAGGTAACCTGCAGCAAAACATGATGCCTGATCTGTCCACGCTCAACGGTTCCGGTATACTTGAAGTGATCAATGCAGCGGTCCGGGGATCAGAATCAAAAGTGATCTCAGGTATTACCAGCGTCAGCAAGTTGTCCGGTCAGAGCACCAATGTAACCCTGAATGATGTATTGATTTCGACTGAAATAGCTGACGGCCGGGTTTATGTGCAACCGTTTACCGTGAATTTCGGCAACCAGAAAGCCGTAATTGCAGGCAGTAATGGTCTTGACGGCTCGCTGGATTATCAGGTGAAACTCGATGTACCCCCGGGTGCTGTTAATACTGCAGCGTCGCTCGTTTCCTCGGCCGTTGGGCAGAATCTGAATGTAAATGCAACGGATGTAAAGCTGAACCTTGGAATTACCGGTACGTATGATGATCCCAATGTTAAAATTCTCGGAGCTGAAACCGGAAGCACTGCGGAATCGGCAAAACAGGCCTTAAAGGCGAAGATGGAAGAAGAAAAAGACAAGGTTAAGAAAGAAGCAGAGAAAATAGTGGAAGAGGAAAAAGAAAAAGCAGCTGAAAAGGCCAAGGAAGTGGTCGAGGAAAAGAAAGATGAAGTAAAGGAAGAAGTGGACAAAGCCAAAGATAAATTGAAAAAATTCTTTAAACGTGACGGTGGCTGAAAAGACTATCTATTCGAGCACAACCCTGGAAAATACAGAAGCCAGCTCATTCGATTTTTTAGAATTTTTGAGCGCTTCTTCCAATTCACCGGTGTCCTGTCTGTAGATGGACAAACAGATGTCCAGATAGTTGTTCAGCCTGGCCCGTGCTTCTTCTTCGGACAACTTATTTTTTCTGACCGCCTTCTTATAATACTTATTCAATTTTTTGATAGAATAAAAAATTGAAGGTTTGTTGACAATCGTTTTTTCCACCGGGTTTACCGCACTTGGCTTTTCCACTATCGTATATGTTTTTTTAAGAAAATACATCTTGGTGGCTATCTCCTTACCAAGAAAATGATTGGGAATTTTATAGGATTCCACTTCCAAATCCTCATTGGGATTTGATTCATCATAAAAATAAAACTTATCCTTATCCTGGCCAATAGCGATAAAAAAGGCAAATATAAGCGGGATTACAAATATAACTCTCTTCATACACATTAAACATTTAATTTACCGATAGCCCTTAATGACTAACGATCAATTATTCGATTCAACCTGTTATTTCAGGTTTGTCAATATCATATTTTTTCGCAATCAGAAATGCAAATTTATAACATAAATAAATTAAATAATTAAAATTTTTAATAAATTATTGTCATATTTTGCCAATCAAGAATGCAATTACCATTCCTGGACAGGGTATTGCACGCGTTAAGGATCCAACGACTCAAATACCCGCGGATTCCGGAAGTGTAACCTCCTGGTGGCTAGAATTATTTTTTTTCAGGATCATTACCTGAGGAGTAAGTATAATCCAGCAAAATTATAATCTGCCCGGAACTGCTATTTGTTTCCTTTTTATTCTCCCATATAGAATATTCTCCATACCCTGCCTTCACTGTCGTCGGTAACATAAATTGATCCATCCGGGCCCTGGGCCAGGCCGGTGGGCCGGTATTTGGCATCACCAGGGCTCTCAATCGTCTCTACATTGGCAAAACCATCGGCGAAGATCTCATAATCTCCAGATGGAAGTGCACCTTCAAAAGGAACGAAAACTACAAAATAACCTTCCTGAGGCCGGGGAGCACGGTTCCAGGAACCATGAAAAGCAATAAATGCACCATTTTTATATCGTTCGGGGAACATGTCTCCGGTATAGAATAATAAGGCATTGGGTCCCCAGTGTCCCGGGAATGCCATGATGGGATCTTCCTTATCGGCACATCTGCCCACCCTTTCGCCGTCCCCACCGTATTCGGGTGCAAGTACTTTTTTATCCTGCAGATGATCATAATAACAATACGGCCATCCGAAATCCGCTCCATCGCTTAACATAAAAAACTCTTCGGCAGGTAATTCCACCCCTTCCTCAAGGGTAAAAAGATCAGGAAAAAACTGATGCAGCTGGTCCCGGCCGTGCTGCAGCACATATACATGATCACTATTGGGATTATAATCGATGGCCACTGAATTTCTGATCCCGGTCGAGTAACGATAGCCATCATCCTCCTGGGTCTGTCCGGTAGTCCCGGCCTCAAAACGCCATACTCCACCACTTCTTTCAAGGATCGGGCATGGATCCATACCGGGAGATCCGGGTGTTCTCATTTGTTCCTGGCAGGCATTTGCCGGAGCCCCTACATTTACATAAATATATCCCTGTTCATCGAAGGTAAAGGTTTTAACCGCATGCTGCCTTTTCTCCAATAAACCGGAAATCATTTCTTCCGGGGTGCCTGTGGGAACCAGGGTGTTTTCTTCCAGCGGAACCCTGAATATGGTCGAATCATTGGAATAATACAGATAGTTGTTATAAATATCGATGCCGGTACCGGCCTGATCGGTAAAATATTCGATCTCATCGGCATGCCCGTCATCATTGTTGTCGCGCAGGGCCACCAGTCCCTTTTTATTTTTCAGCGACCGCAGATTAATATAGAGATCTCCATTGTCACGGGCTACAATATGTCTTGCCCTGCCCAGCGTATCGGCCACCACCGTCGCACCAAAGCCTTCCGGTAGCGTCAATCCGGCATTATCCGGATCAGGCTGGATGGTAACCAAAGGTTCTTTGTCCACCTTGGTACAGCTGAACACGATGATCGAAGTGAATAATAAATAGATTGTGGTTTTCATGATTATTATGTTTAGTTTAAATATCATCTCTTTCCAAAGGCATTGTCATACAACGGGGTCCTCCCAGACCACGTGATAATTCTGACGATTTGGTCTCGAGCACTTCAACTCCCCTGTCCCTTAATGCCCTGTTCGTATGTTTATTTCGGTTATAGGAAATCACCCGCCGGGGACCAATGGCGAATACATTGGCGCCATCATACCACTGCTCCCGTGAGGCAAAGTCAGGAAGTCCGTAGCCTGTTTCTACAATTTCCATATGAGGCATTTCATTCTTCAGGATAGTGGTCAGCGATTGTTTTATCGACTCTTTTTTCAGTTTGATGTTGTTATGATTATCGATTGTATCCAAACGGTATACATAGGTTTCAAGCAATGCGTCCACTGCATCAGGATAGGTGATCACAAGATTTTCATCCACTAGTGAAAATACCGTATCAAGATGCATATAATTCCGTTTCGTGGGTAATTTTACTTCGTAAACCCTTTCTACATGTCCTTCTGACAGCACCTGTTTAGCTACCTGGATGATGGCGGCTGACTCTGTCCGCTCGGAACAGCCAATGGCAAGTACCCTGGGTGAGATCACCAGCACATCACCTCCTTCAATTGTGGGTAGATTTTCATTCTTCATATCTCCGGGAAACACCTCATGATACAACTCTTTGAAATCGGGATGAAAATTAAAAATATACCATAACAAACGCGATTCAAACTGCCGTCCTGAATATTTCATATTACTCGAGATCACCCCGTTCTGCACTATGGCTGCCGGATCACGCATGAAATACATATTGGGACTGGGATGGATTATATAAAGCTGATCGTCGAGCTTATTTTTACTGAGTTGAGGTAATTTATTCTTAAATTCGACTATCTTCAGCCCGGCAATCAGCATATTCACGATCTCTGCCGAGGAATATACTTCGATCATATTATCTGCCATTTTCCCGTGACCGGTCCGGCTTAACGCGTCAGTCAGGATCATTTTCTTAACTTCCGGCAACCTGATGATATCAAGCAGGCATTGCTTCAATCGATATACCCGGATATCCGTAGCATTCTTTATCAAATAAGTAAAATCATCATGTTCTTTCTGCATGGCATCAAGAAAAGGTACATCCTCAAAAAGCAATTCACTGCTGTTCTGGGGGGTTAAGCGTTCTATCTCCTCACCCGGCCTGTGCATGATCAGGCTGCGTAATGTCCCGAACTCTGAATTTAATTTTAACTTCATCTAAAATAATAATAAGACAATTTCCGTAATTGTCAAAATGTCTTTGGAGTGTCAGAATGTTCAATTAACAGGTTTACGACCTGATCCAGAAATCTGCTATCTGTTTCATCAAAATGACCCGGCCTCTCGCTATCAATATCAAGCACAAATGCTACTTTCCCATCCAGCAGTCCCGGCAATACGATTTCAGACCGGGAATCAGGGCTGCAGGCAATATGGCCCGGAAACTGATGTACATCAGGAACCACCTGGGTGTCTTTTTTTTTCCAGGCCTTGCCACATACACCTTTTCCAAACCCGATCCGTGTACAGGCCACAGGACCCTGGAAAGGGCCCAGTACCAGCTCATCTTTTTTCACCAGGTAAAATCCAACCCATAAAAAGCCAAAGGCAGTTTTTAATACAGCTGCCGTATTGGCCATATTGGCGATCAGGTCTGATTCGCCTTCCATTAAGGCTTTCCATTGTGGGATCAAGGCTTTATACGCCTCTTCCTTATCTGTAGAGGGCATATTCAGTTGCTCAATCAATTTTCCTTTTTTTAAAGATTAAAAGATCATCATCAAAGACCTGGTCTTTTTTTATTAATTCAGCATCAACAATTTCAGGTGAACGAATACCCTTACCAAAAGTCCGGGGAGAAATAAATACCCGGGCCTCATCCCATAAACCTTCCCTGAAAAGTGAATCCAAAAGCAATTTCCCTCCCTCCACGATCACCGATTGTATTTCCAATGACTTAAGATGCTGAAACACATTGGATAAAAATTTATCCTCTGATAATTTAATGAATTTTACCGAACCATCAGGTTGATTATTGGTATAATTATAAACAATGGTACGCTGTGAGTGATCGAATACCCGGGCAGTACCCGGTATTTTAAGATCCGGATCGATCACTATGCGGACAGGGTTTTCTCCATCCCAGTCCCTGATATTAAGTTGCGGATCGTCTTGAACTACCGTGTTTGCCGCTACCATAATGGCATCCTCCTCACTTCTCCATTTATGTACGATCTGCCTGGAATATTCATTGCTGATCCACTTGGACTCATAATTCTCACGGGCCATGAAGCGGTCTGACGTCTGAGCCCACTTTAAAATAATATACGGTCTGTTTTGGTTATGATAGGTGAAAAACCGCCTGTTTAAAAAACTGGCCTTTTCTTCCAATATGTTTTCGATCACCTCAATTCCGGCTAGCCTTAATTTCTCAATACCCTTTCCGTTTACCCGGATAAAGGTGTCTTTATTGGCTATAAATACCCTTCTGACCTGTTGAGCTGTAAGCAGATCAGCACAGGGAGGTGTTTTTCCATGATGAGCACAGGGTTCCAGGTTGACATACACATCGCTTCCCCTGATGTTATCATGATCCCTGACACTGCCCACTGCATTAACCTCGGCATGCGGCCCCCCGAATTCCCGGTGCCATCCTTCACCAATAATTTTCCCGTCTTTTACGATCACACATCCCACCATCGGATTAGGACTTACCTTACCCAGGCCGAAAGAGGCCAGTTCAAGCGCCCTTTTCATGAATTTCTCTTCCAAAGGGATCAGTATTTAATGTTACCGGCAAATAAGTTTTTTAATATTAGATCAAAACTATTACCTTTTATTCACCAAAAAAAATCTGAACCTGATTTCTAATTATACCGAATGACCGGAGCTAGATCAGTTTTCAAGGAGACGAGAGAGAAATTAAAGCCCGAATACGGACCTGAGGCCGAATCGTTAACCTATATCATACTGAATGAACTTTTCGGGTTATCACGTGTGGATATTATTCTGAATAAAAAATTCGAATCCGCGGCTGAAAAGATCGAAAGGCTCAATGAAATAATCAGGCGTTTACTCAACCGGGAGCCTGTCCAGTATATTTTTGGTAAAACAAATTTCCTTGACCGGACATTTGTTCTGAAACCAGGTGTGCTGATCCCGAGACCCGAAACGGAAGAACTGGTAAGCCTGGTAAAAAAAATAAACATGATATCCGATCCTCGTATTCTGGATATCGGAAGCGGGAGTGGATGCATTGCCATTTCACTGGCCCTGGAGATATCCGGAGCCCGGGTCACCGCATGGGATGCTTCGGCACAAGCGGTCGAAATCACCAGAAAAAATGCCGCCCGCTTAAAGGCAGAAGTGACTGTACGGCAAATCGATATATTTGATTATGACCAGTCCAAACCAAAATTCGATATCCTGGTCAGTAATCCTCCCTATGTGCTGAATAGTGAAAAAAAAGTTTTAAATAAGAACATCCTGAATCATGAGCCGCATGAAGCCCTGTTCGTTGAGGATCACGATCCCCTGAAATATTACCGAAGGATCCTTGACCTTTCGGGTAATATCCTTTGTGAAGCAGGTTTGATGTTTTTTGAGATCAATGAGAAGTTTGGAGCACCGGTCTGCGAACTCATGGAGTTACGGAATTATGGCCAGGTTAATATTGTCCGGGATATCCATGGGAAAGACCGTTTCGCCTGGGGACAAAAATTATAAATTTCATCCATTATAATTTATAAGGGATCAGCTTTCTTTATCGAAAAACAACTGATAATAATGCATATTTTTTTCGTGATCAAATCCACGAACAATGTGTTGCCGGTTACCGTGTACATAGATATGAAAATTCCGGTCAAGTTTTATTACACTTCGAATATACCGGTTATTGTGTCTGACCGCTTTCGGTGATATCTCAAATTCATCGGTTATTTCAAGTTCGTTATCATTTGAATAATTTTTCCTGAAATTCTGAAAGGCTTCTCTTTTTTCCAGTTCATCGAACACCTCATTTTCAAATTCCGAGGCATTTAAACTCTCGTGATTTTTCAGATAGTCCATGGACCGATTCAGTTTTTCCACTTTATCCAGCTTGTTTTCAGCCTCCATTTCATCATTCACAAAGGTTCTGACCATGTTGAAATAACTTGAAGTATTGTAATAGCTGCTGGGAAGTGGCCTGGCTTTTATAAACTCATCAACAAAATGGTTTTCTCCCGCATTGAAATTAATTTTTTTAAACAGGCAACGGTATCCATCGGATCCATGTACATTAATGATCATTACACATTTATCGATCCTTTTCAGTGGGATGCCCTTTGATAAAGCCAGATCATAGGTGTCATTCTGCTTTTTCAGAATAAGAAAGTCTTCCCTGGTATCGGTTTTCATAATGATCATGCCATTCCTTCTTTCGCCTTCATACAGGATATGATTGACTGCCATAACAATGAACTCGCCTTCCCGGATCGTATCCGGATCATGGGTTTGTGCATATTTAACGGCTAGCTCACCCGAGATCTCCTGAAACAAACCGGGTTGATTGAACATCCGGTCAATTTCATTTTTTACTACCGATTCTTGAGGAATATGATATTCAATTTCCTTGTTAAAGCCTTTTATGAGTAGGGCCAGGAGGTTTTGGCTGGTATCGGCAGTGTCTACATTCACAGGTTTATGGCTTAGCCAGACCTGATCGGGAGCCTGGCCTATTTTATGAATGGCAATCTTATTCATGAGGGATGGGTTAAGGTCAATCATTTTTTACATAAAATGTTAATAATCAGACAAAAATATTAGTTTTTATTCATGATCCGGCATAACAATATGCATAAAAATATCGTTGTAGAGAATAGGTGATTGATTGGGATGTATAACTAGACGTTGGGTGGATCTAGTTAGTTTTTGGTTGGTTAGTGAGAGGCTGTCCTTTATGGGCAGCCTTCTCTTTTTACTCAAAATCAATTTCCCATTCAATTGAATATTTTGCCTTCTCTGTTTCCTGTTCGTTCTGAATCATATCTGTAATGTAGGGACCTCCCGGCTCATCCAGATAAACGGGTACCTTGCCAAGAAGATCATTGCGGCTGATATAATCATAATCCCAAATTTCTATCTCGATTTCCTGCCCTGGTCTGAAACCTCCCACCTGGGTATTAATGACCGTCTGGCCCGGTCTTACAGAATGAAAGCGCCCCTGCTCCGGCCATACACGTTTATTATCCACCACAAGATATATTTCATCGGATCCAGATTCATCGGTAAGGAAGCAATAAAGATTTAATAACCGTAATAAAAGCTTTCTTTTCTGATCCATTGAACTTTGGAACAAATCGCTAATTTTAGTGTTGAAATTAAGAATCTTTAAATTCATTTCAAATGAAATATCGTATACTCTTGCTTTTCTTCTCCTGTGCCACCCTTTCATCAGCACAGGATACTGTGTCTACCGATACATCCCGGTACTGGAAAACCAATGGGTTGATCGGATTATCTTTTAACCAGGTAAGCCTTACCAACTGGGCGTCCGGTGGTGAAAACGCTTTAAGTGGTGTAGTTAATTTCAGGTATAATGCCGTCTATAAAAAAAACAGGATAAGCTGGGAAAACTTTATTTATACAGCTTACGGTTTACAGAAACTGGGCCAGGATAAAGTTCAAAAAAATGAGGATAAGATCGAGTTCATTTCCAAGGCAGGAAGAAAAATTTCCGAAAAATGGCTTTATACCCTAAATCTGAATTTCAGAACACAATGGGATGAAGGATTCAAGGCCCGTGAGGATTCAGTTAAATTCTCTGATTTTTTCTCTCCCGCCTATATTACCCTGGCTTTGGGTTTTGACTATAAGCCTAATGATAACCTGGGAATCCTGCTCGCTCCCCTGACCGGTAAATTTACGATCGTAACCGACGGGTTTCTTTCGTCAAGGGGAGTATTCGGAGTGGACCCTGGCAAAAACCTGCGTAGTGAGGTGGGGGGATTCATCAAGATCCTGTATGTAAAAGAAAATCTTCTTAAAAATGTAAATCTCTCTTCCAATCTCGATCTTTTTTCAAACTATCTTGAGAATCCGGAGAAGATCGATGTAAGCTGGGAGCTTATCGTGGACATGAAGATCAATGATTATCTCACAGCAGGTATCAATACCTATCTCATCTATGATTATGATGTGAAATTCACTGAAATAGAAAACGGAGTAGAGGTTCAGACCGATAAAGTGCAGTTTAAAGAAGCGTTGAGTATTGGCCTGTCTTACAGGTTTTAACTTTTAACCCGAAAAATTCATTAATTTTTCGCCCGAAGGGCCGATTAAGCGCAATTTCTTGATAATCAAAGAATTATATAGGGTTTTGAAATTCTTATACTTAATCAAATAGCCCAGAAATAGGCTACTGAATTGCGCTTATCAGGGGTTAATCCCTTTTTGTAACTACCGGATAATAAATATTTTAAATAGTAAAAACGGTTTATTTTGAGAATGGTTTATGAATAATCGGGTTAACTGATCAGGCTGATCGCATAACCGCTGTGACGGCGGAAATTCAATACCCTGTTATCGTCGAAAATCAGATATTGTCCACGGATCCCGGTGAGGGTGCCCGAGATGTCCGGTTGCTTGTCAAAATTAATGCTTTTAACCATTTCGGGATATTTCACGACAGGGTATTCAAAAGAATAAATTTCATTTTCATCGGGGAGAAGGAATTCCCTGAATTCCGGTCGTACCAGGCCACTTACTCTTTCTTTTTCTTCTGCCAGGTTTATGGTGTCGTTGGTATCGTGGGTCAGCATTTTCTGCCATGGGGTTTTATCACTGACGCTTGATTTAAGATCCGATTCCATTAGGCCGGCAAGGTACCGGTACGGGGTCAGGGCGAGTTTAATGGCCTTCCATGCGCCCTGGTCAACCCATCGTATCGGGATCTGATCCATACGGGTAACCCCCACTTTCAGATCGCTGGTCAGGGCTAGATAAACATAATGAGGCTTGTTATGATTCTCCTCTTCCCATTCGGGGTCTCTTCCTTCACCAAGGTGTGCCCGGCATAGTTCAGGCTTTAGAATGCATTCCGAATTCAGGGGTGATTTAATAAAACAAGGATAACAAAAACCCTGCCCATAGGCCTTTTTAATGGTCCTTCCGCACGCAACACAATGAATGGTACCACTGAACACCAGTTTTATTTCATGATTGATCAAATCGTTCATAAAAATTTCTTTATCACCTAAACTGAGATAATAATGGATCGGGTGTTCATATTCGATCCGCATTTTCGATAAATCCCCGTTATACTCCATATCGGTTTTGGTTTCCTTGTCTACTGCGATTTAAAATTACAACTTAAAGATCGCATGATGTGTTTTTATAATAACAGATGATACCCGGAATTAATGATAATAAATCCATCATTAAAAATATCAATAATTATTAATAGAAAGGTAATCTCTGCTTAATGGTGTGTACATATCTGTTCTATAATCTTGTGAAAAGAGTTTAAACATGATAAAAATCTCTCCCACATTCCACGAGAACTTTATTTTTGTAAAACTGTCGGAACTACCGGAAACACAAGTCCAATTTCTTAAGCGCTTTATTCCCGGGAGTCATAGGCAATGTGTTAAAATTAATAATGAATTATTGAAGGATTGCATTTCATATGAAGATTATGAACACTGCATACAGCTGATTGATAACAAGCATTCCGACAGGTATTTCGATACCCAGATTTAGAACGGTTTAGCATCCGGTTCAGATCGTTCCGATGCAGTGGCTTTTATCCGGGAAAAGGAGTTCTCATCCTTGGTTTTAACATGAATATACACCAAATTTACAGGTGATCACCAAAATTTTTTTTAGCTATGAAAATTGGCGTATTATTATCCGGAAACGGTGTATTTGACGGCTCGGAGATACACGAGGCAGTTTTTACACTTCTTGCTATTGAAGAGAACAAAGCGGAAGCAATTTGCATGGCCCCCGATATTGAACAACACCATGTGGTCAATCACCTGACCGGTGATGAGATGAATGAAAAACGGAATGTTCTTGTTGAATCGGCCCGTATTGCCAGGGGAGAAATTAAGGATCTGGCAGAGGTCAATGCGGACGACCTGGATGCCCTTATTCTCCCGGGCGGTTTTGGTGCAGCCAAAAACCTGACTAAATGGGCATTCAGCGGTCCTGATGGCGAAATATTACCCGAAGTAAAGCGGATCATCACCGAGATGGTGATGAATAATAAACCGGTAGGCGGCTTATGCATGGGTCCGACCGTGGTGGCAAAAGCACTTGAGGGTACATCGGTCCAGGCTGAACTAACCGTCGGAACGGACGAGGATCCCTCCCCCTATGATATTAAAGCGATCAGTAAAGGAATGGAAAAAACGGGGGCTACGGCCGTGATGAAAAAAATAAGCGAAATTCATGTGGATGAGAAAAACAAGATCGTTACCGCTCCCTGCTACATGATGGAGGCCACGATATCAGAGATCAGGATCAATGTAAAAATGGCGGTCGATAAGCTGATCTCCCTGATCTGAATGGTTGCTTGAACCCCGATAACCACAAGGTTATATTAATTAAAAAGGCTGTCTTCTAAAAGTTAAGTGATTTATAGAAGTTACGGGATAGGTCCACACATTCTTGGAATTAATTGAGTATTTCACCTTATTCTTATCAAGATATCAACGAATTCAATTGACAAAATGGGATATGCTCCAACCAAAGGACTTTTGAAACAGCCCCTATATATATAATAAATGGATTGGCCATTTGAAGTAATTTATGAAGATAATCATCTGCTGGTTGTAAACAAACAGGCCGGTCTTATAGTGCAGGGTGACATAACGGGAGATGAGAGCCTGGAAAGCCTTGGCAAAAAATATATTAAAAAAAAATATAATAAGCCGGGTAATGTTTATCTCGGACTGGTACACCGGATCGACCGGCCTGTCAGCGGATTGGTGATTCTGGCCAGAACCTCGAAAGCCCTTTCCAGGATGAATTCCCTGTTCAGAGAAAATTTGGTTCAAAAGGTTTACTGGGCCATTACGGAAACACAACCACCTGCACTGGAAGGCAGGCTTGTCCATTGGCTCATAAAGGACAGAAGGAGCAATAAAGTAAAAGCCTACAGGAATCAGAAACCTGGGTCCGATAAAGCGATACTGGAATACAGGCTGCTCCGCCGGATCGATAGATTCTACCTCCTGGAGATCCGGTTATTAACGGGAAAACCTCACCAGGTGCGGGTTCAGCTTTCATCGGTCAACTGCCCTATTGTCGGGGATATAAAATACGGTTATAATAATCCGCTGCCTGATAAATCGATTTGCCTGCATTCAAGAAAAACCGGTTTCACACATCCGGTAACGAAGAAAAAAATTATACTGACAGCCGATTTACCGGATAACGATTACTGGAAAAAGTTTAAAAATATATGAAAAGATGAGTAAAATGGCCCTTATCTTCATTGGACTGATCATTTATGTTTTGACAGGATGCACTCCCTCGAAAAAATTCGATTTTCAAGCGGCCTATAAATTCAAATACATAGAACATAGTCAAAAAGATCAACATGTTGGAATTCGCCCATCCTCCTTCCTGGTCAGCTCCGAAGAAAAATCAATAGTCCCCGGTATTACACCCGCAGACCGGAGAGGAATAATAAATGAGCATATTCATGTTAACATGGCTGCAGGAAATTTACGTATCCGGTCTGCCGGAATGGCTGAAAGAAAGTTAGTCGATAATGAATACATTCCCATAGAGAAGTCGCGGGAGATCGAATCGGGGAGAGTCGATACCGAGGAGTTATTGGAAGTTAAACCGGGACAGACCGGTTTCCGGTCAGGAATGAATGAAAGCAGGGATATCGCTGATATTGAAAAGATTCAGGAACGGAAAGCCTGGAAGGATTCGCCTCCTCAATTCAAAGGCTTTGTCTACACGGCTGTTGGATTCGGGGTAGTACTGGCCGGAATACTTATCGGATCCCCCCAGTTTCTTTCCCTCTCACTGGTGATCCTGGGATTTGGTATTGTAGGTTTCGGATTTATGAAAATGCTCGGAGTATTCTGAAAATTTCCGGGAGCTGCCCGGTTCGTAAGCCGGACTGAATACTATGTTCCCTGGCACCATTTGCAGGATATGATACTTCCCATTGCCAGCCCCGTTTAGGCAAATTTCCGGGAGTTGATCGTTATACTCCATCCGTTTATTCCTCCTCGAATATGGATTCGGCAAGCAGAATAACGGTGTTGTTCAACACTTCCACAACCCCTCCGTTGATCAGAATTTCTTCTTCTTCCTTTTTGTTCCGGTATTTTACCTTTCCTTTCTCCAGTGTAGAGATCAGGGCCGCATGGTTATTCAATACCTGGAAAGCACCTTTTGTGCCTGGAAAAGTGGCGGAGTCAACCTGTCCTTCATATACTTTCTGATCGGGTGTGTAAATCTCGAGTAACATAGGTCAATTATTTTGCCTCTTCCAGAAGTCTTTCCCCTTTTTCAATGGCCGATTCAATGGTCCCCACCATGTTGAAAGCCGCTTCCGGAAGGTGATCCAGTTCACCATCGATGATCATATTAAATCCTTTGATGGTATCTTTAATATCCACGAGTACACCTTCCGTTCCGGTAAACGCTTCGGCCACATGGAATGGCTGGGAAAGGAACCGCTGAACCCTCCGGGCCCGGTGAACCACTTCCTTGTCTTCGTCAGACAGTTCATCCATACCCAGAATGGCGATTATATCCTGTAATTCTTTGTATCGCTGAAGGATCTCTTTAACGCGCTGGGCTGTATTATAATGTTCATCACCCAGTGTTTCGGCGTTCAGGATCCTTGAGGTTGAATCCAGAGGGTCCACAGCCGGATAGATCCCAAGCTCTGAGATCTTTCTTGACAATACCGTGGTGGCGTCAAGGTGGGTAAAGGTTGTTGCCGGAGCCGGGTCGGTAAGGTCGTCAGCCGGCACATACACAGCTTGTACCGATGTGATCGATCCCCTTTTTGTGGAGGTAATCCTTTCCTGCATGGCACCCATTTCAGTGGCCAGTGTAGGCTGATAACCTACGGCCGACGGCATTCGCCCAAGCAGGGCAGATACTTCGGAACCAGCCTGTGTAAAACGGAATATATTATCGATGAAAAATAGTATATCTCTTCCCTTTCCGGTTCCGTCACCATCTCTGAAATGTTCAGCAACGGTGAGTCCTGATAAGGCAACCCGGGCCCGTGCACCGGGAGGTTCGTTCATCTGACCAAACACGAGGGTCGCCTGTGATTTTTTTAATTCTTTTTCATCCACCTTTGAAAGGTCCCATTCACCTTTCTCCATGCTCTTCCCGAATTCCTTTCCGTATTTGATCACTCCGGATTCGATCATTTCCCTCAGGAGGTCGTTTCCCTCACGGGTCCGCTCACCTACACCGGCGAATACAGACAGTCCGGAATAGGCTTTGGCAATGTTGTTGATCAGCTCCATGATGATCACGGTTTTACCTACACCCGCACCTCCAAACAGCCCGATCTTTCCTCCTTTCGGATAGGGTTCAAGAAGATCGATCACTTTTATTCCCGTATACAACACCTCACTTGAAGTGGATAACTCTTCAAATTTGGGAGCTGGCCGGTGTATCGGCAGCCTCGTCTTCACTTCCGGCTGTTCCATACCATCAATGGTTTTGCCAATTACATTGAACAAGCGTCCGCGAATATTTTCCCCTGTGGGCATGGTAATCGGACCTTCAAGATGAGTCACTTCCATTCCCCGTAACATTCCTTCGGTAGCGTCCATGGCTACCGTCCGTACGCGGTCCTCACCAAGATGTTGCTGACATTCAAGTATTACCTTTTCACCATTGGGCTTGGTTACTTCCAGGGCATCATATATATTAGGCAGGGTTGCTCCTTCCTGGTCAAAGCTTACATCCACTACAGGTCCGATAACCTGAGTTACTTTTCCGATATTTGGCATGTTTGATAGAAATGTATTTAGATTGCGTAAAAAATTGTGGTTCAAAGCTACTTTGAAAAACGAATTTTCCCAAGCAGTTAAGTGATTTTATACCCTTAGTATTATCCTGAAAGTAGTGCCCACTCCGTGTTCGGATGATTTTACAAATATTTTGCCCTGGTGATAGTTTTCAATGATCCGTTTAACCAGCGTAAGTCCCAGTCCCCATCCCCTTGACTTGGTTGTATATCCCGGTTGAAACACCTGTTTTATCTTGGATTTGGGAATGCCTTTACCCGTATCCGTAATATCGATCATGACATTCCCATCTGAAGCTTTCTTTATACTGATGTCGATAATACCCTGGCCTTCCATGGCATCCACCGCATTCTTGCAGATATTTTCAATCACCCAGTCAAAGAGCGGTTTGTTGATCTTCGCCCGGATATCCTGCGGAAGGGCCTGCACGCTAAACTTTACCTTGGTGGATATGCGGCCTTGCAGGTAGCTGACCGTATTTCTGATCGCCTGATGGATATCTTCATAATTTAAAAGCGGTGCGGAACCTATGCTGGAAAACCTTGATGTGATCATTTCAAGCCGCGCAATGTCTTTTTCAAATTCCTGTAATACGGTGGGGTCCTTGATCATTACTTCAGTCTTAAAATATTCCAGCCATGCCATCAACGAACTAATGGGCGTGCCCAGCTGATGAGCCGTTTCTTTGGCAAGACCAACCCAGATCCTGTTCTGTTCGGCAGTTTTCGAATAATTAAAGGCCAGATAGGCCAGTACGCCGAAAATGGCGATCACCGTCAACTGTACATATGGATAATAGCGTAACTGGTAAAGAAGGGCGGAATTTTTATAATACACATAATTATAATCATAGGTCACCCCATCTTCATTTTCAAACCTGATGAGGATCGGATCATGTTCCTGTTTCATGATCTGGATTTCACTACGCAGAATCTCCTGTTTCTCTTTTTCGGGCAGGGAATTGCTGATATCCAGATTGCGGAATTGTATCGGCCTGCCTGCTCCATCGGTCCAGATCACCGGGATAGAATTATTCGGAACAATGATCTCCTGAAAAATGAAACCCAGGTTCTGACTGTTCTTCTGATTGGCCGTGTATTCCAGCGTTTTGGCATATAGTTCTATCAGGCGTTTTTCTCTTTCCTTCAACTGGGTAACCAGTACATTGGTATAATATATGGAAGCAAGCCCGATAATAAATGCCGTAACCAGAATAAACCATTTATACCGGGATTTATTACTGTAGAGGTCAAATTGGTTGACGTTAATAAATGGATTAACCATTTTTTAATTCCTGTCTTTAATTATATTGAACGAAAATCCAGGTGATTAATTCTTCATAAAGAGCCATTTCCCCAGGATTCTGTAATTCACCTTGGCTCCATGCATCAGGATCCCTATTCTGTAGATCCGGCTCGCCAGCCACATGGTAAATATAAAACCTCCCACAAGAAGAATCATGGAGAGGATCAATTCCCAGTAGGGTACACCAAAGGGAAGGCGCATCATCATTACAATGGGTGAAAATAACGGTATTATGGATAACCAGAAGGCAAGATTACCATCCGGTTCTCTGATTATGGCGCTTAACACGATCAACGAAAAGATCAACGGTATGGTTATCGGTAATTGAAACTGCTGGGCATCCGTATCATTGTCGACGGCCGATCCGATTGCCGCAAAAAGGGACCCGTACATCAGATAGGCCCCAAGGAAATAGAATAAAAAAGCAAAAATCAGCAAGGATACATTAATGGATTCCAGGGCCTGGAATATTTCTATCATCAGGTCGGGTTCAGCCTGCTGAACCTGTTCCATAGCCGGGCCGGTATCGCTAAGCTCTGTGCTTCCGATATTAAATGAAGCGCCCACAACCGAAGTGATAGCAAATCCCAGGATCACCCATATCAGAAATTGGGTAAGCCCCACTGCCCCGACTCCGATTATTTTACCTACCATCAATTGAAAAGGCCGTACCGATGAAACGATCACTTCCACTATCCGGTTTGATTTTTCCTCTATTACCCCACGCAGAATCTGTATGCCATATATGAAAATAAAAAAGTAGATCATAATGGCCGAAATATATCCAATGGCAGTGGCCACACCCGCACTGCCCGCCTTTTCACCGGATTCCGTGAGATTTATGGTATCAATAGAAATATCGGCCTGAAGATTATCCAGGGTTTCCCGGTCTATCTCGGACCGGATGAGTTTGAGCTCTTCAATCTTATTTTTCAGGGCTCCTTCCAGGGTACTGATTACATCGATACTGGGATTGGTTTCCGTAAAAAGGGTGATCGCTTCCGGATTATCAATATTGATAGGAGGGATATACAACAAGCCATAACTCTCATTCTCTGAAAGCCGTTTTTTGGCTTCTGAAATATCCTGTTGCATATAAATGAAATTCAGTGATCCGGTTTCGGTTAATTCATTTTTAAAATAACCGGATTCGTCAATCACATTAATGGTTCTCTCTTCGGTTTCCCTGGTGGCCAGCCATATCGGTATCACCCATAAACTGGCAATCAGCAAGGGACCGATAATGGACATGATGATGAAAGATTTTTTTCTGACCCTGGTCAGGTATTCTCTATGAATGATTAGCCATATCTTATTCATTTTCCCTGGAATTAACCTGTCTGATAAAAATGTCGTTCATGCTGGGTATTTTTTCAATAAACGAATGGATCTCTATTTTATCCATCAGGGATTTGAGCAATTCGTTGGGGCTGGTGTTATCTGTGATCCGGATCTTTGTATAGAAACGGTTATTATCCATGGGCTGCTTGTCAATTATTTCAAAACTTCCATTGAGGGCTTCAAGATCATGAATATGCTCGACAAGATAGGTGTTGGTTTTATACTTTTCCTTGATTTCATTTTTTGAGCCTTCCAGAATAACCTTCGATTTATTGATCAGGGCAATATTATCACATAATTCCTCCACCGATTCCATTCGATGGGTAGAAAGGATTATGGTACTTCCCTTTTTACGTAATTCCAGGATCTCATCCTTTATCAGGTTGACATTGATCGGGTCGAATCCGGAAAAAGGTTCGTCCAGTATGATCATTTCAGGCTCATGGAGGACAGTTGAGATAAACTGGATCTTCTGTTGCATTCCTTTGGAAAGATCTTCGATCTTTTTGTTCCACCAGTCATAAATCTCATACTTCTGCAGCCATTGTTTTATTTTATCAGAGGCTTCGCCGGCAGACATACCTTTCAGACGGGCAAGATAAATTAACTGCTCGCCGACTTTCATTTTTTTATATAATCCCCTTTCTTCCGGCAGATAACCGATCCTGGAAATATGTTCTTCCTTTATTCTCTCTCCTGAAAAATAGATCTCTCCATGATCGGCAAAAATAATCTGTGTGATGATTCGGATCAGGGTGGTTTTTCCGGCTCCATTCGGTCCCAATAATCCGAAAATGGATTGCCGGGGAACACGTATATTAATGTTTTTTATAGCCCAGAAATCTCCATAGCTCTTGGAGATATTTTCGGTGTATAATTGATCCACGATTACGTTTGTAAAAAATTAATTGAAAACGAGGCGTAAATATAAAAAATTGAAAATCAGAAACGTTACTTTGACTTAACAAATTTGATCTGACCTACGGCTACATCAAGGTCGAAAGAAAGAATATTAGGGGCATTTTTATGGTAGATATCATTCACATAGGTATGCTTCTTAATTTTTTTAAAATGCCTTGGAAGCTTTACGTGACATAGAGGTGAATTGTGAATATTAATGATAACAGGGTATTCTTCTTCTTCAGGCAAACCGATAATTAAGTTCCCTGCTCCGACACTGGCTGACACGTTACTGGGAGAATTCAGTAAATCTGAATATTCCAGGATCAAAGCTCCGAAATTCACATCGGCGATCACGGTTTGAGCCTGGGAATAGTTCATTTTCTTCACCGTCAGGGAACCAAGATCCACTTTCACAAAAAAAGTATCCATTTTCACCGGGTTCAACCGTCCTTCCATATAACTCACATTTACTTCTGCGCTTCCTGTATTTATTTTTAACCTTTCGATTGGAAGATTTGAAAGATCAACACTTGCATCACCAACAGCATAGTTAAGCATCAACCGCATGGGTTTTTCATCAGCCAGATAAAGATCCCAATGATCATTATGGCTGGTCGAACTGGCAAAAAATTTCTGTGAAAGGGATGTTCCCCTCTGGTTAACGGGGTCATTTAAATTTATAAACAGGCATTCAATATTGTTACCCTGTTCACGAACGGTATAGATTTTCGGTGTGGAATTGTTTTCGAATCCAAACAGGCTGACTAAAAAAGGATTGGCAGTGGGTTTAATGCAACAGGAATTCGATGTAGCGGTGAGTGTAATATCTACCTTCTCAAAATTTCCGTTTTCGAGTGTATAATACTTCACGACCTGTCCCGGCAGGTGGATAAGGACAAAGACATTCAGCAGTACAACCAATAGCACCCTCAACATACGGTAAAATACGTGGAATAAAAGGTTAAGGTTTCACGGTAGAATAAAAAGCATCAAAGTAAAATTGCTCAGGTATCTGCCGCGAGTCCGGTTTTATGCAATTCAAAATCAATCTCCACCGGAATACCTTCAGAAGGTAAAATAATATGTGAAGAGTAGGTAAGGGATTCACATATAAATATTATTCCGCCAAATAAACCCCTTTAATTAAAAGAACTCTTTCATTTTTTCGAAAAAGCCTTTTTCAGATTTGGATGGATTAGGCTGGAAATTAGATGAATCTTTGAGCGATTCAAGTTTTTTACGTTCTTCGGATGAAAGGTTCTTGGGAGTCCATATATTCACGTAGATCAACTGATCTCCTTTTCCATATCCATCTATATCACGAATCCCTTTACCACGAAGCCTGAGAATTTTTCCGCCCTGTGTGCCCGGATCAAGTTTGATCTTGACTTTCCCGTCAATGGTAGGAACCTCAAGCGAGGTACCAAGGGCCGCATCGATAAAACTTATATGAAGTTCATATACAAGGTTGTTTCCATCCCGCTTAAGGAATTCATGCTCTTTTTCTTCAATGATGATCAGCAGGTCACCGGGATACCCTCCACCGGGGCCCATATTTCCTTTTCCCGACATCGACAACTGCATGCCGCCTGTTACGCCGGCCGGTATCTTGATCGGAATTACTTCTTCCTTATGCACAAGTCCGGTATTATCCACACCCGATGGCTTTTTATCTATTACCTTGCCCGAACCATGACAGGAAGTACAGGTTGTTGCCGAAACCATTTGGCCCAGCATGGTATTGACCACCTTTCTTATCTGGCCGCTTCCCTTACAGGTAGGACAACTTTTGAAGGTCACTCCATCGGCCAGGACGAGGCGTTTTACCTTTATTTTTTTCTCTACTCCGTTTGCGATCTCTTCGAGGTTCAGTTTTAATTTGATCCTCAGATTACTTCCACGTCGGCCGGTACCGGATCCTCTGGAATAACCTCCGCCAAAAAAACTTTCGAAGGCCGAACCGCCGAAAATATCTCCGAATTGCGAAAATATATCATCCATCGACATACCTCCACCACCAAATCCACCGCCTCGCATACCGGCATGCCCGAAACGGTCGTACTGAGCCCGTTTTTCTGTATTTCTGAGTACTTCATAGGCCTCGGCAGCTTCCTTGAACTTTTCTTCGGCTTCGTTGTCTCCGGGATTTTTATCGGGGTGAAACTTGATGGCAATTTTACGATATGCCTTTTTGATTTCATCCTGCGATGAATTCCTGTCCACACCTAGTATTTCGTAATAATCTCTTTTGGCCATATTGATGTTATGCTCCTATTACTACTTTGGCGAATCGAATCACCTTGTCTTTCAGGTAATATCCTTTTTCAATCGTATCCACGATTTTTCCTTTATATTCCTCTTCTGTGGCCGGTACCTGGGAGATGGCATCATGAATTTCAGGATCGAAATCACTGCCTTTTTCCGTTACCATTTCTTTTAACCCTTTTTTCTCTGTGGCTTTCTTTAATTTATTTTGAATCAGTTTTACTCCCTCTACCACATTTTCGGATTCGGACTCGACATCAATAGAATTAATGGCTCTTTCGAAATCGTCGATTACCGGCAATAATTCGACCATAAGATCTTCATGCGCCGTATTCACCAGATCAAGTTTTTCCTTGGCAGTTCTTCGCCTGTAGTTTTCAAATTCAGAATATAATCGTAAATATTTATCTTTCAATTCGTTTATTTCCGACTTAAGTTTTTGTATTTCTTTCTCGGATGTATCCTTTTTTGAAGATTTTTTACTCTCTTTTTTTGATTTTTCTTCAACTGATTGCACATCCTGAGTTTCCTTATCAACCGTCTTTTTCTCAGTTGTCATTTCTTTTTCCGTTCCTTTTGACATAAAAAACCTGCTTTAAATAGCTCAATTTAATTAAACAACTACTTTGCCAAGCCTTAAAATATGACATATTGGCATAGTTTCATTGATTGATCAATTCCCATAACCTGTCTTTCAACGAAATCAATCCCTCCCGGGTTATGGAGGATATAAAGGAATATGGAACTTCCCTGGGAAGTTCTTCCCGGAGTTCGTCTTTTAACTCCTCATCCAGCAAATCGGATTTGGTTATGGCCAGATATCTCTTCTTATCCAGTAATTCCGGATTATACCGGCTGAGTTCCTTTAACAGGATCTCATACTCCGCACGAATATGATCCGTATCACAGGGTATCATGAACAGGAGGATGGCGTTTCTCTCAATATGACGCAGGAACCGGTGACCGAGCCCCTTCCCCTCCGCTGCCCCTTCAATGATCCCCGGTATATCCGCGATGACAAAGGACTGAAAATCGCGATAGGAAACAACACCGAGATTTGGCTCAAGAGTAGTAAAAGGATAATCGGCAATCTTGGGCCTGGCTGCCGAAAGAACCGATAAAAGAGTGGATTTACCTGCATTAGGGAAGCCCACAAGTCCTACATCTGCCAGTATTTTTAGTTCCAGGATCACTTTCCTCTCCCAGCCCTCTCCACCCGGTTGCGCTATCCTCGGCGCCTGGTTGGCAGGTGATTTAAAATGATCGTTACCTAATCCACCTGCTCCTCCCGGAGTTATTATTTCCCTCTGTCCATCATGGATTATTTCAGTGATTTTTTCACCCGACTCATCATCACGGGCCACTATGCCCAGTGGTACCTCCAGGATCCGATCCTCTCCATCGGCTCCCTTCCGTTTTCCACCTTCGCCGGGTTTACCGTTAGCCGCAACCACATGTTTCCGGTATTTCAGATGAAGCAATGTCCAGAGTTGTTTATTTCCTTTAAGGATCACGTGACCACCCCTTCCGCCATCTCCCCCATCAGGTCCTCCTTTGGGCACAAATTTTTCTCTTCTGAAATGTACCGCTCCCGCTCCACCACTTCCCGAACGGGTGTATATCTTTACATAATCAATAAAATTCGATGTCATTTATCTGCTCTAACGGGGCAGCTTATCTATGACCTCGGAAATATTTTCAAATATTTCGTCGATAGACCCAACCCCGTTTATTTTATGTAATTTTCCCTGTTCTTCATAATATCGCGCAACAGGCAAGGTTTCATTCCTGTATACTTTTATCCGGTTTTTGATCTTGGAAATGTCCTGGTCATCGCTCCTTCCGGAAGTCCTGGCACGTAATTGTATCCTCGAGATCAATTCCTGTTCATCCACCTCCAGCAGGATCATTCCCGATATGGGTTCTCCCATATCATTCAATAACCGATCAAGCGCACTGGCCTGGTCTACAGTCCGCGGAAACCCATCAAAAATGAATCCTCTGGTATCGGATACAGATTGGATCTCCTCCTCTACCATTTTAATTACGACTTCATCCGGAACCAGTTCACCTTCATCCATATATTTTTTTGCCAGCTTACCCAGGGAAGTGCCCTCATTCAAATGTTTCCTGAACAGATCACCTGTGGCAAGGTGGGTCAGATCATATTTTTCTATGATCTTTTCACTTTGAGTGCCTTTGCCTGCACCCGGAGGTCCAAAAAGTACAATGTTAAGCATAACGATAAAAAATTATTTGTTTAAAATATACACGTTCTTTAAATTCCTTCCGTAACCATTATAGTCGAGTCCATATCCCACAATGAACTGATTCGGGATCTCAAAACCGGTATACCTGATATCCAGACCGCCTCTAAAAGACTCCGGTTTTAAAAATAAACTGGCTATCTCTATTGAGCTTGCTCCGCGTCCGCTTAATGCATCAAGTAAATATTTCAAGGTTAATCCCGTATCGATTATATCTTCCAGGATAATCAGATCCCGGCCTTCAATATCCTGATCGAGACCTATCAGTTCCTTGATTTTTTCTGAACTTTGCATCATTTCGTAGGATGAAACCTTTAAAAAGGATATCTCAGAAGGAAGCGTTATCTTCCGGATAAGATCGGCTGCAAAAATGAAAGCTCCATTCAGTATCCCTATAAAAAGAGGATCCTTCCCCCGATAATCCCTGTTGATATCCCCTGCAATCCGGTCTATCTCTTTTTCAATCTCTCGGCTGCCGATATACAGCTTAAACTCATGGTCAAGAATCTTCATAATGAATGATTATGGTCTCAATCCTTAAAGACTGCAAAGATAACCCATATGCCGATCAGATTTAATAAATCGTGAAGCTAAGTGGATATTGAGTTAAAGTTCTTTCATCAGGCAGGAATATAATTTCTTCATATTCAGTACATCTCCGGTATGGACTTTTTCCAGTTTAGTATGAACGTTCAAAACGGGAGGACCGATAAAGCACCAGTCTACCGGGTAGGGTGAACGCTGAATTTCTCCTCCGTCACTTGATCCGGTGCCTTCCACCTCTATCTGGTAATTGATACTGTTTAACCGGGCTACATGGATTACCTGATCGGTAAACGATCTTCTTGGAATATAATGATCTTTCAACGATATCACCACGCCCTTACCCGGTATTACACCATCACTGGCCCAGGTAACATCGGAAATCAACACCCTGGTTATCTTATACTCTTCATATATCATCCGGGTCAGGAAAGATACAGTCCCACCCCCCTGCTCTTCCATGCAGGTAAACAGGATCAGGCCGTTTTTAAGGTCTTCAGCCAGCTGAAGCGCATTCCATATGCCCACCCGGTTATCCAGACCAGGAGAAAGAATATAGTTCCCGCTGAGGTGAAAATCGGGTTTATAGGCCAGCAGGGTCCCTGTTTCGATACCCCGCAGGAAATCATAATAAATCCGGTATCCATTATCTATACTCTTATCTATACTAATGCCGCAATCAATCGGCCCCAGACGATCTTCACCCGTTATTATGGTATTTTTATCCACATCAGGGCTCCCCACAGGAAGTAGCTGATTCTGATACCTCACCATAAAACCAACTGTATCCATATGGGCCATTATTGCAACAGATGGTTCGCCGAAAACCAATCCCAGACAATCCTGCGTGGATGCATCGTTGATTATCTCAGGAGTAACTTTCCACTTTTTCTTGTTATTTCTTATATATTCAAGCAGAAAGGCTTTCATGTTCCCTTCATTTCCGCTTGGAGAAATAATTTCACATAGATTATTTAATAATGACCAATTCATTTATTGCTATACGTGTTTTTTTTAATTTTAGAGCAAATATTAAATGTAAATTTCCTTACTTTAATTTTTTCTATGAAAGATTAAATTTTATTCAGGAATATATATAAATTAAAATTTTAAAAATCTTAAATAATTGTCATTATTTATACTTACCGGGCAAAATTCTGTGGCCAATGATTATCTGGCGGAGTTAAGAGATAAAAGCATACAACAGGATTCGATGCGTTTTCGGAAGAACATGAAACGGATCGGTTCGATCCTGGCCTATGAAATTTCCAGAAATCTCAATTACAAAAAAAAACCCGTTAACACCATCCTTGGAGAAATCCGTGCGTCTGTGATCCGGACACAGCCTTACCTGATCACGATCCTAAGGGCAGGGCTCCCTTTTTACGAGGGTTTCATAGATTACTTCGACCGGGCAGACAGTGGATTCATCGGATCGTTTCGTACCCAGTATGATGAAAATATGCATTTTGACATCAAAATGGGATATAAGGCAATTGGCGATATATCGGACAGAGAGGTGATTATCATTGATCCTATGCTGGCCACCGGTCGCTCCGTACTCAAGGTACTCGATTATCTTGCGGAAACAGGAAAACCTAAAATGATCCATATCGCCTCTCTGATTGCTGCCGAACCCGGTTACAAGTTTCTCAATAAATCAATTAATCAACCTGTACAATTCTGGTTCGGGGATATGGATCCGGAACTTAATGAGAAATCTTACATAGTACCCGGTTTAGGAGATGCAGGCGACTTATGTTATGGTGAAAAAAAATAATAGTAGATTTGAACATCTGAAAGAATGCTGGTAAATATTTTATTATTAATTGTTGGCCTGATTGTACTGATACTGGGTGGGGATTTCCTGGTAAAGGGAGCTTCCAGCATAGCATTGAGGTTTAACATATCTCCGCTGGTAGTCGGATTAACCATAGTATCCTTTGGCACCTCGGCGCCTGAACTACTGATCAGCATCAAGTCTGCGCTTTCCGGGAGTCCCGATCTGGCCATGGGCAACGTGATCGGCTCAAACATATGCAACCTGGCCCTGGTACTGGGCATTACCGCTATTATATCCCCGATCTATGTTCAGAAAAACAGCATCAATATCGACTGGCCCATGACCATGGGCAGTTCACTGCTATTATATCTTCTCGTCAGAGAGGGTTATGTCGATTCCTATGAAGGATATATTTTTGTTGCCATACTGGTCACTTATCTTTCATTTGTTTTATGGAAATCCAGGAAGGATATAAAAATTGCCAGGGAACTTGAAGCGGATTTTGACCTGCCTGAAACACCCAATACCCTTTTAAAAGATCTTACGTATATAGCTATAGGTTCGGCGGGTTTATATATTGGCGCTGAATGGTTTGTTGGAGGCGCTCAGGATCTTGCTATTCAACTTGGTATTGAAGAACGAATAATCGGAATTACAGTACTTGCACTGGGCACCAGTTTACCTGAACTGGTGACATCGAGTGTAGCATCATTTAAGAAGGAAACTGACCTCGCCCTGGGAAACCTGATGGGCTCTAATATATTCAATATACTTTCAATACTCGGTATCACCAGTATCATTAAGGAAATAAAGGTTAGTGATGTGATCCTGAATACTGATATGATCTGGATGCTGGGTATCACACTGATCATTTTGCCGTTGATGTTGTCTCGCAGACAACTTGGAAGGATCGATGGTATGATATTGTTAATGATATATATCTATTACACGTATACGGTGGTATGGTAGAGACGTTTTTATCTGGACTGGGAAAGTATCTGACTGTCTATGTGGTAAGTATGTTAAAATTTATTGGGGGCCCGACAATTGGTGCAGCCATGGGGCTTACCTTTTTTGAAACCTTTATACTTACCATCCTGGGCATGATGACCACCGTACTGGTGATTTCGCTGTTCGGCCCTCAGTTTCGAAACTGGTTAAACAGCGTGTTCAGGCGGGATAAAAAACTTTTTACCAAGCGAAACAGAAGATTTGTAGTGTTCTGGAAAAAATACGGTTTGTTTGGGGTATCTTTTCTTACTCCTGTCATATTATCACCCGTAGTGGGCACCTTACTGGTCAATGCCTTTGGCGGATCAAAAAAGAAGATCCTCAGTTATATGCTGATAAGCGCTATTTTCTGGGCATTTGCCCTTTCAAAAATTCCCCATCTTATCCCCGTAATAATCCTGCGATGAAGAGCCGGCTTACTTTTTTTTATGCAGTAAAACTTCTTTATAAATAAATCGTATCACAATAGGAAATGTTAACTTTGAATATAAAATTTCATACTGCTGATGAATCTTGATAAAACGATACTGGAAAAAGGATACATAGATCTACCGCTAACCCGGGATCTTGATCTTCCCGGAGAGATCCAGAAACTGAAAGAGGACAAAAATGTCATAATTCTCGGTCATTTTTATATTACACCTGAATTACAGGACATTTCCGATTACGTAGGCGACAGCCTGGGGCTTTCCCAGAAAGCCAAGTCCACCGATGCGGATATCATCGTCTTTCTGGGCGTTCATTTTATGGCGGAAACCGCCAAAATTCTGAATCCTGAAAAAAAGGTGCTTATCCCCGATATCAAGGCATCCTGCTCACTGGCTGAAAGTGCACCGCCCGAAGCCTTTGCCGAATTTAAAAAACGATATCCGGATCATAAGGTGATCAGCTATATCAATTGTACAGCAGACATCAAAGCCATGTCGGATATTATATGTACCTCCTCGAATGCCGTAAGGATCGTAGAAAGTTTCCCGGAGAATGAAAAGCTGATTTTCGCACCGGATAAAAATCTGGGCAATTACATCAACAGTCTTTCAGGTCGCAATATGGTCTTATGGGATGGAGCCTGTATGGTACACGAGCAATACTCACTTGAAAAGATCCTCGATCTGAAGGAAAAATATCCCGATGCCAAATTCATAGCCCATCCGGAATGCGAAAAACCCTTGTTGATCATTGCAGATTTTATCGGATCTACCACTGCCTTACTGAACTTTACGAAGAAAGATGAGGCTAACCGGTATATTGTAGCTACCGAAAGCGGTATACTCCATCAGATGAAAAAATCATCTCCCGGTAAAATATTCATCCCTGCTCCTTCTGTTGATGCTACCTGTGGATGTAATGACTGCACATATATGAAGCTCAATACACTGGAGAAGCTGTATCTGACATTGAAATTCGAGAAACCGGAGATAAACCTGGACAGTCAGCTTATGGACAGGGCGAGGTTACCTATAGAAAAGATGCTTGAGGTTTCTGAAAAAATAAATGCCTGATGTTTTGAACCGGTATACATCAGATTATCTCGTAATAGGTGCCGGTATAGCCGGTTTGAATTTTGCCCTGAATATCGCTGATCATGGCAGTGTAAATGTTATTTCCAAAACATCCCTTGGAGAAACCAATACCAATTATGCTCAGGGAGGAGTGGCTTCTGTATATACCGGGAAAGACAGTTTTGAATCCCACATCGAAGATACCCTGATCGCAGGGGCGGGTTTATGTCATTATGATGCCGTGGAAGCCATGGTTAAAGAGGGGCCAGAGAGAATAAAAGACCTGATCGAATGGGGTGTTGATTTCTCCAGAAATTCTGATAATTCTACCTATGACCTTGCCCGTGAGGGTGGTCATTCTGTAAACAGGATCTTTCATGTAAAGGATTTTACCGGTGCCGAGATCCAGAATGTGTTGCTTCAAAGGGCCCGGAACCATCCGAATATACATTTTTTTGAAGATCATTATGCCATAGAACTGATCACCGAACATCATGCACTGGGTAATCTTCAGGCTGCATTTAATATCTGTTTTGGTGCCTACGTATTCTCTAAAGAAAAGAAGGAGGTTTATGTTTTCCAGTCGGGGTATACCATTCTGGCTTCCGGCGGGGCATCACGGGTATACCTGTACTCGACCAACCCGGAAAGTGCCACCGGAGACGGATTATCCATGGCCTTTCGTGCCGGTGTCCGGATCGCCAACATGGAATTTATCCAGTTCCATCCTACAGCCCTTTATCACCCGGCCAGAAGGCTTTTCCTGATCTCGGAAGCGCTCAGGGGATTCGGTGGTATCCTGAGAAATATGGACGGTGAAGCTTTTGTAAAAAGATACGATAAACGTGGTGAACTGGCCCCAAGGGATATCGTGGCCCGTGTTATCGACTCGGAAATGAAAAAAAGGAGAGAAGATCATATGCTACTCGACATAACCCACATCGATGCGGATAAGGTACGGCAAAACTTCCCGAAGATCTACGATCACTGTCTCCGGGAAATGAATCTTGACATCACCACAGAACCCATACCGGTGGTGCCTGCTGCCCATTATGTCTGTGGAGGGATCATGACCTCTTTGAACGGCCAAACCTCCATGCAGAATCTCTATGCGGTGGGTGAAACGGCCCATACCGGGGTACACGGTGCAAACCGTCTGGCCAGCAATAGTTTGCTGGAAGCCCTGGTGTTCAGTTACAGGGCTACCGAAAAGATCAAAACAAAAAAAGCAAGGAATTTCGCCCAGGTCAATATCCCTGATTGGGACGAAACGGGTGTTTTGAATGAAGAGGAATGGGTTCTGATAAGACATAATCTGAAACAGATCCAAAGCCTGATGTGGGATTATGTAGGGATTGTAAGGTCAAAGCAAACTCTGCAAAGAGCTTCGAGAAGGATTAAATTGATTTATGAGGAAACTGAGAATTATTATCAGCGAACAAAGATCTCATCTGAATTGCTTGAATTGAGAAATCTATCGGCCATCGCTCATCTTATCATCACCTCCGCTTTGCGGAGAAACGAATCGAGAGGATGCCATTTCATGACGGATTACCCTAAACACGATGATAAATTATTGAAAGACACCACCATGTAGTCCTTTCAGCTTATCCGGCTCCAGTTTATTTTTTTCTGGTCAATTGAATTGATATGCACTTTAATGTTCCGGTTCTTTGGTAGTTCAAGACCCGGGTCTTCAGCCAGTAATTCTTTGGCTGCATGACGAGCCACCTGGAGTATTTTTCCATCCTTTCCCAGGTCGGCTATCAGAAGATCGAGCACGCCGCTTTGCTGAGTTCCCATCAGGTCACCCGGCCCTCTCAGGGTAAGGTCGGTGTCGGCAATCTCAAATCCATTGTTCGTCCGAACCATGGTTTCCAGCCGTACCCGGGCTTCATTGCTCAGTTTTTCACCGCACATAAGCACACAATACGATTGATCGGCCCCTCTTCCTACACGGCCACGAAGCTGGTGCAGCTGTGCCAGTCCGAACCTTTCGGCATTTTCAATGATCATTACCGTGGCATTCGGCACGTCCACGCCTACTTCTATCACTGTGGTAGAAACCAGTATTGGGGTTTCCTTTCGGATGAACCGCTTCATTTCATATTCTTTATCGGCTGACTTCATCTTACCGTGAACGATACTCAACTGGAATTCGGGAAAGGCCCGTTGAAGACTCTCATATCCGTCCATTACATGTTTAAGATCGAGTTTGGCCGATTCTTCGATCAAAGGATATACCACATAAACCTGGCGGCCGGTTTTGATCTGCTCACGTACAAAACCAAATAACTTCAATCTCTTCCGGTCAGTTCCTATTATGGTCTTTACAGGTTTCCGGCCCGATGGAAGCTCATCAATGACTGAAACATCCAGGTCACCATACAGGGTCAGGGCCAGGGTCCTTGGAATGGGGGTGGCTGTCATTACCAGCACGTGTGGAAAGATTTCAGGATTCTTTTTCCAAAGCCTTGCCCGTTGAGCCACCCCAAAACGATGTTGTTCGTCAGTGATGGCGAGACCAAGATTGCTGAACCTCACGTCCGGTTCCAGCAGCGCATGGGTCCCTACAATAATATGGAGGTTTCCCTGTTTGAGATTTTCCAGGATCTCCTTTCTCCTGGATTTCTTTGTTGATCCGGTGAGAATATCAATTTTGAGGTCGAGCAGGTCAGCATAATGCTTCAGCCCCTGAAAATGCTGTTCGGCTAGTATTTCCGTGGGAGCCATCATGGCTGACTGGGTATCGCTTCCAATAGCCAGAAGCATGGTGACAAACGCCACAATGGTTTTTCCAGATCCCACATCGCCCTGCAGAAGACGGTTCATCTGTCTCCCGGATTTCATGTCGTTGAATATTTCACGAATCACCCTTTTCTGCGCCCCGGTAAGTTCAAATGGCATATGATTATGGTAAAATTCATTCAGCAGTCCTGTATTGCTGAACATCTGGCCGGGGAATTTTTCTATTCTTGCCAGTTTGAGTTTCAGTAACCGTAACTGTACATAAAAAAACTCCTCGAACTTCAACCGGTATTGTGCCCTGGTAAGCAGTTCATGGCTTTCCGGAAAATGGATCTGTCGATAAGCGGTTTTTTTATCCAGCAATTTATACTGACCAATGATCTCACCGGGCAGGGTCTCCCTTATATGGGAAAGTGCTTTGGCGAGCAATTCCTTTTGTAACCTGGAGATCCCTTTACTGTCGAGAAATTTGGCTTTCAGTTTTTCCGTAGCCGGATATACCGGATGAAAATGGAGATTCTGATCGTTGGCCGGATCGTAGGATTCCATTTCGGGATGGGGAATATATAATTTATTACCGAATAAGCCCGGTTTGCCGAAAACCAGGTATTCGGTTTTGGGGCTGAGTTTTTTTATCACCCATTTTGCTCCCTGAAACCAAATGAGCTCAATTTCTCCAGAATCGTCATAAAAATAAGCGACAAGTCTTTGACGGTACCGCTTGCCGGTCAGTTCATACGTCCTGACATGACCTTTCAGCTGAATATAGGGCATGGATGCATTCAGTTCACTTACCTTATGGATCCGGGTACGGTCTTCATAGCGAAAAGGAAAATGCTGTATAAGGTCTCCAAAAGTATAAATACCCAGTTCTTTATTCAGCAATGCGGATTTCTGCGGGCCCACCCCTTTGAGAAATTCGATTTTTGTATCAAAAAATCCTGCCATAATCCGGTAATTGGCGTAAAATAACTATCCTGCTTTTGGCATCCAACAAAATGATAGGTGAAATAAGGAGGAAGTTTCAAAGAAAACACAAAGATAACCTTCCGGAAAAATTCATGGATCAATTATTCTTCCATTCCAGTGTATTCAATAAATGCACGATATCCCTCTTTATATAATTGATCACGGGAGCGAGTGAATCGTTTTTGGATGCGGTTTTGAAATACAGGGCTCCCCGTAAAAAATGACGGGTTGAATCGGTGGAAACGAACTGTATTTGACTGGGAACCTCTCCGCTGATCTCGGCAATAGTGGCCGTGTGCCCATTTTTCGTTTTTATTATGGTTTCATCGATGGCATAGGCCTTTATCTGATGGTGTGAGGTAAGCTTGTATGCATCCTTGAAATATTCTTTCATCAGGTCATCCCGGCCCCTGATAGGTTTATAGGTAACCTGGATGTTGGCACCAAGGGTATCATACTCGAGATCGATCCAGAAACGTTCATTACTCACCTCTTTGCCCGGACTGATCTCTTCCTGTATCTGTTTCATAAATATCCAGGATGTATCCGTACTTATCCTTGAAAGTTTTGATATTTCAAATGAATATGGCAGCGTATCCGGCAGACCGACGTATTCGTGTTCGGGCAATTCAATGCGGTTGTATCCTTTTGGTTTAGGCATATAATGCTGGGAACATTGCCCCATTAACCCGCTTATAAACACTACGATCAATATTCTTTTAAACACAGTATCCTATCTGTCTAATCTTATTTACTTGGTCTGGATAAATGGATTTTTAATAAATACCCGTACCCTTTTTATCCTTCTGTTATCTACTGCTACAACGGTAAAAACAAAATTTTTGTATTCGATTTTTTCACCAACCCGGGGTAATTTTGCATTCAATTCCAATAACAACCCTCCAATCGATTCGCTTTCTCCTTTAACCTCCTCAAAAATGATCGGATCGATCCCGATGATTTTACAGAAATCATTCAGAGAGGTACGTCCTTCGAAAATATACGTATTTTCGTCAAGTTTGTTAAACGGAATTTCATCTTCATCAAACTCATCCCTTATCTCACCCACAATCTCTTCGATGATATCTTCCAGGGTGATCAACCCGGAAGTTCCCCCGTATTCATCCACCACGATGGCCATATGGACCCGTTTTTCCTGGAAATCCTTTAATAACGAATCGATCTTTTTATTTTCCGGCACAAAATATCCGGGGCGCAAAAGGGTGTGCCATTTAAAATTTTCATCCCTGTCCAGGTAAGGAAGCAGGTCTTTGATGTAAAGTATGCCTTCTATCCTGTCAATGGTCTCACGATAGATCGGGATCCTTGAGTATCCGGATTTGTTAATCTTGTCCATGAGGTCATGAAAATTGGTCGCCACATCAATGGCGGTAATATCCATTCTGGACCTCATTACCTGTTTTACAGTAAGGGTACCGAAATTTACGATGCCCTTGAGGATTTCCTTTTCTTCATCGGTGGTTGTTCCCCCGGCCGTTAACTCCAAAGCCTTATGCAGTTCATCTTTTGAAACCTGGTAATCTTTTTTCTCAATTCTTTTTTCTATGATATTGCTTATGTTCATCAGAAACCAGGCTAATGGTTTGAATATTGAATCGGCAAAATTCAGGAGACGGGCGGTAGCTTTAGCAAACTGCAAACTGTTGGGACTGGCATATACTTTCGGGATCACTTCACCAAAGAATACAATAGCAAAAGTAGTGATGCTCGTGAGTATGATAATAACAACTCCTTCCAGTGTATTGGTACCCACGATCCGCCAGGTAATGAATGTAGCCAGGGTGACAATAGATATATTGATAAAATTATTGAGTATCAGAATGGTAGCCAGAAGTTTTTTGGGATCTTTAATCAATTGATAAATAAGACGCTCCGATTTATGCATGCTCTTTCTGCAATAGGCGATCTGTTGACGGGTAAGAGAAAAAAAAGCTACTTCCGAACCCGAAACAAGTGCTGAAAGAAGCAATAATACAGCAAGGATCACGCCGCTTAATACGTAAAAAGTGATCACATCGCTTTGAAGAAGGATAAACAGGAAACTACTCGGATATGGGTCGTCCAAATTCGTTAAAATTTAATCCTAAAATGGGAGATCATCGGATTCTTCCGGCAAGTCAACCGGGTCATTGCTTTCCTTCCCGGTATTCGATGATTCCTGTGCAGGTGAAGAATAGGATTCTTCTGAAGAGGGCCTGCCACCCAGTAAGGTCATATTAAAACCCCGGATCTTGGTGGTGGAGCGTTTGTTCCCCTCATTATCCTGCCATGTATCTGTTTTGAGCTTTCCCTCAATATAAACCTGACGTCCTTTCTTAAGGTATTGCTCTGCTATCCTGGCCAAACCTTCCCATAATTCGATCCTGTGCCACTCGGTCTGGTCCACTCTTTCCCCTTCCTTATTCGTATAGGTTTCAGTAGTGGCGATATTAAAATTGGCAACAACAGAACCGCTGGGCAAATGCCTGATCTCGGGATCTGAACCTAAATTCCCGATTAAAATTACCTTGTTAACTCCATTCATAATTTTAACATTTACTGATTGAACATTTATTTCAACAAAGTTAATTAAAAAATCTCTTCCTTCAAATACTTCTCAATCAATATGGGTTTGGGCAGGGAACGTATTCTGCCGGGGGTAAAAAATTCACCTTTCCTTAAGACCGAGCTTCTGATATTAACGGGGATATTTTCCTTATCAAGATGATAAAACCGGGCCATTATAACCTGATGGGTCAGCACATGTTTTTTTTCTACTCCGGTCCATTCGTAATCTTCTTCGGTTAGTCCCGGTAACATTTCCCGGCCGCGGTTATTCGTTTTGTTGCCCGGGGACTCGACCAGGAGAAACTCATATAAACCTTTCCATATATCCTTATCATCCCTTTTTACCATAAAATATTTCCCCGTATCCCTTTCCCGCACAATAAAATAATTAAAATACCTCAACCGGCTTTTTTTAGTCCGTACACTTACCGGTAAAACCAGTTGTTTGCCATTTCTGAAAGCAAAACAGTGTTCATTAAATGGACATTGATCACATCCCGGTTTTTTCGGAGTGCAGACCAGTGCACCAAATTCCATCATGGCCTGGTTAAAGGTGCCGGGGTCGTGCTCATGGATATACCGCTCTGCCAGTTTCCGGATCGTTTTTTTACCACTGACGGAATGAATATTTTCGAAAATGCCGAAAAGCCTGGAAAACACCCGGAAAACATTCCCATCGACCACGGCTACCGGCGCCCTGAAAGCCATGGAAGCGATGGCAGCCGCCGTATAAGTCCCAATACCCGGAAGACGGGTCAGCTCCTCAAAAGAATCAGGAAATTTTCCATTATACGCTGTTACAATGATACGGGCACATCGATGCATGTTAGTGGCCCGCGTGTAATAACCCAGACCCTGCCACGATCTCAATATTTTTTCTTCACTTGCTTCCGCCAGATCCCTTATTGAGGGAAATTGTCTGACGAATTTCTCATAATATGGCAGTCCCTGGGCAACCCGTGTCTGCTGGAGAATTATTTCTGAAAGCCAGATTCTATAGGGATCGCTTGTATTCCGCCATGGAAGCCTGCGGTAATTTTTTTTATACCATTGCAGTAATCGGCTATTTAATAATGCTTTATTCAATTGATTAATAAGTTATAAACTGAATATTTAATTGAAGATGTAATAATTTTGTTCCGGTTTTATTTTCATTAATGATAAGCAAAACATATTTTTGTGACTCTAAAATATTTGACTATTAACTAATTACAAAATTTTATAAACATTTAGGATTGTGACAAAAGCTGAAGTAATTTCCAAGATATCAGAGCAGACAGGCATAGATAAAGCCGACGTGCAAGCAACCGTTGAAGCGTTGTTCAGTGTAGTTAAAAATTCCATGGCCGATGGAGAGAATATCTACGTCCGTGGTTTTGGCAGTTTTATAAATAAAAAGCGGGCTAAAAAAGTGGCCAGAAACATTTCAAAAAACACAGCGATCGTAATTGATGAGCATTTTGTGCCCAGCTTCAAACCTTCCAAGGTGTTTATTGAAAAAATAAAGAACAGCGATAAGGTCAAACTCAACAATTCATGATCTCCGGAAACGGATAACACAATCCGTTACATCGAATGCTGAAATACAGGATAATACTTGTTGTCGCATCAGTAATACTGATTGCCGTACTATTCAGTTTACCCAAAATCGTGGTAGACAATGAACCCGGATTCTCCATAAACGGAGGGCAGGAGCCGACTTCTTCAGAATTGGAGGAGAAGGAATCCTCTGCCATCGATCAGCATCAAAAGGAAATGTCGGCTGAAGACCGGAAAAAACTGGATAAATTACGTGAATCTTTTTACAGCGGTTTGGGTGAAGCCCGGATAGCTTATGCCGATTCCATGGCGGCCCTTTTCCAGTCACATAACAAGTTCGATAGTGCAGCCAGATATCTGGAATATATCGCCACTGAACGGACCGAAGTGTATAACCTGGAAGAAGCGGGCAATGCCTATTATGAAGCGTTTACTTTTGCCATGGACCGCCAAAAAGCCAGTACTATGGGCCAGAAAGCCAGGCATTTTTATGAATTAGTACTCGAACAACAACCTGAACGGCTTGAAATACGTAATAAGATTGCCATGACTTACGTTTCATCGGCAAATCCCATGCAGGGGATCACGATGTTACGACAGATCCTGGAGGAAGATCCGGATAATGAAATGGCATTAAACAATCTTGGAATACTTTCCATACAATCAGGACAATACGAACGGGCCAGGGAATATTTCGAGAAACTGGTTTCCATAAATCCAGAGAATATTCAGGGCCAGTTTTATCTTGGATTATCCTATTTTGAATTGGGTGAAAAACAACTGGCCCGGAAACAGTTCGAGCTGGTTAAAAGTCTTGAGGATGATCCTGCAGTGATTGCCACTGCTGAAGGATATTTACAGGAATTAAATTAAAAAAATTTATAAAAAAATTTAAACACATTTAGATTATGCCATGTGGTAGAAAAAGAAAAAGACATAAAATTGCGACGCATAAAAGGAAAAAGCGTCTGAGAAAAAACAGACATAAGAAGAAATCATAAAAAGATTTTCTTCTTTAATAGGGTATTAAAAAAAACAGACAAACCTTGAGTACTAATCTTATTGTTAATGAAACAGATCAAGGATGTCGGATAGCCCTATTGAAAGATAAAGATCTTGTTGAATTTCATTTTGAAGAAGATTCTAACCGCTTCAAGGTAGGGGACATTTACCTTGGAATAGTAAAAAAAGTGGTCCCCGGTTTGAATGCAGCATTCATTGACATTGGATATGAAAAAGATGCATTTCTACATTACCTTGATCTGGGGCCCCAGGTGAAATCACTGAATAAATTCACCAAATTTGCCCTGACGCGTAAGAATACTTCGGCGAAATTATCAAAATTCAAAAATGAGCCGGATATCCATAAATCCGGCAAGATCTCGCAAGTTCTTTCAAAAAACCAACGTATTTTGGTTCAGATCGTTAAAGAACCAATCTCTACTAAAGGGCCCCGACTATCCTGTGAGATATCTATTGCAGGTAGATATCTTGTTATGGTACCTTTTTCCAATGCTGTTAATGTTTCCAAAAAAATTGACAGCAGCGAAGAACGAAAAAGGTTGCTCCGCCTGATCAATTCGATCAAGCCTGATAATTTTGGTATTATTATTCGCACCGTTGCTCAGAACAAAGATGTTGCCGAACTGGACAATGATCTGAACAACTTGTTCGAAACCTGGCGTGAGGGAATTCGCACCTTGAAAAAGGCCAAACCCAGAACCAAAATTATCGGTGAAGTAAGTAAGGTCTCGACCTTATTAAGGGATATTCTCAATGAATCCTTCGATACCGTTGAAGTGGATTCCACATCGATTTATAACGAGATAAAATCCTATATCCGGAAAATCGCTCCGGATAAAGAAAAAATTGTAAGGCTGTACAATGGCAAATCGAAGATTTTTGAAAACCATGGCATTGAAAAGCAGCTTAAAACCCTGTTTGGTAAATCGGTGAGCCTCCCCAGCGGGGGATACATCGTGATCGAACATACCGAGGCGCTCCATGTAATCGATGTGAACAGTGGAAATAAGTCAAACGTGGAATCCAACCAGGAAAAAACCGCATTGAATGTAAATCTGGAAGCGGCAGCCGAGATTGCCCGGCAATTACGGCTGAGAGATATGGGGGGGATCATTGTGATCGACTTTATCGACATGCGCCGGTCAGAAAACCGTAAAAAGGTCTACGACAGGGTAAAAGCTGAAATGAAAGATGACCGGTCCAAATTTACGATTTTGCCCCTGTCCCGTTTCGGACTGATGCAGATTACCCGGCAGCGGGTGAGGCCGGAATTGAACATTTCAACCCAGGAGATCTGTCCTACCTGTAATGGAACCGGAAAGATTTCGGCTTCCATTCTGATCTCGGATACGATCGAAAAAAACCTGGAATACATACTTACCAAACAGAACGAGCGGTCACTGACCATAGCCCTTCATCCTTATCTTTATGCCTATTTCAGACAGGGACTGGTATCGCGACAGGTGCGCTGGTTTATGAAATATCAGAAATGGGTCAATCTGGTTGAAGATACTTCAATGGGTATTACGGAGTATAAATTCCTTAACCGTCAGGGAGAGGAAATTACATTAGCCTGATGGCATTTCGTTATTGAAATACGGGGCACTTGTATTAACTTTGTACGCAAAGTATTAAGGATATGATTGATAAACTGGAAGCTATCAAATCCCGGTTCAGGGAAGTGGGTGAACTCCTCATCAGACCGGATGCGATGGCCGATATGAAGAAATATACCCGGTTGAGTAAGGAGTACAAAGAACTGGAGGCCATCGTAAAAAAATATGACCGCTACAAAAAGATAATCGATGAAATAAAGGGCGCCAAAACCCTGCTGGAAACTGAGAAAGATGCCGAATTCCGGGAAATGGCAAAGAGTGAACTGGAGAAGCTCTATCCTCAGGAAGAAAAACTGGAGGAGGAACTCAAACAAATGCTGATCCCCAAAGATCCGAACGACAGTAAAAATGCCATCCTTGAGATCAGAGCAGGCACCGGTGGGGATGAAGCCGCCATCTTTGCCGGTGATCTCTTCCGGATGTATCAGCGATTCTGTGAAAAAATGAGCTGGAAACTCAACATACTGGACCTGACCGAAGGAACAGCCGGCGGATATAAGGAAATCATCAGTACCGTCAGCGGAAAGGATGTGTACGGAAAATTAAAATTCGAATCGGGAGTACACCGCGTCCAGCGTGTACCGGTTACCGAAACACAGGGAAGGGTACATACTTCCGCTGCCAGCGTGGCCGTATTACCGGAAATGGAAGATGTGGAAGTGGAAGTGGACATGAATGATGTGAGAAAAGATACCTTCTGCTCCTCGGGGCCGGGAGGACAGTCTGTGAACACCACCTATTCCGCCGTACGGTTAACCCATGCCCCTACCGGACTTGTGGTGACATGCCAGGATGAAAAATCACAGATTAAAAACCTCGAAAAAGCACTAAAAGTACTTCGTTCACGCCTGTATGAAATGGAAGTGAAAAAGCATAATGAAGAGGTGGGCGAAAAACGCAAATCCATGGTCGGCAGCGGTGACCGTTCCGACAAGATCAGAACTTATAATTATCCGCAAAGCCGGGTAACGGATCACCGGATCAATTATTCGGTTTATAACCTTGAAGATGTAGTGAACGGTGATATAGATGACTTTATTGAACAACTGCGCATTGCCGAACATGCAGAAAAGCTGAAAGAGGGAAATTTAGAAAAATAATCTTGTATCGCTGTTTCTTATTACTGATACTGTTCTCAATTACTTTTTTATCCTGCCGGCCGGAGGAAGAGATAATTACGGATAATCCGTCTTTACCTGTAAGTTTTTCAAAAGACACGGTATCGTTCGATACGGTTTTTACCTCCCTTGGAAGCATCTCCAAACGATTACATGTCTATAACCATAACACCAAAGCCATAAAGATAGACCGGATTTATCTGGGTGAAAAAGGACAATCCGAATTCGAGATCACGGTCGGCGGGATCACCGGACCTGAATTTGATAATGAGATCATTCTTGGCAACGATTCATTACTCATCCTGATCACGGTTACCATCGACCCTACCGATGAGAATTTACCTTTTATTGTGAAAGATTCGATCGTTTTCGATACACATGACCGTATCCGGGATGTAAAGCTCAGAAGCTGGGGACAGAATGCCCATTTTCTGGGTGATGTGATACTGGATGACGGTGAGATCTGGACTGATGAAAAACCCTATTACCTGACTTCACTGGTGCTTGTGGATTCACTGAACACATTGACCATCGAAAAGGGCACACGGGTATTTTTTGACCCGGGCGCCGGATTATTTGTGAAGGGCACCCTGACTGTTTCAGGATCTCCTGATGAACGGGTACTTTTCAGGAACGGAAGACTGGATGAAGGCTATGAAAATGTGCCGGGCCAATGGGAGGGGATCTATTTTCTTGAAGGAAGTAAAAACAATCTCATCCGGTACGCCGATATCAGAAACAGTCATACCGGATTACGGGTTGGGACCCCCGATAACGATACCATTCCCGATGTGGTTGTAAAGAACACGCGCATTGAAAATACCACGAGAGGAGGATTGATAGCCTATTCATCCGACGTGTTCATGGAAAACACCCTGATCAATTCTACGGCCGGATTCAACCTGGCTAATCTGGCTGGTGGCTATTACAGATATAACCACTGCACCTTGGCCAATTTTGCCCATTCAGGTTTAAACCAGGGGGGATCGGTTATTTTTACCAATCATATAATACTGCAAAACGATCAGGTATTGGCTGCCGACCTGAATGTTAAAATGAATAATTCGATCATCTGGGGTCCAAAAACAGAAGAAATTGATTTGAATGAACTCGACGGGGTCGTTTTTTCTGTAGAATCTCAAAACTGTATATTAAAATCCACGTTAAATTATTTCAGGGAAGAAGATAATTATGTAAATCCCGAAAACATGGGATTTGCTGATTTCGCTTCCTATGACTATACTCCTGATTCAGTTTCCGTAGCTGTGGATGGAGCCGGAAGCTCAGAAATTGAAACTGACCTGTTTGGATTCGAACGTGACTCCTTACCCGATATTGGAGCCATTGAATTTTTAAAATAAATACCATGAAATTTTTTCAGAAAGAAATTATTCTGCCACGTTTCAGAAGAGGTTTTCATATTATCACTGATCATATTCAGGAAGAATTTGTGGAGTTGAAACAGATTGAAAAAGGTATCATCCATATTTTAATCAAACATACCTCTGCGGGCCTGACCATGAACGAAAATGCAGACCCTACCGTCAGGCAGGATATGGAATCCCATTTTAAAAAAATGATACCTGAAAATGCACCCTATTTCAGGCATAATTATGAAGGCCCGGATGATATGCCGGCGCATATAAAAACTACCCTGGTGGGAAATCACCTGAGCATACCCATAACCAAAGGAAGATTGAATGTAGGTACGTGGCAGGGTGTATACCTGTGTGAATTCAGGAATTATGGTGTAAACCGCCACCTTGTGCTGACTGCATTCGGGGAATAAACAGCCTAACTATCCGGAATAAAGATTACAAGGACGGGTTCAGTACAATAATATCTTGAATTCATTTATACTCCTCTCAATTATTTTACCGGGATCGGAGGCCATTTAACCCCGATTATTCATAAACCATTCTCAAAATAAACCGTTTTTACTATT